>MVZN01000026.1 GCA_002069125.1 Spirochaetes bacterium ADurb.BinA120
CTGCAATGGGGTTCATCGCGATGAGTTTTTCAAGCTCGCGGCACATTTTAAGGTTGATCGCGACCTCGCGGCACTCGGCCCCGCTTTTCGTGCCCTCTTTTAACTCCTTCATGCGCTTTTCCCACACGTGCCGGACGTATATCACCTGTTTTTTAAGGTCGATATCCCCGACCGTGAGGCCCTGAATTTCCGAAAGCCGCATCCCGGTAACGGCCGAAAGCCGGTTTGCCGTGAATACCCGGTAATCCTTCCACTCGATCGAAAAGAGCCGCCGCTCTTCGTCGAGCGTGAGGCACCCTTTCCGCTTCGCCCGGTTTCCGGCCTTCGCTATTTCCGGGACAAAGGGAATGAGTTTCGCCCGTTTCGCGGCCACGAGCACCGCTTTTATAAGATGGAGACACTTATTATTGAGGCTGTCGCTGTACCCGCGCGCGTAGATGGTGTTGCGGTATTCTCGTATAGTGTCTTCGGTGATTTCGGCGAGTTTCATGTCTCCCAGGGCGGGGACGACGTGGCGGGCGAAAAGCTCGTTACATTCGAGGCAATGCCGGGGCGAGAGGCGCTTCCCGGCGGCGCGTTTGTCGAGCGCCCACGGGCTCCCCCATCCGAAGAAGTCCGTTCCGGCGAAGTCGGCAAGCGTTACCGAATTCGCCGGCATAAGGGTGAGATTCCCCTCTCTTCGCAGTTCGTTTACACACCACTCCTTCGCGGCCGCCTTACTCTTGCAACCGGTCGGGCGCCCGGGTGTGCGGGTGCCGTCGCTCCTTCTGAACTGAGCGTAATATAAAACGCCTTTTTTGGTTTTACGTGGATAAATGGTAAACGGTGATTTGGACATAAGAACCCCCTTCAAAATTTGCTACATACTGCTACAAATTTTGGTTCTGTGCCCCGTCGAGACGTGAAGAAAAACTCGAAAGCCCTGGTCTTGTTCCGCTAACCCTTGAAGCGTTCAGGGTTTACGAATGACGGCGAAAGGCTTTCTTTGGGTTGCCCGAGAATCGAACTCGGAACCTACTGATTAAGAGTCAGGTGCTCTGCCAGTTGAGCTAGCAACCCCAAGCGAAATCTACAATAGTGAAAATCGCGTTTGACTGTCAAGTTATTTTCCGCTTAAAAAAGGCGTCGGGGGGTTACAACCCCTTGTTCAGGCGTAAAATATTCTCGACGGTGCGAACGGTCCCCGACCACAAAGACCAAGGGGCTTTAGCCCCTTGTGGCCAACCACAGTCTATGCGGGATGGCCGAGAAGGGCTCACGGCGGCACGGATACAGAAGCGCGCCCCATGCCACTAAAGCCCTATGCGATGATGTTCCTTCTGTACGCGCTCGCACCAGTTTCCGACGTTCCAGTCCCCAAATACGCCCATTCCGCCAAGCTCGTCCCCGCCGCCGTATACCGGCACATGCACAACGGAAAGCCCGTCGTGCCCGCGGGCCATTTCCAGGGCCCCGCGCAGGGCATCGATCGACCTGCCGCCGTGAATGCCGAGCACTCCGCGCACGGAGCCCGCCATCTCGGTGTAATCCACCTCCACCGAGTCAGCCGTTTTGTATTCCCTGGCGTACTGCGCGCCCTGCAGGCTGGAAATGGCGGCCATCCTGCGATTGTCGAACAGCACAATGCATCCCCGTACGCCGTGCTGAACCGCGTCAATTAGTATCTGGGGATTCATCATAAAGCTCCCGTCTCCCGAGAAGGCCACGGGATAAAACGGCCGCTCCGACAGGGCCGCCGCAAAAACCGCCGACACGGCAAAACCCATGTACGAGGCGCCCGTATCGGTGAAGGTCTGTCCTTCGCGCACATCCTCCACTATCTGAAACCCGTTGGCCTGAACATCGCCGGCGTCGAAGAGTTTAACCGCTCCTAAAGCGTCCGCCCATTCGCACACGGCCTTGATTGCGGCCGGCTGGGTCAGAACCTCCGACTGCCATGCCTCGTCATAGAGCGTCGGGTTCTTATAGCGCTTTTTTTTGAACGCCTCCCACTCGGCGCGTTTTTTGAAAATGGCCCCGGCCCAATCCGAGGAGCCGTCGGCACGGCGAACACCCTTTCCTTTCAGATGATCGATCCAGGCGCGCAGGTTCGCCTTTGCGTCACCCAGTATTGGGAGGGTCCGGTTGTAGTGTCCCGCATGCTGCGGATCGATGTTGAAGTTGATGATGCCGGCCGCCTTCTTCCAGGCCGTTCCCGAGCAGTCCCACTGGCACACCGCGCGGGCTCCCACGACGACAACCAGGTCGGCTTCGTTCATGGCGTAATTCCCGCAGATGGAGCCCTTCGAGCCGCCTACCGTCATGTAGCGGAGCTCCGTGTACGGGACTATCCCTGTCGCGCTCGGTCCGCCAACGATTGCCGCGTCGAGGAGGCCGGCAAGCTCGACAAGCTCCGGTCCGCAGCCCCGCGCCCCCTGCCCTATTTTGATGGTAACGCGCCTGGCGCCCGCCGCAAGCTCGCTTGCCCGCTCGTAGACGGAGCTGTCGGAGCACGAGGGCGCCACCGCCCTGAAAGCGCCCGGAAACTCGAGAAGGTTGCAGGATTCGATAATCGCCGGCTGCGCGTTCATGGGCGCAAGAAGAAAAAATGGACCGGCGAAGCCCGCCCGGCCGGTGTGTATGGCTCCTCGCCGGAGCGCGGTGAAAATTGAATGCGGCTCCTGCAGCGAGTACGCGCCCCCCATAAGCCCGGCAAGCTTTAGAAACTGGTATTGCTCGTCGCGCGGGATCTGCTGCATGTTGAAGCCCTCGTCGTGCGTGGTCTCGTCGCCGTAGATGTGGTACACGCCGGCGCCGTTGGAGGCCGCACAGAGAGACCCGGCGAAGGCGTGCATGGCCCCGGGTCCGATCGAGGTGATGACCGCGGCGGTCTCGCCGGTCAGAATCTTGAGGGCAGTTACGGCATGCGCGGCCGCGGTCTCGTGGCGTACGTTCCAAGTCTTAACGAGTCCCGCCTCCTCGTAGACCCTGAGCGCCTCGGCGATATCGGTCGTTCCATGGCCGAATATGCCCACATATTTTTTGACGCCCTGGTTTAATAGCCCCAGCACTATAGCCTCGGAGAGGGAGATGTCCTGAAACCGCTCCAGGGCCCCGGCCTCCACCGCCGCCGCGATGGATCCGTGTCGTGCAATGGCTTTAGCGCGTTCATCTCTATGCTTCATTGTCCAGCCTCGTGGTTTAAAGCGATTTTTTGATCGCGGCCCTAAGGTCCGCGTCCGCCAGCGTGTCGGGGTCGAGCGTTTCCATGACGCCCGGAAAAGAGAGGACCGTTTTTACAATGATCGGATCGAGGAGCGTCAATATCTCCACCATGCTCCGGTGCGTCCTTTTCGAAATTTCGAAAAGGGTCCTGCGACTCTCGCGTTGCGACTCCTGCCTGTGGGCGGGGTAGCCTATCCCCGGCTCGACGCTGAAGATACGGTCGAAGATAAACCGAAAGTTTACATCGCCCGCCCAGCCGAACTGATATAGCATTGGAAGCGAGATACAGTTGCCCCCGTTTATCTGGGTAAAGACCCAGGCGGACACCGGATCCGCAATAAGACCGCAGACTATATTCGGATACTGCATTACCGAGTTGAGGAACCCGAGCCCAGTGCCGCATCCCCCGACCACGTACTCCACCCTGCCGGAGTTTAGGAGCAGAGCGGCCAGAAGCCCCGTGTGGATATAGGTTAGCTCCGGCGAGCCCCCGGTCTTCGTCATCCCGGCGTTAATAAGCTCGTGCCCCCTGCCGTCGAGCGCCGCCATCACGTCGGCGTTTCGGTCGCCCGCGCTTGTTTCGTTTATCACCGCTATTTTCATGATGCCTTCTCCATTTACTTTTTAAACTCATCCTCCCGGCCCACTTCTCTTTGAAAAGAGAAGGGGGTATCGCAGCAATGAGTCTGTTGCCGAAATTCCCCCTCTCTTTCGTTTAAAGAGAGGGGGACAGGGGGTGAGTTCATCCCATCCCCAGTATATTTCGCGCCTCGTCGGCCGTGGCGACCTCCCTGCCAAGCTCGCGCGCGAGGCGCACCACGCGCTCCACGAGCTGAGCGTTCGATTTAGCGGGCTCGCCCCTGCGGTACATCACGCAGTCCTCGAGCCCGGTCCGAGCGTGGCCGCCGGCAAGGATCGCCATTGTGTTCATTGGAAGCTGCGCGCGGCCTATGCCGGAGACGTTGAAGACGGCGCCCGGCGGGAGGTGTTCGATCATTTGCACAAGGCCCTTAATGGTGCCGGGATACCCGCCCATGCCGCCCACCCCCATGACGAAGTTGATGTAATACGGCCTGGACAAAAGATCGTGTTTTATGAGGTTTTCGACCTCGCCGAACATTGAGGGATTGTACACCTCCATCTCGGGCTTGATTTTACGCTCCAGCATGGCGGAGGCGAACGCCTCGATCTCGGAGCGCAGATTGATGAATGGAAGCTCCTTCCCCTGGTGGAAAAAGACCACGGAGCCCATATTGAGCGAGGCCATCTCGGGGGAGGCGTCGAGGCTCGTTATGCGTTTGTCTATGGGAAGCCCGGGGCCGCCCGTGGTATTCTGTATGATTACGCCGCACCGCGAGCGGATGCCATCGTTCATCTCGCGGAAAATGCGCGCGTCCGCGACCCCCTTTCCGGAGCGGTCGCGCGCGTGCAGATGCACGACCGCCGCGCCCGCCTCATGGCAACGGACGGCCTCGCGGATGATCTCGTCGGGCTGTTCGGGCAGGGCCGGGTTCGCCTCTTTGCCGTGTATGCCGCCGGTGAGGGCGGCGGTGATTATCAATTTGTCCATCTCTTCCCCCATTTGGCGCGCGTTGGCGCTATGCCTACGCGCGGTTCGCCGCGAGCGTCTTTCCCCATTGCGCCAGGGCCGAGGCGGCCGCCACCCATCGCGCAACGTCCGGATATACCGGTATGCCCCGCCGGCGCAGGGCGTCGGACATCCTTAGGGTGTAATCTCCTCCTGCCGCACAGCATACGATGGGCTTGGCGCGAAGCCCCCCGAGCGCCGCGAGGCGCTCCACGATGCTCTCGTCGAGCGGTGTGTCCTGAAACACGAAAAAGGGCATGATGATGTCGACGGCGTCATCGTCCATCAGTGTCTTTACCACGTATTCGTAGTCCGCCGCCGTCGCGGATCCTGTTACGTCGACCGGGTTTTCGACGAGATAGAAAAAGCTGAAATGATCGCGCATGGCCTTTACCGAGTTCCGTCCGAGCCTAACCAGCTCCAGCCCCTTTCCGGGAAAGTGGTCGAGCGCGTTCACCATGGGCCCGGCCCCGTTGGAAAGCATCGCCGCCCGGTTGCCGCGCGCCGGGGGCTGCAGCGCGAGGGCCTCGCACGAGGCATACAGCTCGTGGAAGGAATCGGCAAGCACCACGCCGTGCTGCCGCATCACCCCCTCGTAGACCCGGTAGCTCCCCCCATAGGCCCCGGTGTGCGAAACCGAGGCCTGTGCCGACTGGCGTGTGCGCCCGGTCTTGAAAACGACCACCGGTTTTCCGGCCTCTATGGCGCGCCTGGAGGCCTCTAAAAACTTCCTTCCGTCGCCCAGGCCCTCGATATAGCTTCCGATTACCGAGGTTTCCCTGTCCCCGGCCAGATAGGCCACCAGATCTCCCTCGTCGACATCCACGCGATTGCCGTAGCTCACCATCCTGGAAACGCCGGTGATGTACGCCTCCTCCAGAAAGACGCATCCCCATGTGCCGCTCTGGGTGATGAAGCTCATAGGGCCCGCGGGCGGCCGGCTTAGGCGCTCGTGGCTGTGGAAAAAGGAATCGAAACGGCTCTTACCGTCGAACGAGCCTATGCAGTTGGGACCGACCAGCCGTATGCCGAGCGCCCTCGCCCTGGAGGCTATTTCGCCCTCCAGTTTCGCCCGCTCTCCGCCAAGCTCCTTGCCTCCTCCGGAGACGATGAGCGCGTTTCGGCACCCGAGTCTCGACATCTCGTCGAGCAATTCCGGCGTACGTGCAAGATCCACCACGATTACGACGAGCTCGGGCGGTTCCGGAAGCGACGAGAGGTCGGGATAGCTTTTAAGCCCCATGAGCTCTTCGTAATGGGGGTTTACCGGATATACCCTGCCGGCGTACTCGTAATTGACGAGGGAATCGAGTATGACGTTTCCGATCTTTCCCGGCGTCGACGAGGCCCCCATCACCGCGACCGAGGCCGGTGTAAAGAACGCTGACATGCCCTCGGTACGAGGCATTTCGCTACGGAGTCCGGACTCCCCCTCCTTCGGGAGGACCATCTTGGCGTCGACCGCGACCACCCCCGAGGGTCCGGCTATTATCGGATTGAAATCAACCGAGCCGTAGAGCGGCGCGGCTTCCAGCCCCAGAGCGGCGATACTCTCAACCGCTTCGATCAGGGCGTCCATATTTACGGCGGGCGATCCCCTGTATCCTCGAAGGAGGGAGGCCCCCTTAAGGCCGTCGAGCATTGCCCGGATATCGTCGCGCGCCACAGGGAGGGCCCCGAACGCGACGTCCTCGAAAACATCCGTAAACACCCCGCCGAGTCCAAGCATGAGTAGCGGCCCGAACACCGGATCATTCTGCAGTCCGGCGATTATCTCCGTACCCTCTTCGGCCTGTTCCTCGATTAGGATTCCAAGATAGCCCGGCACCCCCTGCTTAAGAAATCTCTCGTGCATCTCGTCGAAGCTTTCGAGGAGCTCTCCTTCCGAGCCTATGCCGGTCCGAACGCCGCCCAGTTCGGTTTTATGCAGGACCGAGTCGGAGGCGAGCTTCAGCACCAGGGGATACCGTAACGACTTCGCGGCGGCGGCGGCCCCGTCGCGGTCCGCACATAGCAAGCCCCTGGGGACCGGAACGCCGTGCGCGGCCAACAGCGCCTTGGTCTCGTGTTCGGGAACGGCAAGCGCGCCCTTCCTCGAGAGTTCCCCGCATCGCGAGGCGAAGGACTTCATAAGCTCACGCATCGCTCGCTTCCCGGGCAGCCTGCGCCGCCCTTACGCTTTCCATTATATAGGACGTATCGATTGACGGTACGAATATACACGCAATCCTTACGGGCTCGCTTCCCGTGTTCATTGTCTTATGCTCTACACCCGGTGGCGCGTACAGCGCAGTTCCGGGTTTAAGCTCGTATTCCCGTCCTTCCATATATGCCTTCCCCTTTCCGGACATGATGATCATAAGCTCACCCGAGATGGGATGGGAATGGAAATCGGTGCAGCCGCCTTCCGGCGCGAGAATGGATTCGAGAAGCGAGAAGCCCTTGACCTCGGGATTCGTGTCGGGCGACATGATGACCTTTAGTTCCCTTTCGAACGGCCTGTCAACCTTTGCCGAAGGGATTTCGTTCATATCGACTATCGGCATAATCCCACCCCCTTTGCCGCGCCGGCTCGCGGCGCGGAAACTATCAATTGGCGGCATGACGGCGCTTAGGATTCCGAGCTGCCTGAGCACCGTAATTGTATTGCGTAATATACATTTTTATTGCATATATGTCAATCACTTTCACTGATAATTTAAGGGAATCTCTAAAAATTAGATTTTAAGATTCCCATAAATGCTAACTACCGCCAAACTCTGTACATAGGTTTTCCCGCCCGCCTTCGGCGGGCGGGAAAACCTAATTTTTAGAGGATGCCTTATCATTTATCATTGACAAGTCGACGCGCACTGATATTGCATACTGTGAAATGGGAGCTACAATTCAATCACTCGAGCGCGGCCTGGAGATAATTGGCGTAATAGCGCGTGCGGGACGGCCTCTATCCCTTACCGAGATATCGGAGAGCTTTACGATCGACCGTTCCTCCGTGTTCAGGCTGCTAAGCACGCTCGCCAAGCACAGCTTCGTTCTTCAAGATCCGGACACCAAGCGCTACTCGCTTGGATACCGAATGCTGGAATATGCAGGGCTATACGGCGAACAGTCCAATGTGGAGGGCCTCATACGGCCCATCATGCGGCGTGTGCTCGTCTCCACAAGGCAAAACACGCACCTTGCCATACTCGACGGCCCCGAGGTGGTATTTATCGCCGTAGAGCAGCCCAAGGAGCATATCTCCCTCAACCTCTCCGTGGGAATGCGCGAGCCATCCACGGTAACGGCGCTTGGGAGGGCCCTTCTGGCCTTCAGCGATCAGGACATTGTGGATAGCGCGCTTTCGGCGGCCGACTACCGCAGATATACCGACAAGTCGCCGCGCTCCGCCAGGGAAGTGATGCGCTCGCTCGATGTGGTGAAAACCCGAAGGCTTGCGGTGGACGACGGGGAATACAGGAAGGGCATCATTTGCTACGCCTCGCCGGTGCTCGATCACCGCAAGCGGGCGGTCTATTCGATAGGAATCTCCGGCCCGGCCGATCTCATCAAGCCCCATGCCGAGAGTTACGCCGAGACGGTCCGCGACGCGGGAATGGAGGCGTCGCTTCTCCTGGGCTATCCGCAGGAATAGCCCCTATCCAAGCGCTACACGCTCGCCGCTTTTTTCGACCCTGTCGAGGGCCGGAAGGTACACATGGAACCTCGAACCGGCGCCCACCTCCGATTCGAGCAGCACCATCCCACCGTGTTTTTTTACGATCGAATAGACTATTGAAAGTCCCAGTCCGCCGCCCTTCTGTTTGGTCGAAAAATACGGATCGAACACCCGATCCCTTAGCGTTTTCGGTATACCCACTCCGGAGTCCTGTACGGTCAGCACGACAAATTCACCATCGGGCAATGGAAGCGAGCTGTCCGGACCGACCATTACCCTGGCGGCGCGGAATATCACCCTCCCTCCGTCCGGCATGGCCTGCTCCGCGTTGATGGCCAGGTTCTGTATCACCTGCCTCATCTGGCCCCTGTCCGCCATAACCTCGCCGAGTCTGTCGGGAATATCAAATTCACAGAGAACTCCCCTTCCATCCAGGCATATGGCGGCGGCCTCCCGGACCAGTTCTCCAATATCAACGGGCTCCTTTACCGGCTCTCCGCCCCTTGCGAAGGTGAGTAGCTGCCGTGTAAGCTCGCGCGCCTGGGCTATGGCGCGTTCGGCGTTTTCGAGATAGCGTCGAGCGTGGACCTGCTCGTCCAAATTCGTTTTTGCGAGCGATACGTTGCCCAGTACGGTCGTCAGCATGTTGTTAAAATCGTGGGCTATGCCCCCGGCAAGCTCCCCCACGGATTCGAGCTTGCGCGCCTTCTGCAGCTCGTTTTCGAGCTTCATGCGCCCGGTAATGTCACGCATCACGATGACCGCGCCCGCGGGAAGGTCGAATCGCTCATAGAGTGTCGTTGTAGAGTATTCCACCCGCTTCTCGACTCCGTCGCGCGCCACAAGCCGCGCCTGCCGCAGCATTCCGGTTCCATCATCTTCGACCGAAAGCCCCTCGAACGGATCGTACGCCGGGCCGTCGGTGTCGGCGTCGTAAAGGCGAAGCGTTTCCCCGATCGACCTTCCGATTGCCTCCCCGTCGGTCCATCCGGTGATGGATTCCGCGGCCGGATTCAATAGCGTTACCAGTCCATCCCGATCGACCGTTATGATGCCGTCCGCTATGTCCCGAATGGTGATGGCCAGACGGAGCTTTTCATCCTCCAGTTTCTGCTCGGCCTCCTTGCGGGCGGTGATGTCCTGGACGGCGCTCACCAGGCGCACGACGCGCCCCTCCCTCTCGTCCCAGTATGGAAAGACGGTGTCGCGGATCCATTTAAGTCTTCCGTCGGCGGCATAGACCCTTGCCTCGACCGAGGATACTTTCCCCTTTAAAAGACCGTAAAAGGCGTTTTTAAAAAGATGAATATCATCCGGATGAACTATGGTGAGCCATTTTTCAATGGTGTCGAGCCTGTCGAGCGAATACCCCATGGCCCCTATTAGTTTCCCCGCCGACCATTCGCGCTCGAAACGCCCGTCGGGATTGAGCCTCAGGCTGCTCGCGGCGTCCGTCGATATCTCCGAAAGGACCCGGTATCGCTCCTCCGATTTTCGGAGGGACTCGCGCGCATCGATGATATCGCTTACCTCCGTCAGCACCCCCCTTAAGCCTGTAACCCGTTCCTGCTCCATAACGGGTGTATCGAATATCCTGACCCAGTGAACCGAGCCGTTAGCGGATATCGCCCTGTATTCCTCAGGCTTCGAGTCGCCGGCCACAGCCCGGTTAAAATCATATCTCAGCCGCTCCAGGTCGTCTTCATGAAAAAACTTTAGGAAGTCGTGGCCGACAATTTCCTCCGGAGTATAGAGGAGTATTGGCGTTATGGCCGGGCTTACGTATAATACCGTCCCTTCGACGTCGACTTCGTAAATGACGTCTCTGATACCCTCGACCATGCGTCTGTATTTCTCCTCGCTCGCCTTAAGCCGCAGCTCGAGCGAATGCCTTTGCAATGCCGTCTCGATGGCCGATATCAAATCGATGTCCCGAACGGGCTTCAATAGAATTCCATGGGGCTCCGTCTCGCGGGCGCGGGTCAGCGTCGCGGAATCCGCGTGCGCTGTGAGGTAGACGACCGGAATGCCGCGCCTGCCGTAAAGCTCGGCCGCCACATCGATCCCATTCATTACGCCCGGCAGGCTTATATCCATCAGGACGGCATCGGGAGGGCTTTCAGCCGCCTTCAAGAGCGCTTCAGAGCCCTCGAATGCGATATCTGTAACCTCGTATCCCGTTCTTCGCAGGCGCGTGGCCAGATCGAACGCTATCAACGATTCGTCTTCGACAATAAGTATTCTCTTCTTAGCCATTGTTATTCTTTATACGGTCATGCCGCGGGAACGGTCCTAAAAACGCGTCCGGGCTTTTTTTTAACCAATACCCCCCGGGCCATTTTTAATCAAGGCATTAATAGGCGGTTTCCCCGGAAAGCACATTCGCGATCTGTCCACCGTCCGGTATTTTAGGGTCCGAAAAGCACAGGGATGTTACGGACTTATGGAAGAACGAGTCCTTGGCGGGCTTGAAATATAATTGCGAATGGATCTGCTATGCCGTCGGCTGCACCCCCGGATACTTTGGCAACGGAGGCTTCTCTCCAGGTCCGCCGGCTTACTGAATTTGGGGATGCGCTAAAGGCCGAAAACGTCCCTCAGCCTGAGGCCCTCTTCGGCTTTGCCCTCCAGCTTCAGCTTGCCCTGAATCAGCGCCATCTCGATGCGCTTCTTGCCGAGCAGAATGGCGGCCCATACACCGGCCTCGGCCTTTACGACCAGGATGGCGTCCGTCGGAACCGTGCCACGGCTCAGGCTTGCCGCTCCATCTTTGACCTTCAAGGTGAACGCCTCGTCGGCGCACCCTCCGTCCGCCAGCAGTTTAAGCCCTATTACGGTATTCCATCCGGCGGCGCGGTCCGCGTTGAAGCGTTCCATAAGCCCCTCTGTTAGCTCGATGGCCCTTGGAGCGTAGCTCGAGTAGCTGCCTCCTCCGAAAAGGCCAACGCGCTTTTTGCGGCGGGGATTGGCCCGTATACCGGCGCGCCTCTTTCTGAACGCAAAAAGAGAAGGGAAAAACGAGTCCATCTCGTCCACATACACCTCGCGTCTGAGCATCGCCGAGCGCTGGATGGCGAGATCCAGTCGAAGCATCTCCCTGCCCGCCTCCCCCGAAAGCAGCGGCTCTTCCTCGCCCCTTATCGCGGCGATAAAATTCCGGGTGGCCCCTATAAATCCCTCGCTCCAATCGGATTTGATATTAGGATAATTTTTCCATCCCTTTCCGTTGAAGACGCTCAGCGGTGGACCGGAAAGCACGTTTCCGGTGCATCGATTTATTAGCGCCATGCCGCGCGTGCCGGTTATCTCGAACCATTCATCGTTTCCGTAGTATCTGGATGGGATGTGAAGGTCCGCCGCGTGCGCGTAATCGCAGCTTCCATATCTGACGCCGCCCTCGCACTTCCACATGATTACCGCCGGTGAATCGATGACGCCGTCGATCGAATCGATCCAGCTTGCGACACGCTCGACCCTGCCCTGCAGGTAACTGGCCGCGGACCACAGGTGGTGCCCATGATCGAAGGTCTGCATGGGGCGCCCCTCCATGCTCTCCTTTAACCGCCACTCCCAGGCCGAGGGAGGCACCGGCCAGCCGCCGCTTCCTCCGCTTATGAATTTTATTCGCATATTGTTCGGATCGCCGATCTCGCCCGCGTCTATCATCTTTTTGGCGAAGACTATCGGCGGATAGAACAGATAGTTATCGGTAACGCGGAAAACCTTTCCCGAAGACCGAACGGCCCTAAGCATGCGGTCGGCGCTCGCCAGGTCGATCGTCATGGGCTTCTGTAGCGCGATGTGCTTGCCGGCGCGGGCAGCCTCGATCACCATCTCCTCATGCAGAACCTGCGGCGTCAGAATTTCGACGGCATCCACGGAGGCATCGGCCAACAGCTCGCGGTAATCCGAATACGATTTTTCGGCCCTCCATTCCTTTTTACGGCGCTCCCTGATCTCATCGTTGGAATCGCATACCGCGTACACCCTCGCCTTGCGGTTGTTTTTGTACCCGGGGTAGTGAAGGTCCGCTATTCGACCGCATCCGATTATTCCCACGTTGATGGTGCTCATTTACGAACCTCCTTTTAAAGCCCGGGTATTTAGGGCGCGAGCCTACCGAAACGCTTATCCGATAAGCCATACCAGCCCCGCTCCCCTGAACAGAGGCATCCAAGGGAATGCCGCCACTATTCATGTTGTGCAATATAATTGTATAATACGTACACCGTCTGTCAACCATAATCGCGCATGTTCCTTGATTTTTACCGCCCGCCGCGCAGGCGGACCAATCCCTTTTTGCCTTGGATATGACAGCATCGAATTTGCGGGGGGCATTACGGCGATTTTTTGCTTTTAATTCATCCACCCTGCCCGCATTATGTTCGGAAATCGATACATCACCGGGGAGCGTTATGAACCATACGAGAATAGTCCGAATCGATCTCACGCCGCTCCATGTACCCTTTCATAAACATATTCGCGAGTTGATGTCCGGCTCCGAGGGAGGACTGGGAATGGCCATCCCCGCCGAGGAGGAATGGCTCGGGGGCGACTTTGTCGTCTGCGCGCTGCACGACGAGGAGGGGCGCGTCGGTTGGAGCGAGGTCTTCGTATGGCTTCCGGAGACCGGCGCCTCGCCGGCCCAGATTGTGGACATCATCGCCGGATCGCTTTCCCGCTATGTGCTTGGAGAGAGCCCGTTCAATGTCGAGCGAATTGCCCATCGCATGGAGTCGAACGTGGCGCGAAGCGAGGCCGCCAAGGGTCTCCTCGACATGGCCTGTTACGACCTTGCGGGGAGGACCGCCGGGCTTTCCGTCTGCGAGCTTGTGGGCGGCCCGTCCGTGCGGGAGGTCCCGCTCTGCGCGCTCATCCCGCTGATGGACACCGATTCGATGCTCGGGATAGGCCGCATGTTCTTCGACGAGGGTTACCGCTCTTTCAGGCTGAAGCTCGGCACGGGCCTCGATGAGGACGTGGAGAGGATTCGGGCCTTCCGCGACGCCTTCGGCTCCGGCATACGGCTTCGAGTGGACTACAACCAGGCCTACAGGCCGGCGGATGCCGTCCGCGCCATCAAGGCCATCGAGCCGTACGGAATCGACTTTGCCGAGCAGCCGGTAGCCGCGGCCGACTTTGCAGGGATGGCATACATACAGCGACTGGTGGATACCCCGCTCATGGCCCACGAGGGCTGCTTTTCGCTTGGGGACTTTATCGCGCTCGCCGACCTCGGCGCGGTGCGCCTGCTCGGCCTTAACTCCGAGCGCCCGGGCGGGCTTACCATGGCGCTTAAGGCGATCGCCGTTGCCGAATCGCGCGGGATGGGCACGGTGATACACAACCAGCCTCTTGGCCTCGCCTCCGCCATGCACCTGCACCTGGCCGCCGCCCGCTATCACTCGCTTGGCCACGCCGTGGAGCTATTCGGCCATATCATGATGGAGGACGATCTAATCGTTACGCCTATAGATTACTCCGGGGGAAGGGCGCTTCTGCCCGACGGCCCCGGCTGGGGCGTCGAGGTCGACCTCGACGCCCTGGAGAGATACAAAACGGCCGAAACCACCACCCTAACGGAGTGACCCGATATGGCCGAAAACGAAAAGCTCTACTTCAACGGCGACATCTACACTGTGGATGAGAACCATCCCACGGTTGAAGCCGTTGCCGTGGCCGACGGAATTATTGTCTCGGCCGGAAGCCTTTCCGAATGCGAGAGGGCACTCGGTGCCGATTGTAAGATGGTCGACCTCGAGGGCGCGGCTATGCTTCCGGGATTCATCGACACGCACCTTCATCCGGTCCTCATGATTTACTTCGACATGAACGTCAATCTGATCGGCCTGTCCTCCATGGCCGCGCTTCAGGAGGCCCTGAGGAAAGCCGCCGGTGAAAAGGCCCCCGGAGCATGGTTGATAGGCCTTAACTTCGACGAGCAAAACCTCGACCGGCCAGTGCTTCCCACGAGGCACGACCTCGACAGGGCCTGTGCGGACATTCCAGTAATAGTAGTCAAGCACGACGGCCACATGCTGATCGCAAACACAGCCGCCATCGAAGCCGGAGGCGTAAACGCCGAAACGCCCGACCCGCCAGGAGGAGTTATCGACAGGGAGGCCGATGGTTACCCCGCCGGCCCTTTCCGCGAAAACGCCATGGCCCTCATCCTCGCGAAGATGCAGCTTCCGACAGAGGACGACTTTGCCGGGGCTTCAGTTAAGGCTTTCGGCCGGCTCGCATCTTACGGCATCACCTCGGCCGGTGTCGTTCTACAAACAGGCGGCGAAGGGCCCGCCGGGGACATAGGCGCCTTCGACATACCGGTGCTCCAGATGCTATCGGAGAGCATTCCCATCTCCATGTACGGGCTTATCATCTCCTCCGACCCTGAAGGCGCCGGCTCCATGCTCGTTCCGCCGCTTCACGCCGACGGCCCGGGCCCCACGCGCCGCATGGGCGCGATAAAGCTCTTCTCAGACGGGACCTTCGCATCGTGTACCGCCTTCATGCGTGAGCCCTTTACGGACCAGCCGGACAAATCCGGCTTTATGGTAATCGAACCGGAAAAATTATACAGGAGGATGGAGTCGGCCCATCTGGCAGGATTCCAGATCGCCATCCACGCCATCGGCGACGCCGCTAACAGGACCTGTATAGACCTGTACGACCGCCTGCTTTCCCGGCACCCCCGAATCGACCACCGGCACAGGCTGGAACACGCTTCAATACTGGATCCTGAAATGATTGCCGACGGAAAGCGCCTCGGGCTTGTGGTCTCCTCCCAGCCGCTTTTCATTCACTCGGAGAAGCTCTGGCTTCATAAACGCTTCGGCCCTAAGCGCTCCAAATGGATTTACCCCTATCGCTCCCTCATCGATTCGGGAGTGGTGCTCGCCGGGGCGTCCGATGCACCCGTGGAGTCGGCGGACGTTCTGCACGCCATCCAGTGCTGCGTTACCCGCGAGTGCTTCGAGACGCAGGAGGGGCTTAGCGCAGCTGAGGCCGTAAGGCTTTACACCATCAATGCGGCCTACGCCCAGTTCGAGGAAGCCATAAAGGGAAGCATAACCCCCGGCAAGAGGGCCGACCTTGTACTCCTCGAAAAAAATCCGGTGCGGGTTGCCCCGGAGGAGATATCCAAAATTCGGGTGCTGGAAACGATAGTCGGAGGGAAGACTATATACTTAGCGAGATGAATTTTGTATGAGGCGGCAAATCCAACGCCCCCGGCGCTGTGCGCCACCCCTGGAGGGGGTTTGGGGTTTATCCTGCCGACCTGATAGTCCGCCGCCGTAGAGCCTAACGCCCCCGGCGCTGTGCGCCACCCCCGGAGGGGGTTTGGGGTTTATCCTGCCGACCTGATAGTCCGCTGCCGTAGAGCCTAACGCCCCCGGCGCTGTGCGCCACCCCCAGAGGGGGTTTGGGGTTTCATTTTTCCGATCGGATAATCCAAGGATCAAGATCTACGAGCAAGATGGGCACGCCTAGCCACTGCATCAGGCCCCATGCGAATCAAGCTTTCTACTTGACAATACGTGCTTAATATAATATATTGTACGTATTGGAGGCCATTATGGACACAAAGTTAACATTAAAGCTGAATAAAAGCATTATTGAAAAGGCAAAGACGTATGCACAGAAAAATAATACAAGTTTGTCTCAAATTGTTGAAAAGTATTTTATTGCTTTAATTACAGAAAAGGAAAATGAAACCTTAAAATTAACCCCACTTGTAAAAGAGCTTTCTGGAATTATAAAACCGGAAAATATTGAAAACTATAAAGATGATTATGCAAAATATTTGATGAAAAAGTATAAATGAAGAAAAATATATTTATCGATTCCGATATTATTTTGGACCTCTTGGCAAAGCGAGAGCCATTTTACCATCATTCTGCTTCTTTATTTTCGCTTATTGATTCTGGAAAGTTGCATGGTTTTGTCTCATCATTAATATTTTCAAATCTCTTTTATATACTTCGAAAACATAATTCCAGAAAACAAACAGTTGATATACTCACAAAATTACGAATTATGGTTTCGATTCTTCCGGTTGATGAGAAAATAATTGAGCTTGCCTTATTGTCTAATTTCAATGATTTTGAGGATGCGATTCAGTATTATACCGCTAAAGCACATAAAATTGATTATATTGTCACACGAAATTTAAAAGATTTTAAAACATCAGACATTAAAGCATTAACTGCGGATCAATTATTACATATCTTACACAATACTTAATTAGGCCGGCCACTTCAAATAGCCAAGCATATCCGCTTCGCTCCCGGGGTTCGCTCCGCTACCCGCGCCTCAAAAGAGACCGCTTTGAGCTGGTCTATATGACACAACCCAAAGCGAAAAGCAAAAGGAGAAAGCCGCCCTCAGACGAGGGCTCGGCCGGATCATAGACACTGTCGGGATGAAAACTCCACGCTTACCGCTTACGCCGAGAAGTTAGGCCAACGGTAAAATTACTTGATGGACGGAATTATCGCCGAGCCGGCCGCCGTTATGATAAATCCGATGATGACCAGCGCCTGAAAGAAGGAATTCCCGAAAAATCCGAGGGTCCATTCCGGATCTCGTATGTCCCCGTATTTTCTGGCCCCGCGCATGGTGGGCACGACGAGTATGGCGACCAGAAGCGCGATGGCCGAGCCCGCTATCCCCATAAAACCGATAAAATCGGTGAACCGCGCCAGCACTATCACAAGCGTGGGTAGCGTGGCGAAGAGCCAGGACGGCTTATCGCCGAGCTTAAGCCTCTCGTTGAACACGACGGCGAGGGCGAACGAAACGGCCCAGTAGGAGGTAAGGAGCGCTAGAAGGATAAAAAGGTTCCCGAATATGAAAGCCCAATCGCCGATGGCGCGGCCCCATCCTATCATGGCCACCCTCGTAACTTCGCCCGGCACTCCAATTACCATGAATGTGATCACCAGCGTGATGAAGAGGTTGACCCCCATCCCGGCGATGACCGCCTTAGGTACGAGCTTCCGGTTCCAATGGAGGCCCTCCACCGCCTGGGGCACGGAAAAGAGGGCCGAAAAGGCGAACATGAGCATTCCGAAAAGAGCGAGCCCTTCATTGAGATTCCCCTTTACCGCATAATTTAGATTGATCGGCTTAAGAAGACTAGCGGCCGAAAGGATCCCGACGCAGATCAGCATCGCAATAACCGCGTATTTTTCGCTGATGCCTATGGCCTTCAGGCCGAAAAAGACGACCCCGGCCGCTATCGCATAGGTGATACAGTGCCCCGCCCAGAGCGGAATGCAGGCAAGCTCGGAGATAATCTCCCCTCCGCCGGCAAGATATGCCGAGAGATTGGCATAGAAGGCCAGTATAATCAGCACGAAGAATATCCAGGTGAAGATCACGCCCCCCCTTCCCCGAAAGAGGAACTTTCCGAACAGCTCCACGAGCTGGCCGGTAGAGGAGTCGCGGAGTAGCGTTTCGGCGATCATGAGATGGATCAGCATGCTCAAGAGATATGCCGCAATGAGAAGCGCGAGAAACACCGTCAGTCCGTTCAGTGATGCGAGATAGGGTACTGCCATGATGCCGCCGCCTACGCCGAATCCCGTAATGATGGAGGAGGCCTCGAAGAAGCTGAGTTTTTTCTGTTGCATGTAATCCCTTCCCAACCAGGATGGTCACCACAGCGGTGACATGCCGGGCGGCAGCGTACCCGTGTCCTCGACTTCGGTCAAGCGGAAAGCGAGCCGGCTATCCATCATTCCCCATCGTCCAGCCCCTTAAGCAGGGTGGCCCTTGTCACCTTCCCGCCGAAACGCTCCCTCATCCTGTCAAGGACCCTCTCCGCCTCACTTTCGGAATCGGGGCGGGAGTCATCGGCCCCCCTCTCCTCGAAAAGACCGAGCTGCCGCTCGGAGGCGTCGGCCGCGTCCTCCAGATTCGAGAGGCGAATCCCCACCAGGCGTACCCGCCTGCCGGCCCTATCGAATTCCCGGAAATGCCGCACGGCCGTTTTTCGAATGGCTGCCATGTCGTTTACAGGCTCAGACATCGTAGCGCTTCTCGTGTGCGTCTCGAATCCCTCGAGCCGGATCTTTAGGGTGATAGTCCTCCCTTTTACCCCGTCGGAGCGGAGCTTGTAGGAGAGTCTGTCGGCTATCTCGAACAGGACCCTCTCGACAAGGGCGGCATCGCCGGTATCCGTGTCGAAGGTGATTTCCTCGCTGTATGATTTCCTTTCGGAGTCGTCGCATACCGGGCGCTCATCCATCCCGTTGGCCAACAGCCACAGGTGTTCACCCCATCGCCCGAGCAGGCCCTCCATGCGGGAGAGGGGCAGCGAAGCGATATCGCCTATGGTCCGAAACCCTCTCGATTCGAGCTCTTTTACGGTCTTTTTCCCGGCACCCCACAGGCGCCCGATGGGCAGCGGCGCGATGAATTCCCGCTCCCGGCCCGGCTCGCAAATCACCAGCCCGTCGGGTTTTTGCAAATCGGAGGCGATCTTGGCGACCGACTTGTTGGTCGCCATGCCCACGCTTGCGGTCAGGCCGGTTTCTCCCCTTACCGCCTCTTTGATCCTCGCTCCCAGCTCCGCCGGTTTACCGAAGAGGTTCTCCGTGCCCGTGCAATCCAGATAGGCCTCATCGATGCTGATGGGTTCCACCAGAGGGGTAAAGCCGCCCAGTATTCGCATTATCCTATCGGACACCTCGGCATAGCGCTCGGACCTGGGCGGAAGAAACACCGCCCCCGGACAGCGCCTGTAGGCCTGCGAGATCGGCATTGCGGAATGAATACCGAAGGCCCGCGCCTCGTACGAGGCCGCGCTGACCACCCCCCTGCCCAATCCTCCCCGGGGATCGGCTCCTACCACCACCGGCCTGCCCCGGATGGCGGGATTGTCATGCTGTTCTATCGAAGTGTAGAACGCGTCCATATCTACATGGAGTATCAGGCGCGGCATCCGTATGGCCCCCCGTATCGAAAAGCCCAACCTAAACATATATATAGCCCCTATGCCGATTGTCAAAGAAAAAACCGTCGGGAAAATACCTTCATCCTTTTGCGATGCGGGAATCGTTCCAGCCACGGCATTCCGGTCCATTTTCTGTTTATTAACATTTTTTTATGATGAACAAAATATAGATTGCATTATATTATATATAGTTTTATTGACATATACAAAAGGCCCGTTGCATGGTTGGAAAACTGGCCCCTTTCCGTGGCCGCACAGAGGGGGGATTCCGATTCGTGCAACATGCCTGTTCGATGGGCCCGCACAGTATGGCGGCTCTAATGAGATTGGTCCGTTAGCGGTCAAGCGGTTGACGTTTTTTCGGTGTCTCCTGGCACTGGAAAAACCTCCAATCGCCCGGTATCGCGACGGCTCAAACATGAGCATGGCGCTCATCTTTCTATTCAATTCCCAGGAGGCGTTACAACTATGGTTTATGTCGATGAGTACAAGAAAAAACTCGTTCCCGCGGAAGTGGCCGTTAAATGCGTTAATTCAGGCGATACGGTAGACTATGGCTTCTTTAACGGCAAGCCGGTCGTCTGCGATATCGCGCTGGCCGGCCGGGCCGCGGAACTGAGGGACGTCAGTATTTATACGGCCGTAACGGTGCCCCCCGTTCCCGAGGTCATCAAATATCCCGAGAGCTTCCGTTACATGGACTGGCAGTGGAGCAAGCTCACTCGCATAATGCACAGCCAGTTCGAGGTGGCCTATTATTCTCCTATTCTCTATCACAGGGCGCCTTTCGCATACCGTTACCTCCTGAACCAGGATGTCGGGGAAAAACTCAACAAGGGATACCGCAGCGTTAATTACGACAAACCCGAAAGTGGAAAGACCAAATGGATAGCCATCGTACGCGTCGCGCCGATGGACAAGAGCGGCTTTTTCAACCTGGGCCCGCAGAACTCCGAAACCTCCGCCAAGATCGAGGGTGCGGACTGCGTCATCGTCGAGGTAGTAAAAAACATGCCCGTATGCCTCGGCGGCTCGGAAGAGGCCGTGCATATCTCACGCGTCGATTATATAGTCGAGGCCCCGGACGACCACGGCTGTTTCGCGACCCCGGACATTCCGCCCTCCGATGTCGACCAGAAGATCGCGGCGCACGTAATGCGGTATATTCACGACGGCTGCTGCATTCAGCTCGGTATCGGCGGCATGCCCAACATGGTGGGCAAGCTTATCGCCCAGTCCGACCTTAAACACCTCGGCTGTCACACGGAGATGTTCGTGGACGCCTATGCGGACATGATCGAATCCGGCAGGATGGACGGGTCTCGCAAAAACCTCGACCGCTTCAAGGCCACCTACACCTTCGCCATCGGCTCCCAGCGCATGTACGATTTCATGCACAACAATCCGGCCCTGGCCTCGTACCCGGTCGATTACACCAACGACCCCAGGACGATCGCGCAGATCGACAACATGGTAAGCATCTGCAACGCGGTTCAGGTGGACCTTTTCTCGCAGGTAAACGCCGAAAGCCGGGGCACCGGTCAGATCTCCGGTAACGGCGGCATGTGGGATTTCGTTCTCGGTTCACAGTGGTCCAGGGGCGGGAAATCCTTCATCTGCCTGGCTTCGACCCACACCAACAGCAAGGGAGAGATGATATCGAGGATCGTCCCCGGCTTTACCCCGGGAACCACGACCACCATCCCACGCCAGATGGTCGATTACATCGTTACCGAGTACGGGGCCGTAAAGCTTACAATGTGCCCGACATGGATGCGGGCGGAGAAGATCATCAGCGTCGCCCATCCGGATTTTCGCGACGACCTCATCAAAGAAGCGGAAAAGATGAAGATATGGATTCGCTCTAACAAGAAATAGCCGGGTTATGCGTGACGCTTCCAATGGGAACGGCGGGGCTATCCCGCCGTTCCCATTTTAGGTAGCCTTGGTTTTGGGGACAGGCCCGCTATTTCTCTACAAGTATGCCGTTTATAAATGTTCCCTTTAGCTCCGTTCCGTCCGGATAGGACATGGACCCCGTTCCGTGCATCGTTCCATCCCTGAAATCACCGGTATATTTCCTGCCGTCCGGCCAGACGATGGTCCCCTTGCCGTTGAACTCGCCTTTTTTGAACTCTCCTGTATATTTCGCCCCGTCGGCCTGAAGGAGCTCCCCTTTGCCTTCCATTACGCCCTCCTTGAAAGAGCCCTCGTACCTCCGCCCGTCCGGCCAGACAAGTTTACCCGTTCCATCGAGCTTGCCATATCTGTAATCCCCCGTGTACGAACGCCCGTCCGGCCAGACGTAGCTCCCCTTCCCATGAAGAACGCTCTTTACGAAATCGCCCTCATACCGTGCCCCGTCCGGGAATACGTACACGCCCTTCCCGTTCGCGCAGTCCCCGTCGATACAACCGGTCTTTTTCTGCATGGACTCGCATGCGGAAAAAGAGAAAGAAACGATCGCCAGCACCAATAGTAATTTTCTCACAAAGTCCTCCTTCATATAACCCAGCGCGCGGGTCCTTACTTCCCGGTTCGTATGGCGTAAGCAGGGACCGGCCATGGGGAATCTTCCTTCCATCGGCTGACTATCCGTGGAACGTCATGCCGCAGGATATAATTATTCTTGAGATCTCATTCTATAGAATCCAAACGGCATCATCAACAATAAAACGAAACGAATGCGCCGCGCGCGCCCTAAAATCTCCTTGACATGAGGCCGGTGCGATTATGGCATCTTTGCATCATAAAAAAGGAGCTGTAATGCAATCAATGAAAATCGCCATCGTAGCCAGCAGCCGAACCGCCGTCCGCCGACTTGGACCGTTCATTTTATCGATTATCGCGGCCGCGTCCCTCATTCTATGCACCGCCCAGCAACCTGGAGACGCGCGTGACCGCGCCGTGTCTTTGGAAGCCCCCCAGAAGGTGGATGCGCACTTCAACGAAACCGCTCTTTTCCTGGCCGGACGGCCCATACCGGAGGGATCTTCACTATATTCCTATGGACAGGGAAGGGAGTACAGGGCATATTCCAACCGGATAGACGCCAGTTGGAGCCGCCTGCAGACGGTAAACCTCAAAAAGATCGAGGCCTGGCGCGACAAGCACCTTCCGAAAAAATATACCGATACGGTATTCTATCCTTTCAGCGGTCCCGACATCCTTAACGCCATCGCCTTTTTCCCCGACGGCACCGAGTATATCATGTTCGGGCTTGAATCCCCGGGCCGCGTACCCGATCCGCACACCCAGCCGCCGGCCCGTCTGAACGCGGGGCTTTCCGGCCTCGGAGTGGCTCTGGACAATGTGCTCAACGTGAACTACTTCAAGACGGTTCGCATGGAAAAGGAGGTGAGCACCGATTCGTTCAACAGCATCATCAGCGTCATCCTGTTCTTCCTTTCCAGAAGCGACTACGAGGTGGTAAACGTACGGCATGTCTGGATTACCGGCGAAAGCGAGCTCACAGACACGGCCCCGGCAGCAAGGGGCGGGAAAAACATCTCCGGGGCCGAGATATTGTTCAGAAAGGACCAGGCCTCCCCACTTAAAAGGGTCCGCTATTTCCAGCTAAACGTCATAGACAACTCGCTTAAAACCTACACCAATTTCATTCCGTATCTGGAAACCTACGGAAGGTATACCACCATTATCAAGTCGGCGTCGTATCTCATGCACAACACGGACAAGTTCACCAAAATCCGCGCCCTTGTGCTCGACCACAGCGATTACCTTCTTCAAGACGACTCGGGCGCGGCCCTGCGCTACTTCCCAACCGATACCTGGAAGCTATCGTTCCACGGGACATACAGCAGGCCGGTACCGCTCTTCGCCCACAGGTACCAGGCGGACCTCAATGATATGATAAAGAAGCATTCCACCGGGCCGCTTCCCTTCAGCTACGGTTACAACTTCAAGGAAAACGAATCCAATCTCATGTTCGCCGAGCGCATCAGGAAGGAACGGCCTTGACCTTCCGGCCGGCATCGAACAAGGTATTTATGACGCGCGGGCGCGTTATGGCGCCCGTATTGTTCGTAGTCCACCTTTTTCATGCCGGCGCCTGCGCCGAAATCACGCCCGAGGCCATGAGGCCCCTTCGTGATGGACTTTCCACAATTTCCATCCCAGCCTCCGCCGATACTTCGGAAAAAGCGGCAGTGCCGGTCGATGTATACGTCCCGCCGGGGAAAAGGCCCTCTGGAGATGTGCTCGTGCTGCCCGGCTGGAATTTCTCGCGCACTGAGTGGCATACCAAAACGACCATACTCATCCTTGCCCGCGAGCGCAGGCTACGAATGGTCTTTCCGGATATGCTTAAAACCCTTTACGAATCGCGCTATTTCCCCGAAACGCGCATGAAATGGGGGCCGACTCCCGGCGGCCAGTGGATAAGGACCATATTCATTCCGGCCATGCGCGAATACGGCATATTCAGGGAGGAAGGGGCTAACTATCTGCTCGGCCTTTCGACAGGAGGGCGCGGCGTGGCGCTTGTAAGCCTCGACAATCCAGGTCTTTTCCGGGCGGGCGCCGCACTCTCCGGGGATTTCGACCAGAGCGCCATGAAGCGGGACCGCCTCATGGCCGCCGTGTACGGGCCATACGATCGTTTCGCGGAACGCTGGACGTCCATCGACAATCCATCGGCGCGGATCCTGGAATGGCGGATGCCGATATACCTGGGCCACGGAAAAAGGGACACGGTCGTCCCGTTCGATCAGACTGTCGCGTTTTATAAGGCACTCACGGCGGCCCGCCCCGGACTTCCCCTTACGCTCAGCGCGCCCGAAAACGCCGGGCACGACTTTGCCTACTGGCAGTCCGAGCTGGACAAGGCCTTCGATTTCATGCTGTCAATCCGCTGAACGGCCGACGCCGGCAATTTTTTTCCAGACATAGAACACCGGAACTCCGAGCGCAAGCACCCCTATGGCAAATAGCGATGAGCTCGTCCAATTTAGCAGCGCGGCGATCATCATGGCGATCGAGAGTCCGATATATACGAGCGGCACGAGCGGATACAGCGGCACCCTGTATGGGCGCCGCAGCCCGGGCTCCCTCCGGCGGAGTATCATCAGGCCGACAACGGTAAGCACCGGAAAAACGTTCAGCGCGAAGCCCATATAAATTACAAGGGTCATGGCGCTCCCCGTAAAAATGTAGAGCACCGCGAAGGCCATCTGTATGCATATTGCGAGCGCCGGCGTTTCGAAGCGAGGGTGGATCTTGGAAAGCGACCTGAATATCAATCCGTCACGAGCCATCGCGTAATAAACGCGAGGGCCCACCATCATCTGCACAGAAACGGCCGATAAAAGAACCACCGCTATCCCCAGGGTGAAGAAACCGCTCACCCGCGGGCCGAACAGCGCCGCTGCGGCGATCGCCCCGATCTCGTCCTTCCCGGCTATCGCCTCCCCGGGCGCCGCCATCAAAAAAACCATATTGAGCAGCAAATAGAAAACCGTGGTCAGAACGGTTCCGTAGAGTAGTATTCGCGGGAGATTCCTCTCGGGGTTTTTAACCTCTCCCGCTATATAGGAGGCCCCGTTCCATCCCGAATACGCGAACATCACTATGAGCAGGGCAAGGCCAGTTACCGGAAGCCCGGGGGCCGCCTCGACGGAACCGCCATAACGCTGAACGAGCCTCCCCGCGTGCCCCCAGTCCGCCATAGTAAGGCCGAAACCGATGAGCGAGACGACCAGAAGTATTTTAAGAAGCGTGAGAAAGTTCTGAAAGTAGCCCCCTCTTCGCACCCCCAGGATATGGAGCAAACCGAAGAAGAGCACCAGCGCGGAAGCCGCCCCCTTCTGCACCCACAGCGCGGAAAGGAGGCCTTCCCCCCCTGCGGTGATATGAAAGAAGCTGTTCACATATTGCACGAGCAGCAGGGAACTTGCCGCGACCGGGGCGGAGAACCCCACCACCAGCGATACCCACCCCGTGAGAAATGCCGGCAGCAATCCAAAAATCCTTTTCAAATAGACGTATTCGCCCCCGACATCCGGCCAGGTGGCGGAAAGCTCGGCGTAGCAAAGCGAGCCAGTCAAAGCGACAATGCCCCCGATCCCCCACAGCATTAGCACCAAGAGCGCGTCGCCGGTCATTCCGAGCAGGTTCCCGGTCGTCATGAAAACGCCCGTTCCGATCATATCGGCGACGATTATGAGAATGCCGGTGAACAGACCGAGCTGTCGTTTGAGTTCCATGTGATCCACCGTGTTTGTTTTTTGCGCAGGGCTCCGGCATGCGCTTCCGGTCCCGATACCGGGGCTGTCCGCCGCCCCCTGAACACCTTGCCGGATCATGCATATTTATCGACAGGCGGCCTTTGTCAAGGCTTTGTTGAGTCACTTAAACATCCCGGAGCTCCAGGTCACCGCAATATGACAATAATATGACAAACGCTATTCTATTTTCCGGAATTAGACTTGATTATTTAAACTACCATGCTATTTTGAATGTATAGGGTGCCAGGAGGGACGTCATGGGCAGGTTCAACCAGCTACTGATCGATTTCATGATGCACAAGGGACTCAGAATGGAAGAGATCATAGATATAAAGAAAGAGACGTATTTCAACCCCGAAGACCAAAGGGAAATCGAGGGATGGAAGGACGATGAAGCGAGGGAAATCTGGCTTCAGATCAAGAAAAACGTGCATACGAGCGCTCCGACCGGACTACGGAGGGAGGTGTGCCCTTTCTGCCATAAGGCCGGACTGATTCAGTATAAAAAGCCATTCTGCGAAACCTGCGGGTACGGCGAAAGGCATGGGATCTGCGGAAAGAAGGATGCCCCCAACGACTATCTCAGGATAATCGACGCGTTCAACGAAATGGGGATGGTCTGCGGACGTTTTTTTAACAGTGATTATTACGAAAACCTGCTGAGTCATCTCGAGAAGGAAAGCCCGCACGAAGTGACGGTCTGAATCGTCCGTGTGAGCTAAGCCTCGAAGCGAGCCACCGCCGCCGGGCGGGTCAGTCGGCCCGCCTCATGAACCACTCGTCTATATCTTCATACGACCTGATGCCTTCCGGGGTTTCCGCCGAGTCGATCTTGCACCCGACGAACCCGAAGCCCGCCGCGTAAAAATAATATGTTACAGCGATATACCGAAGGTTGCCGCCGGCGGTGACATCGGACACCTCTTTTATGACGATCGCGTTATTGTATTCCGAGCTTCCGTTGGAAACGATGACGTTTGTCGCGACAATCTCCCTTTGCCTCAGCACGCCGCCGGAGGTCGATGTCCAGCGGGTTCCTACGGCGACGGGCCCCTTTATTAGAAGGTCTCCTTTCATGGCCGCCTGCCCGTCATCACCCGGCGCCCCGATCGAAACTGAAACAGAATTTTTGGCGTATTCGATCATAAATGGGTTGCTTACATCAAGATCAGGTCGCCCGGGTACGCTCTCATGTCGAAGGCCCCTGGATATGCCCGGCCTGACATCGGTTATCTCGAATTCGAGCAGGCGCAGCCTGTCCCCGATGACTATTGTCCATCGCCTGCCCTTTTCCCCGGGATAATAGCTCGCAATGCCGGCGCCGAAATCGGGGAGCGACTCCCCCGCTTCATCCCCGCCCCTCTCGTCACCGACGAGCTTTATTAGAGGCAGTCCAGCATACAGGCCCGCCGGCGTATAGACCAGATCGAGGGATTTGTTTTTTTTAATTAGTTTCGAAATCCGTTGAAGCGAAGCGGCAGGCACAATGACATATAGCGCGTTTTTCCCGCTGGTAGTCAGCGCCTTCACCACGCGCATGTCCTTTCCGGATATACGCCTAAGCTTCGCAACGGGCTTAAGTATTTCTCGGGGATGGACAACACCGGTAAACTTTTCGCCTTTAAGAAAATCGCCGTCATTTAAAAGCATCCTGTATGTAAGGCGCGGGTACATGCCACCGGCGTCCCTTTCAGGGCGGCCTCCGACATCCCCATGAGTACGGACCTCCCCCGCCGCCATGGCAAGCAGGACAAGCGCCGTAATACATCCGATTCTGTATACGTTTTTCAATGCAGGCTTTTCTCTCATGCTCAATAGCCCGTTAACGATTCCGGAGCCCCATTAGGCCGGCCAAGGCACCCCGGGGATTGTACGAATCTTATTATATCATCGGAAATTTTCGCGCAAGCATTAAAAAAAGCGCTCACTATCGCGGGAAACATGTGAAAACAAAATCCCCTCCCTGTAATCGCCCATAGCCGGTGACAGGGAGGGGATTGGTTTGACAAGATGAGAATTCTTCAGGCGCCGGGCATGCTGATAAAAAATCCCTGCGGGTCCACTTCGTTCCTCAAAATTTCGAGGATCTCGGGGGATGGCACCTCTGTTACGGGTATCTCGCCTTCGGGTCTTAGAAGCTCGAAACCCGAAGCGAGCTGCGCAAGGTCCGCGGAGACGCCGGGATGCAGCGTCTTAATCCTCATTCTTCCGCTCTTCGGTTCGAAATCATACACACCGGCGGTCGACACGACCGCCACCGGCCCCTTTCCGAGGATACCCAGATCGGCCCGGCTTACCCCGTCCACCATGAGACCGGTGGTCGTGATAAAATCGCACTTCGGGACAAACTTCTGCGGGCTCTGGATTCCAACGAAAACCAGCTTCTCGCACAGAGATCCGACATCGTTGTTCCCTCCGGAACCGGTAAGTCGGACTTTGGGGTTCAGATAATTGTCCCCGATCATCGTTGTGTTCGCGTTCCCATACATGTCAAGCTGGGCAAACCCAAGAAAACCGGTGTCCACAAGACCGCATGCGGCCTGTCCGAACGAATAGGCCATCTCCATGATCATGGGCGATTTGCGGTATGTCTCCGGACCTCCAACCGACCACGGCATGCCGCCTGCGATCGGATCCTGGCCTCCCGATTCGTACACGAAGGTTATATGAGGCGCATGCGTCTTTTTCGCGAGTATCGCCGCCACCATGGGCAACCCGGTCCCGATATAAACGACCTCATGGTCGTTTACCTGTTTTGAAAGGACGTATGCCACCATTTCCAAAGGATTCATCGGCTTAGATTCGGCCATCTTGTTCTCCTCCTGTTATAATTCAAAGGTCAAATATATCCTGTCGGACCATCAGTCATATACATTGGGCGGCGTATTGGGCGACCACGGTTCGTACTTGAAACTCACGCCGTCGTCTTCGTTGTCAGCCTCGGCTGCCCTGGCAAGTTTTCTGTTATTGATGATGAAATCCGAGCCACCGAGCTTTTTTACCACATCGTAGATATTCTTGGTCCCGAGTATCCACTCCTTGATAAAGCCCTCCATGGCCTCGTCGCCCTCGCTCATCATGGCGAAACACTTCTCCCACCAGCGGCGCGCCCAGTAATACGCACCGGGCATATAACCAGGCAGGGCGCCGTATGGAAGCTCGACAACCGCATCCACGTTCTGGAATGGAATTACCACACCCTTGTTATTCCATCGAATGTCCGTATTGGAAACGATTTCTTCAGCGGTAATGATGAGCTTGCGGGTCGCGGCGGCGGCCGCAATATCGTTCACCGCGGGGCCATACATGCGCGCATTGCCGAATTTATCGGCGGCATGGACATGAATGCAGGCCACGTCGGGGAAAATGGCCGGAACGAATACACAGGGATCGTTGCCGTCAACCATCGGATTATTCATCACCTTCAGGTAGGGATTGTATTTAACGAGATCGGACCCCAGGCCGGACTTCGAATACAGTCCAGTTACGCCGAGCTGCGCGGCTTTGAACCCGAGGGCCATGAGGCCGTGGCTCCAGTCGGAGAGTATCTTGACCCTTCCCCTTTTGACGTTTTCGGAGAAATACTTGTCGTATCCCCTCATTTCGGCGCCAGCGTAAGAGGCGTGCGTGAAGGGCATATTGCCGAAGGTAACGCCATAAGATTGGTTCGTATTTGGCGAGCCGATCGATTGAAGGTTTTTCTTGCCCTGCCGTATCACCTCCCAGTCGCTCTGAATGGAGGTTCTTACATAGCCGAAACCGCCGCAATACCAGATATCCCCATCGCTTACGAATTCCGCGATGGCTTCACTGTGGGACATGCGCTTGTCCCTTTGCGAGTGGTCCTTTTTCTGGCGCCAGTCGCGGGCGTGCCGATAGTCGACCAGACGGTCGAGAATCGAGGTATCTTCAATCTTGAGGTTTTTAACGGCCTCCTGATTATAACTGAATTTCACCTTGTACCTCCAGCGTTCTCCTTAAATTTATTCCCTTATCGTGTTTCACTCGCCGCCGTTCCATTCGGCTCAGCGCGCCGGAACGGCTCGGTAGTTTATAGTGGATGTTTACCTACTCTAATTATGTCAAGTATATTTAGCATATTCCAGTTTTTTTACCTATTTTTTAATCATTATCGGCAAATTTTGAACATCAAAATATGCTTCCTATCGCCATATTTATGATGAGTCAAAATATTACAGCGCAATAACCGGCCGCTGAAACCGGCCTTTCGCCCAGGCCCGCCTTAAACCCTTAAACAAGGGCCCGGAGTTTGGGGGCGCCATGGCGACTGAACAATGTTCATGATTATGAGTATTATTAACTAATGGATATATTGTATGATTATAATATTTGTTTTTGTCAAGAATTATTTATATAATTATTATGTCATACAATATAGCATTATATTTGAGCATTCCAACGCATTTCACCCCCTCTCCTGTATTTGAACCATTTTAATCAGCGCCTCCGATACGACGTCGCTGAATGAAAGTTCGGTAAAAATAGCGGGCCGCTCTTTTTTCTCATATTGTCAAATCCGGATAAAAACATACCGTGAACGGGCCTCCGACCCTTTTTGTGGTGGGATGTTTTGCTCAATTTTACTTGATTTTTAATTACAACCAATCTAAGCTATCTCGATTTTCCGATTGGTCCATCCGGTCGGCGCTTTTTACCTGCTGCCCGGATGATCGACGCCATTTTTCCCGAACCGATCCGATGATAACGAACCTTAAAGCGGAATACGACCTGCGCTTTCACCTGGAGGAGATATTAACTCTGGGGATTCTCGTCATAATGAACATGATCATGCTGATCTACACCAGAATCGGAGACGTTGCCGGCATATTTATGTTCAACATATTGCTCATCATGCTCGTTCTGTCCGTCCGGTTTCTTCATCGTCGCATCGAAGGTCAATGGTTTGCCGATTTCAGGGACATCAATATCATAATCGCGGGCTGGCTTGTCTATTTCGAACATCACCATCTTGTTCCACTTGTCAATCCATACGATATCGACGCCTACCTGATCCATATCGATCGCTTTCTCTTTCTTGGGATCGACCCTACGGTTTTGCTGGAAAGCATTACACATCCGATGCTGACTGAATTTTTGCAGATAGTATACGCAAGTTTCTATTTCCTACCCTTTTCCATCATGCTGATCCTGTTCTTCAAGGGCAGGAGGATGGACTTTCACGTGGTGGTATCCACCCTTATGCTTTCATTCTACATCTGCTACGTGGGATATTATATTTTTCCCGCAATCGGGCCAAGGTTCACCCTCGACCACCTTCAGACATTTCCTCTAAGCGGGGTCCTTTTTTACGATTATGTGCGGGATTTTCTCGATGGATATTCCTTCATGACCAGGGACTGTTATCCCAGTGGTCACGCACTTCTGTCCATAATGACGGCCCTTCTTTCATACAGGTATCTACGTCCATATTTCCGCTTTATCGCCGCCTGGGCTGGAATCATCATTTTCTCGACGGTATATCTCAGGTACCATTATGTGGTCGACGTCATTACCAGCCTGATAATTGCCATGATCGTTTTCAAATTCAATCCCCAGATGGTTCAGCGGTACATCTTTGCCTTTAAAAACGGCCGCGAGGAGCGCATAGCCCCACAGTCTATCAACAGCAAGATATGAAAAAGGCGGCGCTTGCGCGCCGCCTTTTTCGCCTATCCGGACATTCGTTCACTTGATCGAACGCTGGTAAATGCGGTAGGTCTTGTAGTTTTCCGCCCTCAACGGCTTTAATGCCCCTATCATTTTTTTATTGGTTTCCACAATAAGTGAGCAATCCGAGGCCTCGAACCCCAGCCTTATGCCGTCCTCAATCGTCCTTAGATAGAAAACATCGTCTATCTTCTGTCCGCGGTACTCCGGAAGGACCCCCATTATTATCGTGCGTATCTTCTTTGTTTTTCTCGCCGCCAGAAGGAAGCGTACGAGCCTCCATGGATATAGCCTTCCATTGAGAATTCGCATGGCGGGATTGATATCGGGTATCGAAATGATAAAGCCCACGGTTCTGCCATCCTTTTCGGCGAACACGACGAGTTCCGGAATAACGATCTGGACCAGTTCGTGGATTATTGAGTCAAGCTGCTTCCTGGTAAGAGGAAGATGACCCCAGTTCCCCTCCCATGCCCGGTTGAAAATCTCGTGAATATCGTCCTTTCTATCGTTTATTTCCTTTTTCTTGAATATTTTATACTCGACCGTCTGCCCCTTCATGAATTCCTCTTTGACCGCCTTGAGGTAGGGCTTGTAATCATCGATTTTTTTTACCAGATAGCAGGACCAGTCGACGCATTTCTCAAAGCCGCATGACTCCACCAGATACGGATAATAAGCGGCGAAGTGAAAGAGGCCCACCACCGGTATAACATCCTGCCCGTGAATTTCAAATCCGACCGAATCGTATACGGAAAAGCTTTGCGGGCCGTTCATTATCGTCTTACCCTTCGACTTCAGCCATGCCTCCGCCGCGTCAAACAGGGCGCGCGCCACATCGACGTCGTTTATCGATTCGAAGAATCCGAAAAAGCCCGTATCGTTATCGTATTTTTCTTCATACAGATGATTGATGTGCGCGGTAATCCTTCCGGCTGTTTTTCCATCCCTGTACGCGAGAAAATATTCAACCTCGCCGATTTCAAAGAAATAACCCTTTTGGGGGTCGAAGAATTTTTTCTGCTCACCGATCAGCGGCGGGACCCAGCAGGGGTCGTTCTTGTAAATCCCGCTGGTCCATGGAAACATGATGAATTCCTTCATCATTTTTTTATTCTCGACCCTTTTTATCGTCACCGGAGACGCCATACAACCTCCAATTATCATGTGGTATCATTGAATCGTTATATCGGTAATCCGCCTCCGCTTACGAATAAGTCAAATCGCCCGATCAGCAGTCCCGATGCCCGAAACCCGATGTCGAATTGCACTGAAAATTTATTCATAAACGGATACGGATAGTATGCCCGGCCCTTGCCGGCAAAAATGCTCATGTACTCGCCATGGCTGTATTTTTCAAGCCTTATTTATGCCTTGGATTAAACGGATTGGCGCATGTCGTTTCAGTTTATCAATTCCAAGGCGCGGAAATAGCCATCGCTGTGGAAAAGCGTTTTATTCAGGATACATAATTTAAAATAGTCGCCCCTGTACATCTGTGTCGCGCTTTGGAGAATCCTCGAGGCTTTCAAAGGCATTTCGTCCGGACTCCTCCCCTAAATTCCCTCCCAGCCGCGTAAGGACCATCTTTACGTCTTCCCAGACGTCCTTTTTAAGAGCGCTTCCATCCCCCCCATTTCTGAGAATATACGACGGATGATAGGTGGGCATGACCGGTATGCCATTATGGGAAAACCACCTGCCCCTGATCGAAGTTATTCCCTGGCGAATCCCCAGCAGGTACTGGGTTGACGGATTTCCCAGGGTGATAATGACTTCTGGCCTTACAATCTCTATCTGTCGCAACAGGAAAGGGCCGCAGGCGTCCCTTTCGTCGGGCTCGGGGGGCCTGTCGCGCTCGAACTTTAAATCGATTGTAGGCCTGCATTTAACGACATTTGCGATATATGCATCCGCACGAGGGATATTCATTCCCTTCTCGATAATGGCTGTAAGAAGCTGTCCTGCACGGCCCACAAATGGTCTCGCCTGAAGATCTTCATCCCTTCCGGGCCCCTCGCCGATAAACATGACCCGCGCGTCGGGGTCCCCTTCTCCAAAGACGATGTTGGTCCTTGTGGCGCACAACTTGCATCGACGGCAGTCCCCTATATGCCGTCTCAATTCCTCCAGGAGGCGGGCCTTGTCCGATATGGCTTCGCTCATTTTCTTATATCCTGCGTTTTATTCTTCGAAGAAGCGCCTTCTTCATTTTCCATGAAGCCGCGCTCCCCTCCGCAAGGGCCCGCGAAGCCTGGGTGAAATCGAGGGTGGACAAATCAAGCAGGTCCGGCTCGATGAGTACCGTTGGCCTGGCGTATTTCAGCATTATCGTGGTATTTACATATCCCATGATATCTATGGACTGCATAATGACCTCAAGAATATTCGGCAGCTCATCGGCCCTCTTCCCGCGCCCCCGCCCCAGCCATTGTTCGACTGACTTTAGCAGTGGAGCGCTTCGCTCGATTTTTCCCCGGCCCGGCGGGGAAACCTCCGAAAGGCTTTCCGGATCCAACTCCGAAGCCGACCGCTTTTTGACGGTTTTCTTTAATTTTTCGCTATAAACCTTAGGGTGCAGATTGACGGCGATTTCGAGATCGGCCCCCATGGACTTGGCTATATCGACTGGAAGCGGATTCGCGACCCCGCCATCGACGAGAACCATGTCGCCGTACTTCACAGGTACGAAAACCCCGGGAATGGAGACGCTGGCCCGCACGGCGTCTATTACATTGCCTGTACGCAGAACCACCGCCTCACCGCTATAAAGGTCCGTGGCCACGAGCCCTATTGGTATCGGCAGTTGCTCGATCTTAGCGTTGCTCGGAATGTACAGGCTCAGGAATTCCTTGAGCTTCCTTCCCTCCATCAGTCCGGATATCGGAAACATCGGATCGAAGTAGGAACGAAGCCGCCGGCGGTCCATCTTCATAATGTCCTTCTTGAATTCCTTTAGCGATCCGGATGCGTATATCGCGGCGATCATTGCTCCGATGCTCGATCCGGAAATCAATGACACGGGAATTTCAAGGGCTTCCAGATACTCGATTACAGCGATATGCGCTATTCCCTTCGAACCACCGCTTCCCAGTACGAGCCCTACCCTCTTTTTTCGGAAAAACCTAAAAATATCAAGCATGCCGCGTGCCCTGTATTCCTTCGCCGGTTCGATGCGTCGCTTGTCCGGCAATCCGTTTAATTATATCTTAATCCATATTTTTCCGGCGTCAACTTCAATTTAACGAATGATGTTTTAAGTAAAATATTGTTGACAGCATAAGGGTATTTCACTACCTTTGTTCCACGATCGCGCGGTGGAGCAGCTGGTAGCTCGTTGGGCTCATAACCCAAAGGTCGCAGGTTCAAATCCTGCCCGCGCTAAGAATGGCGGAGTAGCCCAGCTGGTTAGAGCAGCGGAATCATAATCCGCGTGTCGGGGGTTCGAGTCCCTCCTCCGCTAATAAACAAATGTAACCACTGGAAACATCAGTAGTTACAAACAAGAGCCTGAAACCGTCGCCCGGAAATCTCAAGCCAATGAGAGAGCTATGAGAAAGGCGAACGGAATCATAACCGGAAAACCCTTCAGCCTGCACCGTCGAGGACGTGTGTGGTACGCGCAATTCAAAACCCCGTCTGGCGCCTGGACAACGGCGCGCAGCACCAGACAGACGTCGCGCAACCGCGCCGAGGCGTGGTGTGTGCAGCGCCTCGTCGAAGGCGACATCATCACGCTCGAGAACATCACGCTCGATCAGTGGTCCCGAAACTTCTTTGACTGGGACGGGCCGTGGACCATAAACCGCCGCGCTGCCGGCAAGCGCGCATCAATGCGCAACTGTCTGGAGCAGGCCAGGGTCTTAACTAACCGTATACTCCCCACCCTCGGGGGTCTCCGGCTTGCCGACATCGATACTTTAACCATAAGGGAATTTCGAAACAATCTTTACCGAAACGGCATGTCGGCCAGCTCTATAAACAAGGCCCTTGGCGTGCTTCGCAATCTGCTCACCGCGGCCGACGAGCAGGGACTTATACGTAAAATGCCGCGCATCGAGGCCTCGTCGGGTCGTCCTCGCTACCGGGGCATTTTAAGCGTCGACGAGGCTCGCGCCATCTTCAATGTCCAGTGGACCGACTTCCGGGGATACGTCGCAAGCCTCCTGGCCGCCACGACGGGCCTGCGCGCGTCCGAAATACAGGCGCTCACAATCGAGGACCTCCACCTCGACGACGGCTATATAATCATACACAGGGCGTGGGACGAGCGAATGCGCATATTGAACCCCACCACGAAAAGCGGCCGGGCCCGCAACGTGATCGTGCCAACGTCAATCCGCGCCGAGCTCGCGCGACTGGTCGACATCAACCCCCGGCCGGGGCCCGCGGCTTTCGTCTTTTTCTCGACGAAAATGCGCGGCAAGCCGTGCGAGCAAAGAATATTCTGGCGCGCGCTCTACGCGGCACTCGAACTCATCGGCATAAACGCCGACAGCCGAAAGGAGCGAAATATCACATTCCACAGCTGGCGGCATTTCGCCAACTCGCTCCTCGTAAATGCCGGCATCCCGCTCCTCACCGTGCAGGCCTTAATCGGGCACGCCAGCACCGACATGACCAGGCATTACCATCATCTGGACACCGCCGACCTGGGCGGCGTACTATCGGCCCAGGAACGGATACTTACAGAAAGAACGCACCAGCCTGAAACCTCAAACAGGAGGAATCAAAATGGAGAACCAGCAAGAGATCGTATTGAGCGACTGCCCTATCGAGGCCCTGGCGGAGGACCTCGTCAGCTACCGGGATCTGGCGGACCTGCTCAGGACGCCGATCAACACTCTCCGGGGGTGGGTGCGCCGGGGGCAGATCCCCCACTACAAGAATGGAGGATGGGTACGGTTTTCCAAACGGGAGATACTGGAGTGGATCGAACGCCACAGGGTTAAGGAGGTCTCGTATGGGAATATTCGAGCGTTACGGTAAATGGATCGACTCAAAGCCCTGGCACACCGCCGTAGCCGTAGTGCTGCACATGTCCATAGTCTGCACCGCCATATACGTCGGAGCGTGGGCGTGCGTGGAGCCGTTCAAGCCGGAAGGGATGCGCTATACGTGGAGCGAATGGAGAGACATCCAAAAAAACCAGGACGCCCCGATCCCCACAAAGACCTGGCGCGAACAGGGCGTGCCGGCCTATGTCATCCTGCACGACCGCACGCTGAAGGAACTGGCCGAAATGCGCCCGACCACGCGCGGGCATCTGGCGATGGTCACGGGTATTGGCGCAGCCAAGATCGAGCACTACGGTGACGAGCTAGTCAGGTTGATCGCCGATCACTGAGAAAAATCGGCTCTGCGTTAACGATATTGTGCGTAACGGTAGGATGAAAGCATAATTGTGGGACGGCCGAGTTCGGTTAATTCCGGTCGTTGCTCATTTGTGCTGAAAGCAGTCATCGGTGGACGCCCAAAACGTTATGCGACCTTGGAGATCGGAGCCGTATGATTCCGGAGACCGAAACTATGCAGTTGATCCTCGAAGTACTCATCCTATTGCTTCTTCTCTAACTGGCATTTCTGAAATCGTATTTTCAGGAAAAAGGTAAAAACGTTGCTACGAAGGAAGACGTCGAGGAAATCACGTCGTTAGTCGAGTCCGTAAAATCCCAGCTTCAGTTCTCCTTACAGGCCAAGCTGACCTTTAGGGCAGAAGAGCATCGGGCACTTATCGACTATTTCTCGAAATACTCGGCA
>MVZN01000027.1 GCA_002069125.1 Spirochaetes bacterium ADurb.BinA120
GATTTGAAGGGTGTCGCGCGCCTCGTAGCGGGCCTTCATCACCGCCACGGCCTCATCAAGTGCCTTTACCGCCCTCTCCACAGCCGACACGTATTTCCCGTCCACAAGGGGCCGGCAATCCTCGACGGTGCTTAAAACGCGGTCCTTCCACAGGCCGTACATCCTCCGCCCCGGGTCGAGCAGCATTTTGCGCATAATTAGGTCGAGCGACTGTATGGCGTTAGTGCCCTCCCAGATCGGCGCTATGCGCACGTCGCGATAGAGCTGTTCCACCGGATAGTCCGCGCAGAAGCCGTATCCGCCGTGAACCTGTACGGCCTCCGAGGAGACGAGCACCCCGGTGTCGGTGCAACCGGCCTTGCATATCGGGATGAGAAAATCGACGAGCGAGCCGGCCTCGGCGGCCTCGTCTCCGGACGCGTGGCGCGCGGTGTCGATTTGCAGCGCCGTGTAGTAGGCCAGCATGCGCATTCCGTCCACATACGAACGCATTCTAAGCAGCATGCGCCGAACGTCCGGGTGGCGGATGATGGGGACCTGTACGCCGGCGGCCGGGTTTGCAGGGTCCTGGCCCTGCAGCCGTTCGCGCGCGTAGGAGAGCGAGTGCAGGTATGCCGAGGATGCCACGGCAAGTCCCTGGCGCGCGACGGCCAGACGCGCCTCGTTTATCATGTGAAACATCATGCGCATGCCCTCGCGCTCCTTTCCGAGGAGACGCCCCACGCATTCGCCGTTCTCGCCGAAGACCATCGTGCAGGTGGGCGAGCCGTGCAGGCCCATCTTGCGCTCTATGCCCGTACAGACCACGTCGTTAAGGGGGCCGAAGGAGCCGTCGGAACGCACCGGATACTTGGGAACGATGAAAAGCGATATGCCCCTGGTACCCTCAGGGTCGCCCTCTATGCGGGCGAGCACGAAGTGGATGATGTTTTCGTACAGGTCGCCCTCGCCGCACGAGATGAAGGTCTTCTGCCCGCTTATCCTAAAGCTCCCGTCGGAAAGCCGAGCCGCCTTTGTGCGGAGTGCGCCCACGTCGCTTCCCGCGCCCGGCTCCGTCAGGCACATGCTCCCCCCCCAGCGGCCCGAGAGGATATTTTCCATATAGAGGGCGCGCTGTTCGTCCGTTCCGAAGTTGCGAAGCAGCGTCGCGTTGCCGTGCCCCAGAATGGGATAGGTGAAAAAAGACATGCTCGCCGCGGTGAATATCTCGTTACACGAGAACGCGATCGTTTCGGGCATTCCCATCCCCCCCTCGTCGTGGGAATCGGCTATTCGCAAAAAACCCGCCTCGTAATAGGCCGAAAGGGCCTTCTTCATGCCGGAGGGTATGCGCACCTCTTTGGTGGCCGCATCGTAGTCTATGCCGAGTCGGTCGGCCTCGCGGTTGGCCTCGTACAGGATGTCGTCCGAGATGCGCGAGGCGAGGCGAAGCGACTCCTCGCACTCCGCGCGAGTAAGGTCGGCAAAGGCCGGGAAGCGGCCTAATTTCTCGATTTCCAGAAGCTCGAAAAGGACAAAATGGATGTCGCGCATGTCCACGGTAGGATGTGAGGCCATTGTCATCTCCTGAACGGAATTCGGATCGGCGTTCCGGCCGCCGGCGGGGGAACGGTTTTCATTATAGCGCCGAGTATGGGCGTTTACGGCATATTCGCCCGGCGGGGCCCTTGGAACCCGGGAATATTTTAAAATTTGCCCTTGGCTGGCAAGTCAAATTTTAATATTCACGAAAGAAATAAAGATTAATTGAAGAAAGAGCGCGAACGCGGCCTGCGGCTCAGGCGTGCCGCTGGATCTTCGCCCTTGCCCTCAGCGGGACCGTAAGCTGCATGAAGGCCTTTATAATGGAATGGTAGATCAGAAGCACGAGGTTTCTCATGTCCCAGGCCGGGCTTTTCATCTTGAAGTGGCGCAGGCCGAAGATCATGAGGTCAGCGACCTTTACCGGGCAGCCCTTGATGTGGACGACCTTTCCGGCCTCCAGCCTTCCTTCCACTCCGGCGCAGGTGCCCACCATAACTACCGGCTCGTTCGGGTGAAGCACGTCCCCTTTGTAATGGCCCATCACGATTGCGCCCGAGATCGTCAGTATGCAACCGCCGTAGCAGATGTTCCCCGTCTCCTTATTGGTCCCCTCGTAGAAACGTATGGGAGTGTCGAGCTTCTGGAGGTCCTGGAAGGGCGAGTCCACCCCCTTCATGCGTTCGGCGAGCTCCTCCCAGCCCACGTCCCCGGTTATTACGATATCGCGCATGTCGAGCGAGCCGTATCCCCGGTCGCGCGCCTCGCGCATATATATGACCGACTCGGGCTCGTAGTTCATCACCTTCGAGGCGACCACATCGATGGCCAGCGGATCGTTCGAAATCATCACTGCGCCCAGGTGGTGCGGAAAGGGGCTCGATTCGAAGCCGCGGCCCACCGTGATGGCGTCGGTCACAATTAGGTCCGGGTATCCCGGCTCGAGCAGGTCCACAATCTTCTCGTGCAGGCGGTCGTCGTGGTAGAGAAAGCGTTCCTTATGGGAGAGAATGCCGATGTTGAGTTTAAGCGCGTTTGTAAAGTCCACCACTATGTGGAACTTTAACTTGGGCATCCAGATTTTGTATTCCGCCTCGTACAGCGACTTGGCCATAAGCATGGTCTTGTGCAACTTGGCCTTTTTGAGGCTAACGGTGCGAAGCTCCTCCTCGTTTAGGTCCACCAGCGGCACATTGAGGCGCTTCGCCAATTTGTCGTAGTCCGACTCGGCGAAAAACATCCTGGTGGGAAGGCCTATGCCGCCGGATTCGCCGATGGTGATGGAATCGCCCGCCCCGTACGATTCTCGCAGCACTTTTACCATGGCCTCCATCATGTCGCGATGCGTGTACGCGTCGAAGATATACTGCTTGTTGGCGGTCACGATATTGGGCTTGATGAGGATTTTGCCCCTGGGCTTTTCGCCGAGCTCCTCCATGGCCTCTTTTATAATGCCCTGGATAACGGAAGGCTCGTATTCGTCACACCGGCGGAGTATCACCTTTCTTTCGCGCATGGCCGCCCCCTGGAAAAAATAAAGCTAACATACCTTACTTTAGCATACACTACCCGGAGCCCGCCCAAAGTCAACAAAAAAGGGCGACGCCGCAGGCGGGGGCTTTCCGCAAAATATCGGCAGGATGATCGACAAGGCCCCACAGCGCTTTCGCGCCGACGGTGATAGGCCCTGGCAATCGGCCCCAGGGCGTATGGTGGGGAGGGGCCGCCCCGGCGGGCGGCCCCGTTTGCGCGTTTGACGCATTCGCCCTATTCGAGCGGCGCGCCGGTAAAAACGGCGTCGGACGCCTTTACGGGCGCCGTCTCTCCGAAGAGGATGGCCTCCGCACGCCCGAAGAATTTGGGAAACTCCGCGCCCAAATAGAACTGGGACGAGAGCACCTTGCCGGAGTAATACGCGGCCTCGGGGTTGTCGTTCAATAGCTTCTCGCGGTCCTCGCCCTTTGCGTCGCCCACAAGCGATTTCATCTTCGGTATGCAAAGCGTGAGGCTCCACAGATGCGTCCAGGCCAGCGACATCATGAACATGGCCTGCTGAAGCGGAGTGGCGTTGGCGAAGATATTCAGGAACTTGCCGCCGGCCATGTCGGCCTTGAGCGACTCGATCACCTCGTCGAGCTTTGCCATTCCCTTCTCAACCAGATTTATGTATTTGTCCTCCACCACGCCGCGCGCCCTGGCGACGGTCTCGGCCACCCGCTTCTTCCAGACGGAGAAGTTGAACTGCTCCGGGTTCATGAGGATCTTTCGCATGGTGAGGTCCATGGACTGGATTCCATTGGTCCCCTCGTAGATCGCGGTTATCTTCGCATCGCGCAGATAGCGCTCGACCGGGTAGTCGGAGCAATAGCCGTAGCCCCCGTACACCTGCACGGCCTCCGAGGTGACGTACAGGGCGCTGTCGGTGCATCCCGCCTTGCAGATGGGGATGAGTATCTCCACAAGCCCCTGCGCCTCCCTCATGGCCTCGCCCTCGAGCACCTGCATGAGATTGATGTTGTGCGCAAGGCAATAGACGAGCATCCGCATGCCCTCGACGTACGATTTCATCCATAAAAGCATCCGTTTTACGTCGGGGTGCTGGCTGATTGTTACCCTGGGGGCGTCCGGGTTAAGCATCTGGCTTACGTGCACGCCCTGTGTGCGGGTTCTGGAGTAGGTCACCGCGTGCATGTACGCGGTGGTGGAAAGCGCCAGCCCCTGCATGGCCACGCCCAGCCGGGCCTCGTTCATCATCTGAAACATTATCTTCATCCCCTGGCGCTCCTTGCCGAGGAGGTAACCCACGCACTGTCCGTTATCGCCGAAGGAGAGCGAGCAGGTGGCCGAGGCGTGGAATCCCATCTTGTGCTCTATGCCGGTGCAGACTATGTCGTTGAGCTCGCCGATACTCCCGTCCGGATTGACGCGGTACTTGGGCACTATGAATATCGAGATGCCCTTAGTCCCGGGCGGGTCCCCCTCAATGCGGGCCAGTACCGGATGGATGATGTTGGAATATATGTCGCCCTCGCCGCCGGATATGAATATCTTCTGCCCGGTGATTTTATAGGCGCCGTCCGGCTGTTTGACGGCCTTCGTCTTGAGGTTTCCCACATCGCTTCCGGCCTCCGGCTCGGTTAGGCACATGGTGCCGCCCCACTCCCCGGAGAGCATCTTCGGAATGTAGAGCTTCTTCTGTTCCTCGGTGCCGAAGGTATCGATCAGCATGGCGGCGCCGTGGGAGAGTCCCGGGTAGACGGTAAAGGCGAGGCTGGCCGCGGTGAAGATCTCGTTGGCCGCCATGGCGATGCAGGCGGGCATCCCCATCCCACCTATTTCCGGGTCCTCGGGAATTCCGATAAAGCCCGCCTCGTGATACGCCTTGAGGGCCGGCTTGAAGCTGTCCGGCACAGTGACCCTGTGGGTATCGGGGTCGTATTTTACACCCTGTTTTTCCGATTCTGCGCTGATGGAGTAGACCTGCTCCATGGCGACCTTTTCCGCGAGGTCGATGACGTCCTCGAACATGCTTCGGTCCAGATCGGCGTACTTGGGGATGGAGGTCAGTTTGTCGACCTCGAGCAGTTCGAAGAGGGTGAAGCGCAGATCGCGTGAATCGAGCAGCGGATTGAGAGCCATTGCGTCCTCCTGGATTCGTAAAAATGAAAATGCGGCGCTTTTCTGGAATATTGCCGGCTTTTGTTGTAAAATAATGTTAGAGCTTCATTTGTCAATTATGATTTTCCGCGCCTCGCCGGCCTGAAAATCCGAAGGCTTTCGGGCTCCATTCCCGAAAGTTCAGGGCGCGCATAATGGCCCGATTCCCCGCGGTCGAACTCGAAGCTCAACGCCCGTATATACGGTCGATGAGGGGCCCTCCGCCCGCATCGTAGAGACCGTATTCGTGCCGCATAAACGGCAGGCCGCCCCACTTTCGCTTAAAGAACTCGATCCCGCTGTTCACCCCGAGCCCAAGGTTCACATAGCGCGCGCCCGCGGCCCGCGCCCTTTTCAGGAGCTCGTGCAACAGGAGGTCCGACGCGCCGGGTATACCCGCCCCGCCAGAGCGGACATTGAACATATAGAAGGCGTATTCGCCGCGATCGATATCGGCCACGTCGAAGGCCTCGAGCCTCCCGGCCGCGTCGCGCGCCTCCAGCACGAGCGGGCCCCCGGCGCGCTCCACGTATCCGTGCATGGCCTCATATACTCGGCGCATGGCCCCGTCGGCGCCTGTGCGTTCCAGGAAGGAAGCGATAAGCGCGCGGTGCTCGGGCCCAAGCCTTCGGACCGCGGCGAGCCTAAGCTCCCGCGAGGAGCGGGATATCATGTTGCGGGTCTTCTGGTTGACGGCGTGCGCGGCGAGGTCGAGCCGGAAGTAGCGGTCGCTCCCGCTATCAAGGAGCTCGAACGGGAGGGCGGGGAGTTCGGGCGCTATGAGCGAGAGGTAGACGGGCCGGTGATATAAGAGCGCCCTCCGCACCGCATCGGCAAGGCGCGCGGTATCGAAGTTCCCGTCGAGCGGGTACCCGACGAGCACCAGGGTGTCGCCCCGGTCGTACCACAGGTGTCCGTCGACGAGACCGGCCCCGCCTCCGGTTACGGCGCGCACATAGTCCGGCAGGTGCTCCGGGAGATAGGCCCTGGCCCTCAGGCGGCCGCGCAGCCAGGGCCAGATCATCGGCCGACCGGCCGTACGGACCAGCCGGCCTCCCCGAGCCTTCGGATTATGCCCGGCATGTGGCCCGTGCCGAGGAGGACTGCCGAGCCGCCCTTTTCGATAAACGGCGTCATGCGCTCGAAAAACACCGGATCGCGCCGGTCGATGATGGATTCGCAGCGCGAGGGGAAATTGGTCAAGGCCCCAAATATGCGGTCGATGTCCCCCGCCATGAAACGCCTGGCGTGCAATCGCGCCATTGCCTCCCAGCGGTCGATACGCCCCAAAAATTCCACAATCCCATCGAACGGAATGCCCTCCATCGCCTCTATCTGCTCCTCGATTAGCTCAAGTTGAATAATCTCCTTGCCAAGGCGACCGGCCGTTTCATAGGCCTCCAGGTCCACCGAATAGACCCAGCCCCGCTTCATTAAAAACTCCGACCACATGCTGAAAAAAGCGAGCCATGGCTTCATACCGTCGAGGCGGCCGTGGCAAATCTCGTCCTCTATGGAGTCGCGCACCCCTGGTGGAAGCCCCGCACGTATAGCCGTGCGCAGACCCCGGGGAGCGAACTCGTGTGCGATCTTCGAACGGGTCTCCCGGCCGAGCTCCGCAAAAAGCCGCGAGCCTCCCTCAGAAACGGACCCCCGCTCACGCACAAGCCGCATGCTCTCCTCGCCGAGCGGCCCCTCAAAAAGCACCCTGTCTACTCCGGAAAGCAAACGCTCAAACGAACGCCTGTATGAGCGGCAGAAAAAATGGGCTGTCCCCCCGAGCAGATTGAGCGCTTCCCCCTTGCGGACCTCCCAGAGCATCTTATACTCGGCCCCGCGCCTACGTAGAAATGGGAAAGAGCCTATAATCGCGCGGAGCCCTGTGTTTTTGGCCACAGCACCGGACCCGGGCGACAGGGGCCGAAGGGAGAGAGCCCGCCTCGGAAGCTCGATCTCGCACATCTCGTAGGGCAAAAAGATCTCGGCGCCCCACTTGGTCTTGAACCTTCGAATCCCGTCGTGAACTCCAAGCCCGAGGTCTATGTAGCGCTTTCCCGCGCCCCGCGCGGCGGCCACCATCTCGACGAAAAGCAGGTCGGAGGCGTGGGGGGCCCGGACCGTTCGGGAGTGACAGCCCACAACATAGCTCGCGAAGCCCGTGGGCGCCATGTCCATCACGTAAAAGGCGGCAAGGCGTCCCTCCCGGGTCCGAGCGTCGAGCACCAGGGCGTCGGGTGAGCGGCGTACGAAATCGGGCATGGCCTGATACAGGCCGCTTACGCGCTCGTGCGGGTCGACATGGCGGATGAACTCCACCGTCATCGACTCGTGATCGGGGCCCATCGCGCGCGTGCGCTCCACGACAAGCCGCTCGGCCGCCCTCTCGACCTCGCGCATTAGGCGCCGCGACGGGTCGAACTCCGAAAGGTCCAGCCGGTAATACTCGTCCGTTTCGCGCTCACAAATCCTTTTTCGGAATCCGGCCGGAATACCGGGCGCCACCAACCAGAGATAGCGAGGGGAGAACCGGGCGTTCGCCCTCTCCACGGCCTCCTCCAGGCCTTCCCCGTCCGAGGGGCCCTCCAGCGGATACCCGTTGACCACGGCCCATCCGTCGCCGGAGTAAACGACGTATCCCCCGTAGAGATGGGCCTCTCCGCCGGATACGATGGTCATAAGATCCGGGCTGTGCTCGGAGACATAAGCCCTGTCGAGGATGTAGCGCCGCTGGCCGGCGTCTATCATGGATCCCTCCCGGCGGGTCGGCCGCCGGATCGGCCTCCGCCATCCTTAAGCTTATCCACCGCGGCGGTAGCGGGCAAGTATTAATCGCGCGTACCGGGGGCTTGGAAGCGTAAAAAAGGCTGTCTAAAGGCGGCCGAAGATGATAGGTGGTATATACCGCGCTACAGGAGGCCTCTGGTTTCGATGCGCGGCCCTATCGGCAGAGATTGGAGGAGAAACGTGAAACAAGCCGCCGACTACGCCGCCGACATTCGGCTCCATTCAGGCAATCCCGATTACACCCGGCCGATTTATCATCCGCCCCAGGAGGTCCGCCTCGACATCTTCAAAAAACTGGCATCGCTCTACGGGGAGGCGCGCGCCGAAGAGGGCCTCGCCGAGATCGAGCGCGTTATGCGCGTCTATTACGCGCACAAAACCGCGGCGATGATCGAGATGGACAGGGGATTCGATCCGGCCGGGCGCTTCAGCGAGCGGGACGCCATCCTCATAACCTACGGCGACATGGTCCGCGAACCGCACAGGGCGCCGCTTCTTACGCTTGTGGAGTTCGCGAAGGAGCGCCTGGCCGGACTTTTCAGCACGATCCATCTGCTTCCGTTTTTTCCATCCTCATCGGACAGGGGTTTTTCGGTGATGGATTTCGAACAGGTGGACCCGGCCATAGGAGACTGGGACATGATAGCATTTCTCAGGCGCGATTTTAAGCTTATGTTCGATGGGGTATTCAACCACATCTCCTCCAGGAGCCGCTGGTTTCGGGAGTTCCTGGACCAGAACCCGGAGTATATCGATTTTTTTACGGTGTTCAGCACCAGGGAGGCCGTTTCGGACGACCATCTGCGCATCCTTTTCAGACCGCGTACAACCGACGTGCTCACGCCCTTCGATACCCTCGGCGGACGCAGGCTGGTGTGGACCACCTTCAGCCCGGACCAGGTCGACCTGAATTTTCAAAACCCGAAGGTGCTCTTCAAGGTCATCGCCGTCCTGCTCTTCTACGTGCGCCACGGCGCCGACCTGGTGAGACTCGACGCGGTTACCTACCTGTGGGACGAGCTCGGCACCACCGGCGCGCACCTCGAGGAGACGCACATCATAATACGCCTGATGCGGGCCATCCTGGACGCGGTGGCGCCACACGTGGCGCTGGTAACCGAGACGAACGTCCCCCATGCCGACAACATCCGCTATTTCGGGGACGGGACCGACGAGGCGCAGATAGTCTACAATTTCGCGCTCCCGCCGCTCGTTCTGCACGCCTTCCAGACGTCGGACGCCTCCAGGCTCTCGGCATGGGCGGAAAGCCTGGAGCTTGTTTCCGATCGGGCCACGTACTTCAACTTTCTCGACAGCCACGACGGCATAGGGGTGATGGCGGCGCACGGAATACTCTCCATGGAGGAGATCGACGCCATGGCCGCGCGTGTGCTCGATAACGGAGGCCATATCTCATACCGCACGGAGGTGGACGGGACCGTAAGCCCGTACGAGCTGAACATCACATGGTGGAGCGCCATCAACCGCGACCGCTCCGACGAGGACGAGGAGCTGCGGGTACGGCGCTACCTCGCGTCGCGCTCCATAGCGCTCGCCCTCATGGGGGTGCCCGGAATCTATCTGCACGGGCTGCTGGGATCCGAAAACGACACCCGCGCATTCGACGAGGAGCGCGACCGCCGCGCCATCAACAGGGCCACGCTCGACAAAAACCATCTGCTCCGCGCCCTAAACGATCCTTCGAGCAGGACGGCGAGGGTGTTCGCCGGGATGAGGGCCATGCTGCTCGCGCGCTCCCGCGAGCCATGCTTTCATCCGAACGCCCTCCAGCGGGTTCTCCACGCCGACAGCGGCCTGTTCGTACTGCTTCGCCGGGCCCCGAACGGATCGGCCTTCCTCCTCGCGGCGACCAATGTCACGCCCCGCGCGCGCGTACTGAGCCTAAAGGCATCCGGGGCGGGCCTACCGGATGCTCAGTGGACCGACATACTGGACGGCTCCAGGTTTGACGGAAGGGACGGCCCTCTCGAACTTACGATCGAACCATACGGAGTCCGCTGGCTTCGGGCCGGCGCAAATGCGTAAAGTAATTGCAAAAACCCCATGGATGGTGTCCCAATGGAGCGGACAATCGATAAATACACCACGGAGGAGCCATAATGACACCGACGAATCTGCTCGTCCTTTTCGTCGCACTCGCGGCGGCGCACGTCGTAAGCGAAGGATTCAAATTCATGCCGGGGCGATACTTCTTAAAACCGCTGCTTATGCCGGCGCTCGCGCTCTACTACCTGTCCTCCGCGGAAACGCCGAGCTGGTTCATGATGGCGGCCATCGGCTTCGGCTGGCTTGGCGACATTTTTCTGATGATCCCGGACCCCGAGAAGACGAGGCGCTATTTCCGGCCCGGACTCGTCGCCTTCCTGCTGGGGCACTTATTCTACATCGTCGTCTTCGCGTCCTACGTTCCGGGGTTCGAGAACTTCCCGGCCGCGGCGTGGCTCCTGCTCATCCCATACGCGGCCACCGGCGTTATCGGATATCGCCTTATAGGACCGCACGCCGGCGCGATGAAGAAGGCGATTCTCGCCTACAGCGCAATCATAGCGCTCATGGGGGCGGTGACGGTGCTGCCCATGGGAACGGCCGAGCTGTCCGGCGTGCTCACGGCAATGGCCGGGGCCTTCGTCTTCATGGTCTCCGACATCATCAACGCCTACAACAAGTTCGCGCGGGAGATCGCAAACGAGCGCGTGTACACCATGAGTACCTACCTGGCCGGACAGCTCCTGCTGGTGCTTGGATATCTGGGGTTTTAGGCCCAACCCGGGCAGGCCGACGGACGCCGGAGCGCGGTGTCCATTTTCTCTTCGCACCGCGGCACTCTTGCGCTTCAGCGCACGTATGGAATGCTCTGCGGCCCGTCGACAAGCACGGCGACGCGGCCGCGCGGACCGTAGCGCCTCATTAGCGAGTCGAGCGTAGCGGGAATGTCCGCGGTGTGGCGGAGCATCGCCCGCCCGGCCTCGGAAGCGCTTACCCCGCCGCTGTAAAGGTAAACCTCTTTCTTTACGAGTATCTTTGCCTGCACCTGCACCTGCCACTGCTCGGCCTCCGACACGGCCCCGCCTGTTAGCGCCGCGAGGAAGGATTCGGGATCGTCGAAGCGCGAGAGCAGTTCCTCGTAACAGCTCCCCGACGGAAGCCCCTCCTCGCAGGCGGCCGCAAGGATGATGGAACCCCCGTCTGAGGTTATCGACGCCGCGGCGCTCATGCCCTTTACGGCCTGGTACAGGTTCTGGTCGAGCGGATAGCCGCTGTTCGACGTCACAACCACATCGAAGGGCGCGTCGAGGGCCACCATGGCGGACCTCTTGACGTGCTCGCAACCCGCGCGGTGGGCCGACTCCGGATCGCCCGCGAATACCCCGGTAACGCGCTGCCCGGAATCGAGCGTCACGTTGAGCAGGAAGTCCATTCGCGCGAGCCTGGCCCCCTCGGCCATCTCCTCCCACACGGGGTTCCCCTCGGTGACGCCCCAGGTCGCGTGCGGATGGTCGATGTTGGAGGCTCGGTGGTTGCGTTTTATATCCGCCTCGCCGGCTATTCCCGGGAACACGGCTTTAGGCCCGCCGCTGTATCCGGCGAAGAAGTGCGGCTCTATGAATCCGGTCGCTATGCGGAAGTCCGCCTCCAGCCATGCCCGGTTGACCATTAGCTCATCGCCCCGGGAGGTCCTGCCGGCGCTGGCGAGCATGGACGCGTCGCGCGCATCGTGCTGCACGCAGCGATACCGCCGTACAACGGCCCCGCCCAGCAGCGTTTCAAGCTCGGCCTTCGTCTGGACGCGGTGCATTCCGGTCGCGTTGATGAGCGTTATATCCCCTTCGCTCACGCCCGAGCGCTCGAGCTCCGACAGGAGCGGCGGAAGGATGAGGGCGTTAGGCGTGGCCCGGGTGATGTCGGAATGGATTATCGCGACCCTGCGCCTGCCGTGTAAAAGCGAGCGAAGCGGCGCCGTGCCTGTCGGATCTTCGAGCGCGGCGGCGATGGATGCGGCCGGGTCAGCTAGCGGCGTTTCGGAAGGGCCTCGAACTACATGGACCGAATCCGGAAGCTCCAGCTCGAGCCCGGTCCGGCCGTACGGCAGTGTGAGCTTCATATCATCATCCTCCGCTGTTCGGAAGCGTTACCGCCGCACGGCCGAGCCAAGGCCCATGCGGCGCGCTTCGGCATCAATCCCCATCTTTGGCACAGGGCCCCGTCACGCCCGGGGAGGGGGATTGGCGCCATCCCCTCGACCTCCGCCGGCCGGGAGGCCCGGGACGAATGGGGCCGAAAGCCGGTGACGATGTTGCGCCGCCGGAATGAATTGGCAACAAATATTCAGGCCTGGCCGTTTCCGCGGAAAACGATGGTGTAGCGGGTGCCCCCGTCCCTGTCCAGTCGCAGAGTGGCCTTTATCTGGCGCGCCAGGAGCCCGATGAGGGAAAGCCCAAGAGTGTCGGAATCGGGCGCGCCCACATCGCGGCCCGCCGGCATGCCGATTCCATTGTCGGAGATCTCGAGCTTCACCTCCCCGTCATCCTTTCCTGTCATCCGCAACAGTATCTCGGGGCTCCCCTCCCATGGCGGCGAAAACGCGTACTTGAGGGAGTTCGAGAGGATCTCGTTGACGATGAGCGAGCAGGGAATGGCAAGGTCTATGGAAAGGTTCACCCTCTCCACGTCCAGCCTGCACGCCACGGGTTTCGCCGGGGAGGCGTAAATGGAGCAGAGTTCCGTGGTGAGCGTCTTGAGATAGGCGGAGAAATCGATGCGCGCGAAATCGTCGGATTGGTAGAGCTTTTCGTGTATTAGCGCCATGGCGCGGATGCTGTTTCGGGAATCGTTAAAGCGCTGCTGGAGCTCCTCGCTCTGGATGTTCATCGATTGCAGGTTGAGCAGGCTTATGATGATCTGAAAATTGTTCTTTACGCGGTGATGGATCTCTTTCAGTAAAATTTCCTTCTCGCGGAGCGAGGCGGTCACCCGCTCCTGATGGCGTATGCGGGCGATGACGTTGCCCAGTATGGAGGCCATCGATTCCAGGGCGTCGCGCTTGCCCTGCGAAATGCGTGGGGAGCTCATGGAGGCCACGTTGACACAGGCGATGCTGCGCCCCATATGGCGTATCGGCACCACGGCGAGGGAGCGAAATCCCTCGCCCGCCGCCGCGTCCCCGCGCATCAGCCCCAGGCTGTTGACCGAGATCTGATCGCCCTCCAGATAAACCGGCCAGCCTTCCATCACCACACGGGCGTTGGGGGAATCCATGCCGTAACGCGTCGATGAGTCGAGAAAGCTGGAGGATAGCCCCGCCGAACAGGCAAGCTCAACGAACCCCGCCTCCTCGTCGACGAGATATATCCCGCCGCTGTCCATCCCATCGATCCGTAGCGCCGCCTCCAGCATGGCGTCGAGTGCGGGGCCAAGTTCGGAGGTGCTTCCCAGCGCCATGCCGAGGTCGCGCTGGATCTCCAGCAGCTTTTCGCTCTCCCGAAGCGCCGAGACCGCATCGCGTATCTGCTCCGACTTGTCGCTAAAGCTCCGGTACAGCGCGGAAATCTCCTCGTACCGCAGAAATTCGGGCGGGACCTCCGCGGGCGGCGCGTCGGGCTCCCATCTTCGGATGAGGGCGCTGAACCTGCCGAACGGCCTTATGAGGAGCATCGTCTGGCCGACGATCTTGGCGATGATGATAAGCGCGAACAGCATGATGAACAACCTTCCACGGCGCTCGACCACGCCGAGCAGCGCGTACACGGTCGAGACGGGCGTGAGGATGGCGATGTCCTTGCCGAGCGCGCCGCTCCTCTTGCGCATGTAAAGATAATCGATGCCGCCGAGCTTGACTTCGGTGACGCGCTCCCCCGGGAGGATGTGCAGATGCAGGGGCTCGCCGGAGTTAGAGATGATATAGCCCTCCCCCGTCGCGATTATGACGATACTGCCGCTATAGTCCGCTATGCGCCGGAGCGCCGCCTGGAGGGGATCCGTTCCGATCCGGCCTACGATGTACCCGTACATGGAGCGCGCCCCCACGTATACGCTCAGGCGCTCGTCCTCCGACGAGCGGAACATGGCCGAAACGACCGGCCTGGACGCGTCGATTTTCGCGAGCATTTCCGCCACCCTGCTTCTCCCGAGGTCATAGCCGGGAAAGATGGGGCTCGATCGCTCCCTCTTGACGACACGCGTTAATACGAAGGATGAGTCGCAGAAATAGAGGTCGCTGAAGCTGGTCAGCAGATCCGCCGGCGCCCCTCGATCGGCCATGCCGGCGTATACTGTAAACAGCTCCCGGTTGTCTTTTATATAGTCCATCATGGTCGATTCGATTCTATCGATCTCCCGCGCCTGGCTTTTCAGGTAAGAGGCCCTAATCTGACGGCCAAGGAGAACGAACAGGATGATAACGAATAGGACCGCGAGGAACAGGGTAACCCCCTCGAACACGGCGAAGATGGCGCGTATGGAGTATATTTTCTTAAAACTCATTTTCGAGATCTGTAATGAAGTACAGTGGCTTCATGGAGTCTCCGTACGCGTCGAACTCCACGGGACCGAACCGCGTATCGAATCTTCTTTTTTCAAGCAGGTACGCCTTTATCTCTCCGGGCCTTTTATGCCCGGCGGATATCGCGGAGGCGAGAATCTCGAGCGCGGCATAGACGTTAAGGCTAATGAATGTGGGCGAATAACCGAATCGTTTTCTGAATATCGTGATGTATTCGTCGACGGCGGCGGATTCGCCCCTGGGCGGATAATGCGAAGGAATGACCGAATTGCCGACCGCGCGGCCCAGCGTACGCAGAAGCTCGGGCGTCTTTATCCAGGGCGTAAACACTATACGGGCCCCCGGATTTATCCGCGCGGCCATCTGGGCCATGCTCCCCGCCACGGCCTTGTATCCGCCGATCAGCATGTAGACGCTGTCGAAGGGCCTGGCGCGAATCGACGCCTCGAGCGCCGCCATGTCCGGGGACGAAACGGAAACGTCTATTATCCGCGCCGAGCGCTTGCGAAGCGCCTCCATGAAGTACCGAAGCGCCGGCGTGGTGTACGAGTGGTTGTCGGTGTCGCGGATAATCAATAGCGAGTTCCCCGGCATGGCGTTTATATAGCCGGCGATGCTTTTCTGCTCCGATGAAACGTCCGGTATTGTGCGAAAGATCCAGTCGTCGCGCCCCGTGAGCTCGTCCGTGGAGGCGCCGGTGACCATTGTGAGCACACCGTCCCTGTTGATGGAATCCCTTAGCGCGAGCGCGCATGTGGAGACATGGCTCGTAACGAGGATATCCATCCCCAGCGAACGCATTTCGGAATACGCCTGGAGCGCCTGGCCGGGCTCCCAGTCGTCGTTGAACGGCACAACTTCCATCGAACGCCCGCCCGGGCCCTCGAGAAAGAGCTTCGAGGCGTTGATCTCGCTGGAGCCGATGGTCGAGCCGGACTGGAGGCGGGTCATGATGGCGATGCGCACCCGGGAGCCGCGTAAACAGGCAAGCGTCGCCATGCCGCCCACGAGGGACAGAAGCACGATAACGGCAATATAGTTTTTGCGAACCATGGCGACACCCCGCATTCCAAGCGATTTTAGGGCCGCGTCCCCGCAAACGCAAATAATATTTTTCCGGGCATTCCCCGGGACACGAAAAGGCGCATGCCCCGAACAATAAATCATTGACATGTCGGACATTAAGTTATATGTGTACATTATATAGACTTCATTTATTTTTTTCCCGTCTGGCGCCGCCGGCCCGACGGATAGGCGTCCCGGCACACAGTAACATCACTCCGAAACGGAGAAACAATGACAACCGTCGCGCAATTAGAGCACAGCCCCGCCGCGCTGCCCGCGGCCGGGAGACGCATAGATAAAAAACAGGGGGTTGGACTATGAAGCAGACCGGTCTTAAGGGCGGACCCTTCTCATCCGCCGTCAAAGCGACGGTGGCGCTGATCATCGCGCTGTTTGCGGTATCCAGCGCACAGGCCGACGAGGGTCTCTATCGGCGCCTCTCCATGGCCGCCAGGGGAACGGGAGACCAGACGATCATCAAGAAGCTAAACGAAGCGTCGCGAAAGCTGGACTGGAAGGACGCCACCGAGACCGAGTTCGAGGGGCACCTGCGCCTGCTCAAGGCGAGCACGGACACCGTGACGGGCGACGAGACCAGCATATTCCTGGTGCGAAGCATCCCGGGCGAGCTGTTCATCCTCGCCGTCCCCTCCAAAGAGACGCTCGAAAAGGAGGGCGCAGCCTCCAAATACGCAAACCTCGAAAAGATGCTCGAGGACAGGCTCAGTTTCAAACTTCAGTCGACCAGGGGGACCGTGAATGGCGAGTCCTTTCTTTTCGCGCGGTTTACCGAAAGGCCCATGCAGCTTGCCCTTGACCGCATCTTCAAGATCTCCATCGTTCTCATGCTCTTTTTCGTCATGCTGGGCATGGGCCTTACCCTGACGATGAAGGATTTTAAAATAGTCTTCCAGAAGCCCAAGGGCATGCTCGCCGGGGCCTTTTTGCAATGGGCCGTCATGCCGCTGGTCGCGGTGGGGCTGGGCAGGCTGCTCGGTTTTTACGACGCCTATCCCTTCGTCTTCGTAGGGATGGTGCTTATAGCTGTGAGCCCGGGAGGAGTGACCTCCAACCTAATGACCTATTACGCAAAGGGCGACCTCGCCCTTTCCATCTCCCTCACCTCCTTCTCCACGGTGCTTTCGCTCTTCTTTACGCCGCTGTTGCTCGCCCTCTATTGCGCGAACGTTCCCGAGGTGACTATACCGGTCAAAATGGTGGTCCAGACCATCATCATTCTGGTCATCATCCCGCTCGCCGTCGGCATGTCCATACGAAAGCGCTGGCCGAATTTCGCCAAAAAGGCCATGCCGTTTTTCTCGGCGCTGGGGGTGATTGCCCTTCTCTTCCTTATCATCGCCGGGCTTCTGGCCAACCTGGATATGTTCGCCGACACCGACCGCTATGGTTTTGCGTTCTATTCCATGGTCTTCATTCTGACTTTATCGGGGATGGGCCTTGGCGGGCTGCTGCCCAAATTGATCGGCGTTAACAATTACCAGAACAGGGCCATCTCGCTCGAAACCGGGCTTAGAAACGCCTCGCTCGCCATGGCGCTCGCACTCCTCATTCAGGACTACATGGGCGACTTCTACAGTTCGATGTTCTTCACCTCGGCCATCTTCGGCCTGTGGATGTACGTTGCGGGGTTCCTTGCCATCGCGACCTACAAGAAGCTGCTTCCTGTCGAGCCTCGGCCCGAGTACGAATTCCCGGTGGAGGACGGGGAATACTGACAGCCTTCGAGTGCCGATAAACGGCCTCACTCGGCGCGCCGCGGCTTTCCGCGGCGCGTTCGTTTTCAGCGGGCTGCGGGGATCTGTTTCCTGCTCCCCTCTGCGGCCGATGCCACGAATTCACCGAACAGCGCCGAGAGGCGCGGCGTCGAGGCGAGTAGTTTTTCGGGATGGAACTGCGTTCCCGCGACGAAGCGCCCGCCCGGAAGCTCTATGGCCTCGACAAAACCGTCAGCCGAGCGTGCCGTTACGCGAAATCCCGGGGCGAGGGCCTTTACCCCCTGGTGATGTAGCGAATTGACCGTAAGCTCTTCAGTTCCCAGCAGGCGGTGGAGAAGGCTTCCCTTCTCTATTGAAATGCCGTGGAAGCAGTCCGCGGCGTGCCTGTACACCAGAAGGTTCACCTGATTGCGGTGGACGACCGGTTTTTCGGATTTGTAATAGGCCGGAATGTCCTGATAAAGCGAACCTCCATGATACACGTTCAAGATCTGCAAGCCCCGGCAGATGCCGAGCACCGGAAGGCCCGCCCCGGCCGCATAGTCCAACACCATGTACTCGAGCGCGTCGAGGCCCTCGTCTACGGCCTCAAGTTCCGGATCGGGCTTTTCGCCGTAACGGGCCGGGGCCACGTCGAACCCCCCGGGAATAAGGACGCCATCGAGCGAGGCGAGCCTGGTCCTTACAGTGGCCGGATCGTCCGTTACGAAGAGGCGCACTATTCCTGCGCCCTCTTTTGCGAGCGCGGCGGCGTACTCCCCGTTAATGTCTATGCGAAATTTATAAAGCTTGGTCTGTATGGAACCGTAGGTAATGCCTATTTTCGGTCCGTCGCCGCCTCTTTCGGGCGCCGAGCAGGACCCCTGCATAAGCAGCAGGGCAGCGGCAAACAAAAGACACAGGTTTTTAATCGCTTTCATTTCATAACTCCGGTTAAAAGATGATGTAAAAACGCCAAACGCTTTTTTAGACGCGGCCGCACCCCGCCTTTCTTACAGCTCAGTGTATTTTTTATTGCTGCCGCGCGCCTTGTCGATGGGGTACCTAACCGCGTTAAGCGCGATCTTCTCCCGCACCGCGGAGGCCAGATCAATACCCGTAGCCTCGGACAGATACAACAGATAGACCATAACGTCGGCAAGCTCGTGCCGAACCGCCCTGGCCTCCTCGCCCCTTAACATTAAGTCGATCTGTTCGTCCGATTTCCATAGAAAGCCCTCCAGAAGCTCCGCGCTTTCTATGGAAAGCCCCATGGCCAGATTACGAACGTCGTGAAAGGGCCTCCAGTCGCGCTCGTCGCGGAAGGCGATCACCGCACGCTTGAGGCTTTCGATCGTAGTGTCATCATCCATGGACATCAGAAAGGCCCCCCCCTGCGCTCCCTGCTGCTTTTCAGATGAATGCCTATATCCTTGTCCATTACTATGATGTGGTTAACCAGCCAGTCGGATAAAAATATGGCAAAATCGAGTGTCGATACGGGCCTCCCTTCGACAAAGCGTATATAAAAATCTCGCGCCTCCCTGGTAAGGCGTTCGTGCACCAGCCTGTGTTGCGCGAGCTCCGGAAAGTCCGCCTCGTCCATTAGCGCTTCCTCATCGGCAAAGTGGAATCGGGTGTAGTCCACAAGGGCCTCCAGGGCTTTGCCAAGGTCCCTTTGCGCCGTACCGACGGCGAGCGCTTCGTGAAAATCGTTGGTAAGCTTGAACAGGTGACGGTGTTGATCGTCGATTTTTTTTACGCCTACAGAGTATTTATCGTTCCAATCGAGAAATGCCATTCCGATTCCTCCATCCACTGCGATGCCGACCAGTTCCGGCCTTGTATAATTTATAGGAGCTGCTTTCATCAGGGTCAAGGCGTTTTTTCAGCACGGTCGATGCCGGCCTGTGTGATTCTCCCAAATTTGATTGACTTTTCTGAGTTTCCGGCAACGCTGAAAACAATATTGCAACATCGACAGTCGGCGGGCATGAACCCGGGTAGGAAGAACAATGAGCAAAATTATAGAGAAACTGCTGGTTTCTGTGGACGGTTTCGTCGATCGGATATGCTCCGTTCTGGGGGCGCTGATCTTCGTCCAGGTGCCCGTCTTCATCACCCAGTACATACAACGTCTTGGAGGGCACGTCGACGAACTCGCGCGGGTGGTTAACCAGTACCGCGCCTCCGCCGCGGACACCGGAAAGACCCTCGAGGAATATGTACGCCGCTTCCTCTCGTCGAGCGAGGCCGATTTCGTGTCTGCGGGCGCCAACATGCAGGGCAATATCGACCGCCTGGCCGACATCGAGCTGGCCCTGGAACAGCTTACGAACGCAGGACCATTTTCGAAGTTCTTTTATTTTCTTAAAAACATCGACCTGGAGATAACACGCGCCACCATAAAGAACTACACGCCGGGGATGAACATCTCTCTCGAAGGGGCCGTGTACGCGCTCGTCGGGCTGCTTGTCGGGATGCTCGTTTATTTCTTCGTAAAGAAACTCTTCGCACTCCTCGGCAGAAAAATCTTCAGGCGCGGCAGGAGCGCGCCGGTAAACTGATGCATAATGCCTCCAATGACGCCGGTAGCCAATATACAATGATACGGCATGCAAAAATCTGCGCCTCCATCGCCATAAGGTTCCGCGACGTGGACGCCATGGGCCACGTGAACAACGCCGAGTATCTCACATACTTCGAGGAGGGGCGCAAGGCATTCCTTAAGGAGGTGATGGGAATAGAGGTTCCTGCCGATTACCCATTCATACTCGCCCGGGCGGTTTGCGACTACATCAGGCCCATCCCCCTTTCCGCCGAAATCTCAGTAATGGTCTGGATTTCCAGGATCGGAAAGAAGAGCTTTAACTTCCGCTACGAGATCATCGACACCCGGGGCGGGCCGGAACCCTACGCCCGCGGCGAATCGGTGATGGTCTGGTACGATTACACCTCCGGGAAGACGGCGCCCATACCGGAGGAGACCGCCGCAAAACTCAGGGAGTACCGCGAAAAGAGCTCCACGCCCGCTTCATCCGGCACAGCCTGAACATCTCCATGACCTCGCTCTACGAAATTCTCCGGAGATCGGAGAGCCCATGCCTGCGCGGGCGATGCGGATGACTGACCGTATACTAAAGTTTAAGGAGCGGTGATGAATCGTAGCGCGGGGCCAGGTATAGCGGCACTGAGGCGCCCAGAGCATCGCGGTGCGCCTTAAGCGCGAGCTCCGGGGTATTGTTCTCCTGCGAGAGGTGCGCAAGGCACACCCAGCGGAGCCGCGACGAGGCGCACGAAGCGACAAGCCCCGCGGACTCTTCGTTCGAGAGGTGGCCCCCATTGCCTGTTATGCGCCGTTTAAGCACGGCCGGGTACGGGCCATGTTCGAGCATGTTCGGATCGTAGTTGCTCTCTATCACCAAGGCGTCGGCCGAGGCGACCGCAGCGCGCAGGTCGCCGAATACGTGGCCCAGGTCCGTCAGTATGGCCAGGCGGCGCAGTCCGTCGTCTACTACGAAGGCTGAGCCGTCGGCCCCATCGTGCGGCGTGGCGAAGGTCTCGACGCGCACGTGGCCGAAGCGAAGCTCCCGTCCGGGGACGAAGTGGCGCACATCGCCTAGGCGGCGAAGCTCGTATTTAGCGCGCGCCGCCCGAAGGGTGGGTTCCGTTAGCATCAGAGGAGCGCCGAATTTTCGATTGAATACGCCGGCGCATGCGACGTGGTCGGCGTGGTCGTGCGATATGATTAGCGCGTCCACATCGTGGATGTCGCGCCCGTGGGCTGCGAGGCGGTCCTCGGCCCTGCGTCCGCTTATTCCGGCGTCGAAGATAAGGCGCACGCCGCCGGACTCCACGTAGAGGGAGTTCCCGTTGCTTCCGGACTGCAGCGAGATGAAGACCATGCGCGCAAGCCTACGGCCGCGGCCTCGGATTGTCACGCTGTTTTTGTTAGTGCTTGGAATTGCAAGCCGGCTAACCGGCGGGCAAAGAGAAGGGTTTACATCTTTCTTCCATGAACTCCTCCGGCCATACGGCTTAATTGCGCCCCTATGCCCTTTTTAAATCCAGCCCATTTCAAAGTGCGTACACCGCTCTCATTTAGGGGAGCGCACGGCCTCGGCCATGTGTGATATCCGTTATGCGCGGATATCAAGCCTTCCACGCAATTGTCATGCCTTTTGTAATTATAAGCCTTTTATCCGAGTGGAATCTAGCGATAAGGATTCCGGTAAATCACTTGCCTTTCAAAGTCTGAAATGGCATATTGTATGTATCGTCTTCTCCGAAATATTTTCATGCCGCGTATTCCGGATTTACCGTTCCGACAAGCGCGGCGCCAAACTTTAGGGAGGTTTTAACAATGAAATTGCGTCCGGATTTAATAATTGCAATAATCCTCTGTCTTGGCCTAAGCCCGGCCGCTTTCGGCCAGAAGGCCCAAAAGGCCTCAAACCCAGGCCCAAAGGCCTCGGCCCCGCCTGTTGAGCTGTCCGAGACGGTACTGAAGTGGATCGCCGAGAACAAGAAAAGCGACGAGATCGACATGATCGTCCACAAGGAATTCACGCTGACATGGCAGAGGGTGAATATCACAGGCACGGTAAAGGGTACGGACAGGGTGATGGTCGCTCCAAAGCCGGGCCTTGCCTTCAAGGACAGAAAGAATCTGCTGATTCATAAGATGGAATATATCGAGCCGGGAAAAAAATCCTTCGAGTTCTTTGTGCTCCTGCCCGAGGACGAGGTGTACCAGCACGATGACCGCCTTAAAATTACCGGGGCCTACATCGAAAGCAACCGCGGCTATGGAGTCCGCTACGGAGTCAGGCCTGTGCTCATTGGCGGCAAGGTGGAACAGCTTCCCCCGGACTGATAAACCGGCCAGCCGCCCGGTTTATCGAATAACGGCACCGGCTGGGAAGGGATGGCCCGGCCCTGCCGTGTTCGTTTTCGTAATAATAAATCGAATACGTACGCTTAACCCCAATCACGACTGACCACTTCGCCCGGTATTCCATACAGCGTGTAACGGCATATATCACACGAATGGCTCCGCAACAGTTAGTCCTTTAAATTACACAAAGTTGTCACGCTGTTTTTTGGGGGAGCAAGTGCGCCTGTAGAGTCCCGGCGGGGGAAGGTCCCCCGCCGGTTCGAAACTTCCGGCTACAGCAGATAGGAGAGGCCCAGGCCGAAGAAGATCGCCCGCGTCTTTATGTCGGTGACGAGATCGTCGTCATCGTAGATCTTCGTAAGCCCGCGCTCGTAGCGCGCCCCCAGGTCGAGCGACAGGCGCTCGCCGAGCGGAATGTCCAGGCCCAGCTCTACATAGAAACCGAAATCGTCGTCGATGGGCAGGGTGTCCTTCGACTTTATCGTCCCGACGGTGGTCTCCACGGTGGTCTCGGTATCCATGTCGCCCGCCATGCCGTAATAGAAGCCTCCCCCGGCGTAGAAGATGTCGGCGGCGTAACGAAGCCCTAGCGGCACGGTCATGAAATATGCCGTCGCCTCGATCTCTAAGTCGGATAAGGCTGTGCGCGCCGGGTAGGTCAGGTTAAAGGTTTTTGCGATAAAGTGCAGTCCCGTGTTTAGCGCAAGATTGTCGGTAAGAAAATAACGGAACGCCAAACCGATTCCGCCGGCCGTTCCGGGGTCTATGGACGCGTTCCCCCACAGCGTGGGATCGCCATCTAAATAATACCCCACCGATGATCCGGTCCAGACCGTTGCGTCGACGTTTGAGGCGCCCAGGGACAGCAGCCCGCCGATCTGCATGTCGCCGGCCTGCCGGGCCGAGACAGAACCGGTCATCGCCCACGCGAGCGCGATTGAGAATACAACTGTCAGGAGTGTGTGTTTGTTCATACTTCCCCTTCCTTTTGGTTTTTCGGGGATCAATCCCCTCTTTACATTCTTCAAGACGGAGCGAAGGCCCGTGTTATCGGAAAAATTTCTTTACATCACGAATTCTTCGGAAAGGCCGTGATGAGCCTTCCGTCCCGTTCGACCACCACGATTCCGCCCTTGTCGAGCATGCGAAGCAGCAGGCGCCTGAGCTCATCCACCTCGCCGATGAGCCGGTTTAGGCCGTTTCGATCGAGTATGACCCGGTCCCTCTCGTCCCGGCCCCAGCGGAACGCGAAGTCGATCATGCGCTCGGATATCCCGCGCTGTCTTACGCGTTTCGTCGCGTGCCTGGTCTTTTCCATCATTCCCTCCCCGGGCTTCGAAGCCCTTTTACCGGTATGACGGCGCGGGGTCCGCGGATATCGGTAAAAAACGCGCCTTCGTCCGGAAATTACGCACCATCCGATCATGCACGTATATCCGCAATGTGGATGGACATCCTCTCCGGAACAGACGGCATGTTAAACGCCCTTGCATGCGGGCCGCTTTTCGGCCTCGTTCGGCGCGTGCGAACGAAGAATACGGCCGCGCAGCGCGCGCTCAAGCCGTAGAAACCCATCACCTCCATCGCCTATGACCACGGCTTCCCGGAGCCGACCCCCTTAAAAGCACAAGGACGAGGCCAACGATAGAGCATGTGCATAAAAAAAATCTTGTTGACAGATGTTCCGGATTGGCATCCAGTTGGAATCGTCATCGTCTTATATTATCCGCTTGAAATCGGACAAACCCCGTCAACTACCCCCTGGCCCGCATTGTCCACTATGGGAGGCGCGTTATGGATTACCGCGAAAAAAGCTGGTGGCTGGAGACCCTTCCGGAAGACATAAAACCCGAAAGCCCTCTTGAATCATCCGACAGGGCCGATGTGGTGATAATCGGCGGGGGATACACCGGCCTCTCGGCCGGCTATCATTTAAAGACGCTTGAGCCCAAGCTCGACGTGAGGATATTGGAGAGCGAGATCTGCGGGTTCGGCGCCAGCGGAAGAAACGGCGGTTTTTCCATGACCCTGTTCGGGCTTACCAAGGGGATAACAAAATTCCGCTTCGGCGACGAAAAGGCAAGGGCCGCCCAGATCTACATGGAGGAGGCCGTCGACTACCTTCACGATATGATCGGCAAACACGGGCTGGACTGCGATTACGAACAGAGCGGTTATCTCTTGGTGGCGACAAGCAACGCGCAGATAAAGAGGATAGAGGATGACTTTAAGATAATCGAGCGCTGGGGCCTTAAGGGTATCGAACGCTGGGAGCGCGAAAGGCTGGCGAAGGAATTCAACACCGAGTTCTACAAGCTGGGGTGGTTCGAGCCCCGCTGCGGAATCCTAAATCCGGCAAAGCTTACACGCGAAATGAAGCGGATAGCCGAAGAGAAGAAGGTCGTAATTTACGAGAACTCGCCTGTAACGACCTTCCGGAAGATGAGCGACGGGCGTTTTCTCGTCAAGACCGAGAGGGGCGAGATAAACTGCGAATATCTTGTCTTCGCAACAAACGCCTACTCCCTCCTCTTCCCCAGGCTCCGCTCGATGCAGGCGCCGGTGTTCACCCACATCGTTCTCTCCGAGCCGCTTGACCAGAAGCGGATGGAGTCCATAGGATGGAAATGCCGCACCGGCATAGAAGACGCCCGCGATTTTATCCATTACTATCGCCTGACGGCGGACAACCGAATCCTGATGGGCGGCGGGGATGTCTCCCTCGCCTTTGGCAAAAACTTCGACCACGACGCGAACATGAGCACCTTCGATCACCTGGAGAACCATATATCCGAGGTGTTCCCCCAGCTCAAGGGAATAAGGATCACCCACAGATGGGGCGGGCCGGTCTCTATCACCGTCGATATGGCGCCGGCAATCGGCTACATCGGCAGAGACCGCAAGGCCATCTACTCCCTCGGATGCATGGGCCACGGCGTATCCATGACCACGCTAAACGGAAGGACAATCGCCGAGATGATATGCGGGATGGATACCCCCCGCACCTCCATGTTTTTCGTGGGCAGAAAGACCATTCCCTGGCCGCCGGAGCCCATAAGGTTCGGGGTCTCCCAGTTGATACGGGGCTACATGAGGCTTGAAGACAGGCTTATCTATAAATAATCCGCTTAAAACAAAATGCACGGCCCCTCTAAGGCCTCTTCGTACCGGATGAACGGCTTGCCCGCACGGTCCGTTTCGTGCGGCTCCATCGGATTGACGAATGCGCGTACGCCGGCGAAGTAAAGGAAGCCCAATTTTTCAAGCGCCGTCTCGGGGTCGACCTCGCCCGGATATGGCCCCGTATAGAATCTTTCGGCAAGGACGGCATAGGCCCGTGTGAAGGCCGGATGCGGCTCCCGGGCGCCTACCATCCTGTAGGCTCCGCATAACGGCCACTTCCGCCGCTGAATTCATACTCCAGCTTCTCTCCTATGGAATCATACAGGGCGCCATAATGCGGACTGCAGCAAAGCGCTGCGGGGTTGCCCACCACTATGACCTGCTCCCTGGCCCTTGTCAATGCCACGTTCAGCTTGCAGTCCACCTCGGGCTCGTCGATTTGCGGGTCGGCCGGCATTATCGACTGTAATATTTCGATCGTGGACGCGTCGCAGATACCGGCCGCTATGATGACCACGTCTCGCTGGCCGCCCTGGAAGCGCTCCACCGTGTCTATTCGGATGGAATCGGGGATGGGCAGGTCTTTTCGGGCGTATTCGCGTTCCAGAGAATTTCTAAGCCGCTGGATCTGCTTTCGAAAGGGCATGACGACGCCGATGGCGATCGAATCCCTGTGCAGAATTCCGAGCAGGTCCATAATCACCTCGTTCTCCCGCTCCCGCTGGATATTTTCGTCCCCGCCGGAAACCTGTATCCATATCCTCCTGTTGCGTTTCAACCTGTCGGCAAGCAGGGCCCTGCTCCCTTTAAATATACTGGAGTCCACATCTTTATGAAAGATGAATTTCTTTTGGGATTGCCATCCACTGCCGCAGCTAAGCTTGTTTCCGTAATAACGGCGATTGACGAAATCCTGGATCTCCTCGTGCATCCTGTACTGCCTCGGCAGGGTCCGGGTTATCCAGTCCCATTTTTTATGGCGCGCGAGGCGCCACAGGCGCTCCATGATGGAGGCGCCGGGCCTTTCGGCGAACCCGATTTCGGCGATTTCCTCAGGCAGCATGTCGGCCTTGAGCTCCACCTCGTGCACGGGAGGCAGTTGTTTCTGGTCTCCGATGATTATGGCCCTTTTAGAATAGGCAAGAACGGTGAGAAGCTGACATTCGTGTATCTGCGAGGCCTCGTCGACGATGAGTGTCCCATTTGCGCGGAAATGAAACAGCTTTTCGTCGGCCGATGCCGTCGTAGTGATGAGCACGGAGGCGGACAACAGACGATTGAAGACATCCCTCATTTTATCGAACCTTTCGAGATCGGGCAGTTCCGACGCGTTTTTTAGAATCCTCCTGAGGGAATGCTTCGGCGCCCAATCCGCCGATGCTTCGGGGTCCGTGCCTATCTGGATGAAATCGCACATGTGCGCCGCGTCATCCTTGAACTCGTCGGCAAGGGCACCGGCAATCTCGCCCACAGCCTGGTTGGACATCGCGACTATAAGTATCTGTTCGTCCGGCCGCTTCTCCAGGCAACGGCGCACGAGCTTTGGAATGAAGTGGCGGGTTTTCCCGCTTCCGGGCGGCCCCTGTATTAGAAATAAAGGGTCGGAGTCCGAAGCGGCCTCCACCACATCGTCGGAATCGGGTTTCGAAGGGGCTTCCGCCCCGAGTAGGACGCGTTTCAGCCTGCCGCCCATTGTGACCAGGAGGTGGAATATCCCCTGGAACTGCGATTTGTGTATTTTTTCGCTGTAATATCTCTCCATGCAGAATATCGGCGGCGGTTCGCCGTTTGTAAGCGCTTCGCGCCACGTTTCTATCTCGGGCACGTAAGAATTTACTTCTACTTCGATAGTGACCGGCGGGAAAAGAGAGGCGCCGTCATCGTACTCCTTTTTGAATGTCTGCCGCATTAGATAGCCGTCTATAAGCACGGACGGCATGTCCATTGCCACATGCGGCTTCGGATAGAGTATAACGAGATCGTTTTCGCGAAACTTGAATTCCCTGGCGTCCGAAAGGTCATCGAGGAGCAGCGTCCATTTGCCGTTTGAATATTCAATGCTCGATAGGCTCAGGCTGTCGAGCAGCACGCCCTTTTCCATTTTTTCCTCCGGGTCGGACCTCCATATATCCGACAGGGAGGTGTTCCGCGATGTCGAATACCATCCTATTCTGGCGGCAAGCATGGTCCTTGCGATGAAGGACACCATAAACTCCACATAGGAGCGCACCGTGGAGCCGCATGACCGGAGCTCGTTATCAAAGGCGAGCCGCGCCCTCTCCTCCTCGCCCTTGAACCAAATATCCGGATCGGAAGCCGCGCTGGAAAGCAGATCCCACACCCTGTCCCTCGATGCCAGGTCCGTTATCAGACGCACTGCCTCGTTTCTCACCTCGAGCATCTCCCGCATGTCGTCCGGCGAAGGCTCCTCCACGCGCCGTATCCAGCTATTCTCCGCGCGCGGATACCACAGGTCAAGCGAGCTTGCGCCGAACCTTTCCCCGGCCAGGGCCCGGTACAACTGAAGCTGCCGCCTGTGCTGTGGGTTAAGGTAGTTCGGATCCTCCGGCGACCTGCCGTACACCTTGCCGGTTTTGAGCTCTATGAATTTTAGCATCCTCGCGTCGCCCGTGGGCTGAAAGAGGATGTCGATCTTTCCGGTAAGACCAAGCCTTGGGCTGTACACCGGGACCTCCCAGTAGGCTTTTCCCCGCTCCTTTTCGATCCGCGGAATCAAAAGATCGTTAAGGCCCCTATAACCCACATGGTCCTTTATGCCCGCGGTCCTTCGGCATTCGGGAAACCGAGGGCATCCATAGAACTGCCCGTTTCGGGAGCTTCGCAGTACCATCTGCAAATTGTGGTCCGGGCACTGGGGGGCCGATTCGTTTTTCAAATCCCTTACCGTATGCTCGAAATCGCGATCTCCTGGAAGGGTCGCAAGGTCCAGCATCCGCTCCGAGAGCGCGTCCAGCACCATGGAATTCCTCTCCGATTCCATGTCCCTTCCCTCATTTTTACAGTGCAGCGCCCTGTCGACAAGAATGTTGACGAGCTGGCCCACGACCGTATTATGGCGGGAAGGTCCACGCGGGGCAAAATGGCTTTTTATCACATGCATTGGCCTGGGGCCCTCCAGAAGCCCCTCTCGAATATATCCCGGATAACACTCGGTAAGATCGGTAACGGTTAGCATATAATCGGGATGATGCACAAGGAGGGAATCGGCCCCGCAGAAGGGCGTTCTGTCGCCCATCGTCAATCCGGACAAATAGACGGTATCGCCCTCCGCCAATTTAGAAAATTCATCTGCCCGCGTGGAATCGAAACTCAATGTCCCGCACCATGAACCCTGCTCCAGGCATGCCATCGCGGATAGCGGAGTGCCGCTGTTTTTTCTAAGCACGATGAAACGCCCTTCTTGTATTTCGCGCCGGTCGAAATCAATGTAATCGGCCATTCTTTTGGACGGCGGCCTCTTTGCCAGCTTTTCGGCAAAGAGGCATATATTCATTATCAACTGCCCAAGGGCCCTTCGGCCCGAATCCCCCTGCCAGAGGTGATGGCGCATGCCCATATGGTGCGCATGGTTCATGAGCTCCCTGGCGATATCGATATGATGGAGCGCGAGGCCTATGGAATCGGCGGGCCGTTCTCCGCCGGGCGCGTTTTTTGCCGTCTGTATGCGCTTTTCCCAATTTCCTATGTCTTTTACCCTGTATGATTTCGCTTCCTTTAACAGGGCCGGATTAACTCTCTCGAGCTGCGCGTTTATCCAGCTTTCGAATACGACGCGAAGCTCGGCCGCCTTCGAATGCGAGGTGAATAGGCGCACATCGGTCGAAAAGAGAATACCCTCGACCTCCCGTTCGAGCTCATCCCATTGAACCCTGTCCGCAAGGCCCGGCTCCTCTTCGATCCTTCTAAGCGTTTCGATAAGGCAAAAGATCAGGTTGGGCTTTTCGGTTGAGGGTTTTGCAGATGTCTTTTTGCTTCCGCTTTCCATAATTTTCACCGCAAGCGCCGGCCCGATTTGGCGCATTACGTTTTCGCCGCCGGGGCCATGGGTATGGCGACCTCACCCCGCCTCCGGCGCATGATACTGTTGAATGCCTCCCCTTCCATCAATTAATCCTCTCGGGAGAGGGGGACGGGGGGGGCGAGGCCTAAGACTTTATCTCACTCTTCAATCTCGCGGTAATATATTTTTTGTTCTTAAAAACATCATCGTTTGAAAAGCGTAGTATTTTCAACCCGCGAAGGCTAAGCGCTTCATCACGATTATTGTCATATTCTTTCCGCTTGCTACAATTATGAACAGAACCATCGATCTCCACGCAGAGCCCCAGACTGTCGCAATAGAAATCGACAATAAACCCGTCAATTATCTGCTGACGTCGAAACTTTAGACCATGCATACGACGGTTTCGCACCATTTCCCAGAATTCACGTTCGGCCAGAGTCATTTTTGCGCGAAGTTCCCTGGAACGGGCGACTTTCCTGGAATTGACTCTCTGGTTTTTAATGATTCCTTTCGTATCCATTAACTCAGACCTCACCCCGCCTCCGGCGCGCCCTCTCCCGCAGGAGAGGGCTTCGTTATATGAGACTGTTAAACAGCTTTAACTTTACCCACTCTTAAGTCTTAAGAGCTCTATTCTTTCCTTAACTTACTGTCACTATTATCGGGCAAGGTTCAACTGACCCCCCCTCTCCTTTCTTCCAATCTTAAGGGGAGAGGGGGCCGGGGGGTGAGGTCTAATACCCCACCCCGCCTCCGGCGCGCCCTCTCCCGCAGGAGAGGGCTTCGTTATATGAGACTGTTAAACAGCTTTAACTTTACCCACTCTTAAGTCTTAAGAGCTCTATTCTTTCCTTAACTTACTGTCACTATTATCGGGCAAGGTTCAACTGAACTCCCCCTCTCCTTTCTTCCAATCTTAATGGGAGAGGGGGCCGGGGGGTGAGGTCTAATACCTCACCCCGCCTCCGGCGCGCCCTCTGTCGAACTCTTCGCTACCTTTTATGGACACCCTGCCCTTGTTGTGGCCGGCTTGCGTGTATTATCGCCCCGAGCCTCCCCTTGTCAATATATTTACACGACAAGGCCGCTTTTTGAAGATTCCATTTTCGGCGGAATAATGCCCATCCGAGGCAAGGATGAGCCTTTCAAGCCCCATTGTTACGAGCGCTCAATAGAACGAAGCGCTTCACGGCATTTGAAGCGTGCCGCGTTCGCCCATCTTGGCAATTACGGACTCCGTAAGCGCCGGCCTGCCGGTGGAACTCGCATTCCGGCGGGAATGGATCATACCCGAACGCATGAGGCCATCGTTCACCTTCGGCCTAACCGCCCCCCATCACGACGCAATATTCCTTGACACCACGCTTCGTAGCGTATATGGTTTTTTAGCGATATGAGTGAGGCGAACGGCTAATGTGACGCGGACCTTCGCCCTTCATCTTTAAAAACGAATCCGGAAAAACAAATTTTGACATTTCAGGAGGTTCTTCCATGGGCGCCTTCACGGAATACGGCAAATACGACGCTTTAGGGCTTGCGGAGCTTGTCAAAAAACGCAAGGTTTCCGCGCTCGAATTATGCGAAGAGGCGATATCGAGGATTGAAAGGCTTAACCCCGCCCTCAACGCGGTGATACGCGCCATGTACGAGCAGGCCCGAAAGGCCGCTCGAGGGCCGCTTCCAAAGGGCCCGTTTGCCGGCGTCCCGTTTCTTTTAAAGGACGCTCTCCAGGCCATTGCAGGCGAGCCGCTTACAAACGGATGCAGGGCCTGGAAAAACTACACGCCCGAGCACGACAGCGAATACGTAAAGCGTATTAAAAACGCAGGGCTGATTATTTTAGGAAAGACCAATGTGCCGGAGTTTTCGCTGTTGGGATACACCGAGCCGGACCTCTTCGGGCCGGCGCGAAACCCCTGGAACACGGAAAGGACAACTGGCGGCTCCAGCGGCGGGTCGGCCGCGGCTGTCGCCGCACGCATGGTGCCCATGGCAGGGGCCAACGACGGCGGAGGCTCCATCCGCATACCCTCCGGATACTGCGGGCTGTTCGGGCTTAAGCCCACGCGCGGGCGAAACCCCCTGGGCCCCTATTTCGGCGAGGGCTGGCAGGGAGCGGTGGTGGAACACGCGCTGACGCTTTCGGTGAGGGACAGCGCTGCGTTTCTGGACGCGACATGCGGGGCCGATGCGGGCGCGCCGTACATCATCCCCCCTCCCGCCGCTCCCTATTCCCAGGAAATAAAAAAGGCGCCCGGGAAACTCCGCGTGGCCTTTTCTACGCGCTCCATAATCGACTCGGCCGTGCACCCGGAATGCGTTAGGGCGGTCGAGGAGACCGTGAAGCTCCTTGAAAACCTCGGGCACAGGGTAGTCAACGCCGAGCCCGAGATAGACGGTCGCGCCGTTGCGATAAGCTACCTCATGATGTATTTCGGCGAGGTGGCGGCGGACATAGAGATGACCAAGGCCCTTACCGGAAAGAGGGCGCGGCGCTCCGGTTTCGAGCCGACCACCTGGACCCTGGGGCTTTTAGGCCGCACCTTCAGTGCGGGCGATTTTGTGCGGGAGAAGCGGGTGTGGAACGATGTGTCCCGCTCGTTCGGGAGGTTCTTTCAGAATTACGACCTCTACCTTACGCCCACCACCGCCTTCCCGGCCCATAAAATCGGCGAATTGCAGCCTAAGCCGGCGGAGAAGGTTTTAATGAAGATGGTAAACGCGCTGGGGCTCGGACGGCTTCTGAAAGCCTCCGGGATGGTTGAGCAGATAGCCATGGACAGCCTTTCGCAAGTCCCGTTTACGCAGCTTGCCAACTTCTCCGGGCTACCCGCCATGACGGTCCCGCTTTACTGGACGCATGAGGGACTGCCCTGCGGCTCGCACTTCATGGCGCGCTTCGGCGACGAGGCCACGCTCTTCCGGCTTGCCGCCCAGCTCGAGAAGGCCAGGCCCTGGTTTAACAGGGTGCCGGGCGTGGTGGGCTAAAACCCCGCAGGTTTTCGCTCCGGCGAAAGACGCATTTTTCGCGATGAAAAAAAGGACATAAGGAGCCCTTATCTCCTCATGGCGATATTGTCTTCCGGGGAATACTCATCCCAATCGCCGCAGTAGACGAATTTCCATTTATTGCTTACACAGACTAAGCAAACCTCGGACCTAGCGCTCAGCTCGTAGATTTCCCCATCCTTACAGATATCCCTGGAAAGGCCTCCGGCCTCGTACGCGAAGAGGGATGTTGCGAGCAACATAGCTAAAAGTGTTTTCATATTGCCTGTTCCTCCTCCATCTACATGCTTCGAAGAACGCAAGTCCCTCATCGGAGCGATTCGTATATGGTCAGTTCAAATCAATTTTGCCACTTTAATAATAAGACGGATAGCGGGCGTGAAATATCGTGAGAAAAACGAAGGATATCTTTAATCTTAAATCTTTAATGTGAAAGGGGAAAACCCCGATAAATTCGGAGAAAGCACAGCCCACTGTACCCGCATTAAACTTGCCCTCCGCCTCCGCTTCTGTTATTCTGTTGATTGCTTATCCTCTAGTACACCCAGTGGAGGGTTTGGATGCGTTCGCTAATTACCGGACTGCTCGCCGCCTTGATTCTGCAGGGCCCGTCCCCGGAGGGCTTCGACGCTAAGGTCCTTCGAATTGTAGACGGCGATACCATTGTTGTTCGTAGTGACGACGGAGCGCGCCTGCGCATTCGCCTCATCAATATCGACACGCCCGAATCGCATTATAAAGGTTCCGGCCAGGAGCCCTGGGCCGGCATGGCGACGCGGAGGCTGATGCGTCTCGCTCCTGTGGGTTCGCGGGTAAGGATACGGACTCCCGCCAGGCCGCTCGACGTTTACGGCCGGACGCTTGGTCTCGTTTCCCGCGGCGAGACGAACATTAACCTTAAGCTCGTCCGCGAGGGGCTTGCCCTTCCCTATCTCGTCTATCCGGCCATGGACATGGCCATGGAGTTCGCCGATGCCTGCGCCGAGGCGCGCCACGAGGGGCTGGGCGTATTCTCGCCGGGACGTCCCCTTCCCGAGGAGTCCGCCCAATTCCGCCTGCGCATTAGCGGGCGCTCCCCGTACTGGTGGGTGGGAAATCTACGCACTAGGCGCTACGGCCCTCCCGAAAGCTTCGGCCGTTATCTTCCGGAGGAGCGCATACTCTTCGAAAGCGAGGAACAGGCAAAAGCGGCGGGGTATGAAAGGGAGGAACCGTAGGGCTTCATCTGGGTGGAGGAGTCGATGAACGCAACGCCGCCGGCGCTCTGCGCCACCCCCAGAGAGGGTTTGGGTCTCATACTGCCGGTCGGATAGTCCGCAACCCTTGAGCCCAACGCCCCCGGCGCTCTGCGCCACCCCCAGAGGGGGTTTATGCTAATGCCGACAGCCGGATGCAGTCTCATACACTTCTCGACACCATCAAACAGCCGTTAAGCAGCGCGTACAGGCGAGGAGGCTCTCCTCGACCCCGCACGTGACCCCATGCGAACCCTTCTTTTAGCATCGGCACCGGAGTCCGGGCGAGGTCATTAAGCTTGCGGCAAATCCCAAAGCCTGCTTGTCGGCCGACAAATTCCTGCTAAAGCCGGATCCCAGAAAGAAGCCGCACTTAAGGCCCTTTAAGGGTGTTTGCCCGCCGGATTGCTTTATCAAAAGAAGGAGTGCTAATTGGTGTCGATTATCCCGAAGTATAAGCTAATAAGGTGAGAATAATATATACGGCCAATATCATCAATTACAGCAGTTCAAATAGCAAAAGAGGCCATAGATTCCTGGGCAGTTATAATATCTGATCTTGTAAACCGTGGCTTTAATTTCCCAACAATATCGACAATAGTATCTTTTGTGGCAGTTTTTCCTCTCGCGGCTAAATCCCTATCTACGAACAGTATAGTCGCACGCAGCTCAAGTTCACTGGCATTATAGCCGCCAAATTCATTAATAACGCGGGTAATAGCATCATCAACTTCTTTCGATTGAATAAACTCGGCGCCTTTTTTTATAAGAGCATCAGCACGTTTACCGGGAGAAATAGCATAACCCGTGAACTCGGTAGAATATTCTTCAACGGCAACTCCTCCGATATAGGCTACAAGGTCCAGATCATGATGTAACTGAGAAGAGAAAGGACCATAGTTATAAAATTCAAATTCGTATCCGGTATGAATATCGAAAAGTTCGGTAAGGAAATATACCATCTTCTGTAAAGCGGTTTTTCCGAATTTCGGGCTCTTGTGTTCGAGCCGGCGGGCCAACTCCGTTATCAACGCGTATCTGTTCCAGGGAACAAGCGCGTCCGAATCCATGAGATCCTCCTAAAGGAACTGCTTATTTATTCATCGACATGAGCAAGCGTTTCGCGTCGTCCTTTTTTTCCGGCGGTACATACAGCCTAGTCTGGTTGACCGCCGAAAGCCCCTTGACCACCGGAGAGAGGAACGATAAGGGCGCTAGCTTATCTGTATTTCCATAGTTTTCAGAAATTATCCTGATATCCGACGCATCATACTTATACCAGGAGTTTTCCGCCTTGTCAACAATTATTGTGAAACCACTTAATTTTTGTTTAGCCATCTCTAAGTCCTCGAGATCAGATTGCTCAGGCCTTTCGGGAGTCTCGAAAACCTTGCGATAATGCTTTCGGGTGAGCAAAATCCTTCCATGTTCACCGGCATCTCCCCCTTTAACCAATCCCATCACCTTGCTGTCATCCCAATCCAGATACTCCTGGATACATTCCTCGGTCGGAGGCGGAAATTTACCGTTTTTAATCGTATCAGCCGATCCAGTTTTTTGTTTCAGCAGAGTTTTTATCGACCTGGCTATATGGTGATCATAAACCCTGCGCGTGTGCTGAAAGTACACCTGGGTAAACATCATATAGCGCGCGAGAATCAACGCTTCGGCTGCATGTCTGCCGCTTTCCATTACAACGACCTGTGGAGAACTCGTATCTCCATCGGTAGCAACACTGAGGGTATGCAATATCCTGTTTAAGTCATAATGCCCGTACGCGACACCGATGTGATGGGAGTCCCGCAACAGATAATCGGCCCGATCGGCATCAAGCTGACCTGCTATCAGGTTACGCCACAGCAGTGATTTCCCGAGTTCTGTGCTGCCATCGAGAAAATCGGCGATATAATCGGCGTTTATACCCATACCAGTCAATTGCGGATTTGAATTAATAAACTCACCGAATCGATATCTGACGATTGCGGCTGAATAGTTTTCGTGTTTATACACCTTCTTGGTTTTTTCATCGAAGCTCATCAGCTCTTCTGTCGCGTGCGAGAATGGAGCGTGTCCTATATCGTGCAGCAGCGCCGCAAGACGCACAGTCCTTTTATCGCGTTCCAGATCGGAGTCGGTAAAGCCTAGTTCATCTTTTAAATAGTCCGGCCTTCGATGAATTATGTGCTCAAACATTTTCGTTGCGACATGCATTACTCCCAGCGAATGTTCAAAACGCGTATGCATAGCCCCAGGATACACCATGTCGGTAAAACCGAGCTGTCTGATTCGTCGAAGCCTCTGGAACTCGGTGTGGTTTATTATATCGCGCTCGATTTCGCCGATAACGATAAACCCATGGATCGGATCACGTATTTCGTAGGTCATGGATAGGTTTCAAAGGTCATTTGGTTATTTATATCCCCTTCACAGGTTTTCATACTCCACCTACAACCGCTACTTCCACCACCCCTTCATCAAATACTTCCTCTTCTCTAAAGAGTCCAGAACCGTCGAGCACGACTCCCAGTCC
>MVZN01000028.1 GCA_002069125.1 Spirochaetes bacterium ADurb.BinA120
CGCCAGAACGGATTTTACGGGATATCGCGGCCATCCCCGCCATGGCCAGGGGGACGCTCTGCGCCATGAGGAAGGCCGCGTCCGGGAAAACCTACTACAACCACCAGACGTGGTCAGGGGGGCGCAACGTCGTCAGATACGTGCCGCCGGGAAAGGTCCGGCCGCTCCGGCAGGCCATCGCCGGATACCGGAAGTTCCTCAAACTGGCCGACGAATACGCCGAATCGGTCGCCAAACGGACGGAAATCTAGGGTGAACAGCCGATAACCCTGCCGAAAACCAAAAATTTAGATGCGTCGGCCCTGCGATCAAGCCGGCGATTTGTTGACATGGCTTCCGGCATGGCCTACCATTACGGCATGAAAGCAATGTGGCATGTGGCGGTAATCGGATCGTTTTTTTTGACGGCAGCGGCTCGCGCCGTGGCGCAAGACTGGGTGACTGTCCCTTTTGCCGGCCCCGACCGTACCCATTTGACGTACTTTGCCTCTGCCCCCGTAGACGGCGAGGTTAAACTCGAAGCTCAAGATCCGGGCGGCGGGACGAGACAGCTTGATTTTGGGTCAGGCACGATTCAAGGTACGCTCCTTGACACAGATTTGGCGGTTGGCAACATCCGTTACGCGGTCATGAAACGGGGACCCGATCCGGCGACAGGCGAGATGGGCGCGTGGTACCAGAGTTTCATCACCGAAGCGGTGGCCGTTGACGGCGTCTCTGCCGGCGGCAGGTTGCTCTTCGACGAGGAACTGGAGAACGTGCGAATCCGCGGTGTTTTTGTACCGGCTGATTTCACCTTGACGCTGTCGGGCTCGCTGACGGCACCGACGAACGACACCACGGCGATCGAACTTTACGGCTCTTTGGTCCTGGACGGAGCCATCACCTTGCTGCCGCACGTGCGCGGAGGCGAGCTGGACGACATCCCATTCCGCGTCGACCTCGCCAAGCCGACCAGCCTCGCCGGCGTGTCCGGAGGCGTCTTTCTCCTGAATGCGGCGGGATCGTCGCTGAATGCCTGCTCCGGCATCCGCATCGTCCCCTCCTTCGGCGGAACGCTGATCTCGGTCACCAACGCCGTCGTCGAGCTGCGCGAGCTGCCGGAGGGAACGACCTTGGAGATCTCGGACAGCGACTGCTCGTCCGGGGTCACGGCCGGCGGCGGCTACCTCTACGACCGCCAGTGCATCGACGGCACCCTGATTTTGGACGGTGTCGTCTGGAACGGCCCCTTCGAGGCGCGAGGGGCGGCCGATGTCAGTGCGACGGATTGCGATTTCCGCGGCGATGTGTCAGTCCAAAACGATGAAGGATCGACGGACGATGTCGTCTTCTCCGCCACCCGGTGCCGCTTCACCTCCTACGGGACCAGCCGTCCCGGCAGCGGATCGGTCAGGCTGAGCCAGTGCCTCTTCTCCGCGCAGGCCGGCGCATACGGCGGCGCGGCCGAGTTCGAAGATTGCGAGTTCGGCGGGGGCTTCCGATTGCAGAACCGCAGCGCGACAGTCATCACCCGCAGCCGCTTTCTGACGGCGCTGATCTTCGCCAACGACTACCCCGAATACGATACCGACATCCCGCGCTGGCACGAAGCCAACGACCCCAGCCCGACCATCCAAGGCAATGCCTTCATGGACGATGTCGCCCTGCGCTATGAACACCTGACCGGGGTCGCCTCGCCTTCGGTTCCGATCACCATCGGCGCCAACTTCTACGGCAGCCCGGCTGGCTGGTACAACGACGTCTCCGGCCTGGAACGCGGCTTTTTACCCGACTCCTACCGCGCCCGTGTCCTCGGCAACTCAAGTGCGGCCCCCGTCTTCGCCATCGCCACGCCGCTGACCCAGTCGCCCCTCGCCGCCGTGCGCCAGGACACGCGCGTCTTCCCCCGCTTCTGGCTGAACGGACACATTGCCGGCCAGAACACCATCAACCACCAGAACGGCACGCTCGACAACACGGCCAGCCACATTCTGATCAAGGGCCGCGAGACGCTGCTCTCCGTCGACCTCTCCTGCACGGAAGAGGCCCTCTCCGGCGTGCGCGTCTACGCCGAATGGGACGGCAAGCAGATCGAAGCCGAGCGCGCCGTATCCCGGGTGCGACGCGACCCCGCGCAATTTCCGCGTAACGACATCCGCTACGCGCGCAGCACGTTCTCTTTCATCCTGCCGCCCGTCCAGGATGCCACGATGCCCGTCGTCGTGCGGCTCGACGCCTCGGGTGTCGCCGGCTTCGATCCGGACGCCTATCCCGAGGAGGACGCCGCCCTGCTCGCCGGCACGGTGACTTTCAAGGACCCGCCGTCGCGGCCTTTGCGCATCTGGGTGTTTCCGGTCGAGGTCTCCGGCCTCACCGGCTCCTGGGGCACCGGCAGCGCGGCGGCCACCGTCGAAACGCTCGGACGGGAAATCCCCAACCAGCTTGCCATACCGGCGGACAAGCTGCGCGTTGTCCAGAAACCCGTGCTCTCCGTCTGGTCGCCCACCACGTTCATCACCTCGCTCGGCCTGCTCAACCGCGTTTCGGCCCAGCTCGCCTTCGGCCGCTGGGTCGTGAGCGGACTCGACCAGGCCCCCGACTTCATCGTGGCCGTCATGCCGCACGGCCTCATCACCGACGGCGCCGAGGGCGCCTCCTTCGTCGGCCGTCGACGCGTGCTCTTCGTCGACGAGCTGCGTGCCCGCGCCGCGCTGCACGAATTGGGGCACGGCGTCGGGCTCTGCACCTCGAAGGAGCAATACGACGCCTATCCGCCCGAGGGGCTCCCTGTCGAGCGGGCCACGGTTTTCCGAAACGCAGAGGCGGGCAGCGTCAACCGCATCCAGCACCAGCCGAGTTCCAGCAGCACCTGGTTTGACAGCAACATGATCGTTTACGACACGATGGGCGCGGGCGACCCCTCCGCACCGCTCGTCGTGACCGTCGCCGCCTTCGACGACTGGGTGCGCGAGAACCTCGACGTTCCCGCGCCCACTGGAGTTCAGACCCTTCAGGCAGTCGACCTGTCCGACCCCTCCCCACTCGACATTCCCCCTGGCATGCGGCGGATTCTCCTTTCCGGAGCCACGGACTATTACTACGCTTTCAAGCCGAACACTCTTCAGATCTTCGATGTCACGCGTCTGGATGGCGAGGCCCGACCGCCCAACAGCGGCAGCGTCTACACCTTCGCCGCCTACGACGCCGACGGCACCCAGATCTTCTCGCAGGGATTCGTTCCGGCCTCCGAGGATCCCGAATGGGTCGGCACCTTCGATGTGCCGGCAGCCACCGCAGCCTGCCGGGTGATCAAAAGTTCGGACAGCTCGACCGCCATCGCCGTGACCGCGTCCGGCCTGCAGTCCGTCGCGCTGCTGGCGCCTGCCGCCTCCGGCACGCTCGGCGACACGCTTGCCGCTCACTGGAGCGTGGCGTTCACGAACACGCCCGCACCCGGCCAGATGCGCCACCTGCTCTTCTGGCGCACCGATCCCGCGCAGCCCTGGACGCTGCTGGCCGGCCCCACCGTTGCCACCAACGTGCTGACCCTGACCACGGCTCTGCCCGAAACGTCGACGCTCGCGCTGCGGCTCGTGACCTCCGATGGCGTGGAATCGGTGGAGCACATCGTGGACGGCATCACGGTCACGCCCCGCGCCCCGCGCGTCACGATCCGCGCGCCGCTCGGCGGCGCCGTCTCGCAAAGCAACGCCGTCTGGCGCTTGAGCGCTGAGGTCACCGAATTCCCGCCGCAAACGGCGGGCGGCATATATAGCCCCCAATGAAAAGAAAGTCCCCGTCATTTACAAAGCGCTGGACCGCCTCGGACGTACTCATCACCTTGCTCATGCGCCCCTCCAAGTATTCACTGCGATGACGGCGCCGGGACGACGCCCACTTGTACGGTTACAACTCGAACTCCGTGCGGCTTATTATCTCCTCCTGTGCAAGCTCGGAAAGCCCCGTAAACTCCGCCGAGTAGCCGCTTACGCGCACCACCAGGTCGCGGTATTTTTCGGGCTCGCGCTGAGCTGCGCGAAGAATCTCGCTGTCGAGCATATTGAACTGGACCTGTACGCCGCCCTTCGAGAAATACGCGCGGATCAGTGAAGCTAAGTTCTCGTTCGATATTTTCTTTCCCTGGAAGCGCATATTCAGATTTACTCCGTTATACGCTTTATATAATGGAAGCTTGGTCACCGAGTTCATCAGGGCCGTCGGCCCGGAAACGGCGTTCCCCGTGGTCGGCGTGATGCCGTTGCCTAACACGTCGCCGGCGAATCGCCCGTCCGGCGTGGCGCCGGTGAAGGCTCCGAAGCTTATATGAAAGCCCACCGAGAAAATTCCCGGCCAGAACCTGCCTCCGCGGAAGTTGGGATGTCCGGTTACGATGTCGCAGTAATGCTCCATCACTCTGGCCGCCATCGCGTCGACCTCATCGTAGTCGTTTCCGTACTTCGGGATTCGGCGCAGAAAGTAGGCCCGCTTGTCCTCCTCGTCCTGCCAGTCGTCGGAGAGCCAGGACGCAAGCTCGCTTATCGAGAACCGCTTCTCTTCGAACACCGCGGTTTTGACCGCATAGAGGCTGTCCACGACGTTCGCAAAGCCCATCATCTGCACCCCCGTGGAGTTGTACACGGCGCCGCCTCCCGTGAGGTCCAACCCCTTCTCCATGCAACCGTCGATCATCGCCGAGGCGAACGGCGACGGCACCAGGCCTGCGATGCTGCCGTCGAGGATCTCCATGCCGCGCGTCATCTGTTTTATGAAATGGCGCATCTGCGCGTCGTAGGCCTTCCATACATCGTCGAACGACGTGAAATCCGATGGCTCGCCCGTCTCTATTCCGGTGCGATACCCGAAGACGTTGTCGATGCCGTTGGAAAGGGCGAGCTCTACGCACTTGATGCCGTTGAACTGCACGGCGAAGGTCGAACCAAAGCTCTTGCCCTGCGCGTTGGCCTCCAGGCAGCCCACTACGCCGTAATCGCGAGCGTCTTCGATGGAGTGCCCCGCGTCGACGAGCGAACGCACGACCGCCTCGTCGTTGAAGAAGTGCATGAGCACCCCGTCGCGCGCGTACTCGACCGCCCTGTCGAAGAATTCAGCCGGCGATTTTTTACACAGGCGAACGCCGAAATTGGGTTGAACGGTCCGGACGTCCGCGTACGCGTCGAGTCCGATATAGCTAAGCTCGTTCGTAGCGTCTTCGCCGTCGGGGCCCATGCCGCCCACGGTGACGTTCTGTGTGGTCTTGCCCTCCGTGCCCTCACCGCCGGGAATAAAGACCTCTTCGAGCACGTTCCAGATTTCGTTGGTCTTGATGAAGAGAAGGGACAAAAGCTCACGCGCCCTTTCGGGGGTGATGCGCCCCGCGTCCAGGTCGGCTTTGTAATAGGGGTAGAGCACCTGGTCTATTCGCCCGAGCGAAATGGAATTGCCGCCCGATTCTATCTGCGAGATCAGATGGACGAAGTATACCGACTGCACCGCCTCGTGGAAAGTCCCGGCCGGATGCTCGGGCACGCGTTCACAGACACGAGCTATCTCCCGAAGCTCGGCGGCGCGACCGGGGTCGCGCTCCTTTTTGGCCATAGCGGCGGCCGCCTTAGCGTAACGCCGGGCAAAAGAGACCGAGGCGTTCAACGAGCGTATCACCGCATCGTAAAAAATCCCCTTTTCGCCCTTCCGCTCGGAGTCCGAAAGACGATCCATGGCGGCCCTGGCGTCGGCTATAACTCCCGTAAGCCCCTTCGAAAGGACCCTCGAATGGTTCATGGTGAAATGCCCGATCCCATAGGTTATCTCGAGCATCATCGTGAAGATGTACTTGTCCATATCCGCGGAAACGTCCTCCGGCAGGAGCTCCTCCAGACGATTCTCCACCGTCCTGCCCTGCCAGAAGGGAAGAATCTCCTCCGCAAGCTCCCTCTTTTCCTCGGCCGTGATGAGCGCACGCTGAAGGATGCGAATGTCGAAGTTCTCCAGGTCCCCTTCGATCCATCTCGACTTGTTCTCGGGGAAAAGCGGCGCCCCCTTGAGCTTGGAGGTGCGACATCCGACGATGAGCTCGTCCTCCCGGATGATGACGCTTATATTGTTTAAAATGTGCTCGAGCGCGAGGCTCATGCGTGTAAGCTGATGCTTCTCCCAGTGGAGCTTCATCGATTCGGTGAGATATCGCGCGCGTTCGGCGCAGACCTCCTGGTGCGCGTCGACTATCCGCCGGCGGAGCCGTTCCACCCGGGATGGGAGCGTTGAAATATCGGCGGCAGGCTGCGTATTCATTCAGGCCTCCTTTTTGTCGATGGTGATGCACACAGGCCGGCGGGATCGGTTCTCCATGTCGGCAAGGGCCTGTCCTTACAGATACAATAAGGCGGTTATTACGGAAAAGCGACTTTTTATACCTTTATATCCATGTGATTCACCAGTATGGCGTCCTTTATCCTTGCGGGGAGATAGTTGTTGAGCCACAGGAAAAAACTGCTCATAAAATCGACCTGGTTGAAGAGGGCCGGTTTTTCGGCCTTCAACACTTTGAGTATCTTTTTCGCCGCGGCCTCCGGCGTGGGAGCGCTCTTTATCAGCTCGTCGTCCCGATCGATAAAACGGCGCGCCCGTTCGCGATAGGGCGAGCCCTCGGGAGGCAGAACATGTATCTTCGCGGCGAAGGTGGTGGAGACCTGCGCCGGCTCGATGAGCGCCACGCGAATGCCGAACGGCTCCACCTCATAGCGTAGCGAACACATGAGCCCGGTGATGGCGAACTTGCTCGCCGAATAGATCGATTCGAAGGGAAAGGGAATGCGCCCCACCAGCGACGACATGGCGATGAGCTTTCCCCTGCGCCGCTCCCTCATGGAGGGGAGGAAGGCCTGGAATATGGCCGAGGCGCCGATCACGTTGATCTCTAGGCACCTGAGCGCCTTTTCAAGATCGGCCTCCTCGAAGGGGCTGAAAAAACCTATGCCCACGTTGGAGAGCACCGTGTCCACCCGATTGAAACGCTCGAGCACACGGTTGCGGAAACGCAGGACCCCTTTGCGGTCGGTTATGTCGAGCGCCTCAAGATAATGGTCTCCGCCTATCGCGGAGAGCTCCTTTTCAAGCGACGCGACCCCTTTCTTGTCGACGTCGAATCCGGCCACGCTATCCCCCGATGCGGCGAGCATCTTCGCCACCTCGCGCCCCATTCCGTCCCCAAGCCCCGTTATAACCACCACCTGTTTCATCGCCGACCCTCCTTTTTCCCACCGCTTTGTTTATTCGACATACCGTACATACCACAGACGACATCCCCGCCTAAGCGGGGCAGGCAAAAACGATCATAATGCGTTATTTCCGCGCGCGGTACCAGTCTCCCATCTGTTTCATGGACTCCCTGAAATCGGGATAGAGCATCCTATAGCCCGCGGCCTTCAGTTTCGAGTTATCGACCACGTAATCATGGTACAGGTATTTCACGGCGTCGTATTCGAGATCGGGAATGCGCCCCTTCCGTGCGGCCTTCGCCCCGTCTATTTTGGCCGCGAGCTTTACGAGCCATAGCGGCAGGTGCAGGCCGGGCATCTTCATGCCAAAGGCCTTCGCCGCCAGCCCAAGCGCCTCCTCTATCGAGGGATTGTAGTCCTCGGCGATGTTGTAGGCCTGTCCCACGGCCGAATCCAGATACGACAGGTGGTCCACCGCGCCCGCCACGTCCTCGGCGCGGATGTTCGAGAGGAGCTGCCTCCCGTTTCCCGGGATTGCGCTTATGTCCGTTGGCCGGGAAAAGGCCTTGCCCGCGCCGTCGTTGCAGCGAGGCCCGTACACGGTGCAAGGCCTCGTGATGATTGCCGGAAGCCCCTCCTTTATCCTGCCCCACACCACGTCCTCGCCGTCTCGCTTGCTGCGACCATAGGAATCGGCCGGCTCGCGCGGACCGTCCTCTTTGAACGGCGTCCCCTTGTAATAGCCATAGACGCTTGTGGAGCCGACATGAACGTAGCGCTTTACGCCATGCTCATGGGCAAGGGCGGTTATACGCTCGACCCCCAGAACGTTTGTCGGATAAAGCTTTTCATACGGAGTGGAAAAGTTGCAGATGGCGCCAAGATGAAAGATTCGGTCCACGCCCCCCTTGAAGAGAGGGGGCAGTGTTTCGGGTTTCGTTAGATCGGCGGGAACGTATTCCACTCCAAGCCTGTCGAAGAAGGATGTATCCTTGCGGGGACGCGCCGTTGCACGCACGCGGACCCCCTTTTTCGCCAGGTACTCCACCAGGTGGCTTCCCATAAAACCGGCAGCGCCGGTTACAAGCGTTATTCCGTTGAACTCCATGAGGACCTCTCGGATTGAACTATTGCGGCATTACTTCCCATCTCCTTTGACACGGCCGTGGCCTTATCCGGGCGGAGGACCGACCTCCCGCATTATCTCCGCCGGCAAGAAGGCGGATGACACGGCGCACGCCGGGCGGGTTTTGGCTCCATTCCGGCAGCATCCCTAATAGGGCCGTCACCTTGCCGTAAGGGCCGCCGATTCATTCTCTATCTCTTCGCGTACACGTCGCAGCCACGCCAGATACATCTCGTTGAAGCCGACGCCGAGTTCCGCGAGCATGCGCACGTATACCCCCTGCCTGCGCCAGCGCGCCTGGTTGCGCTCGCGGCGCTCGAGCTGCTCTTCGTACAGCTTGATCTGATCGTCGATGATCGAGAGCGCACGATCCGGCTCTCCGAAACCGAAGAAGGCAAAGCGCAGCAAAAAGGGATCGCGCAGCAGCATCGCGCGTTCCGGGGACTCGGCGAGCCAGCGCGCAAACTCCTCGCGCCCCTTCTCGGTGATGGAATAGCTCTTTTTGTGCGGCCCTCCATCCTCGGATGGAACCAGTTCGCCCATGGAGATAAGACCTCCATCCTCGAGATCCCGCAGGTTGGGATAGATCTGACCGAAGTTGATCGACCACATGTGGCCAAAATTTTTTTCGATGTGCTCCTTTATACGGTAGCCGTGCATATCGGTGTAATGCAAAAGCCCCAGGATGGCGTATTTTATCGACAACTCGTACCTCTCGCTTATGGCGCATGGTGAGCCTGAAGACTCATAAATTGATCAATTCAACCCGTCATTGAATGTGGCACTATATATAATCTATATATATAGTATATATATAGTGTCAAGCTAAAAAAATAGCGACCAATAAAAATAATAGGTGTGATTAAAGGGCTTATTCCCCATCCGAAACGCCGGGGATGCTTTTATTTCTATTCTAGTTCTTTCATTTGACATTTTATCAAATCCATGCATTCACTTTTAGGCCGGAGCGCCCATGGCGGCCATTCCTATTGGAGAGATTATCAATGCCCCGCGGTGAAATCCTTATCATCAAGTCCCCATCCCCCCATAGTGACCAGCTCGGGTCCCTGCTTACCGAACACGGATATCGAGTCACACAACGAGCGTTCGGGCCGGCGGCCGACGCCGCTTCCGCAGCGAGTTACGATCTGGTCATCTATCATCTGGACGATTCCATCGCCGGCAAGTGCGCTCCTGAGGATCTTAACCCCGGAGTTGATACCCCGAGCCTGACAATAGTTCCGGCCGCGGCCGATTACGAATACCTTCTGGGCTGCATTAAATGCGGAATGAGGCACTTTCTAAATTTTCCCTACGGCAGGCGTTCTCTCTTGAGGCGTATCGAAAGCATCATTGAATCCGGAAAAGAGGCCGCTCCCTCGGATGGGGGATCGTTCCGGCTTGTGCTGCCGTATGGGGAAGGCTTCGAGACAATCGAGATGGGACCGCGGCAACTGGCCGACTTTATCGTTTCATCGCTCGAAAACAACATTCATCGGACAAAGATGCTTCGCAGATCGTACGGATCGCGCAGACTGGTTGGCGAAGCCCCCGATTGCCGGGAAAGCGACGGGGAGCGACCCGCGGGCGCCCACCCCAATACCAGGCTGGAACAGGACCTGCTGGATGCAATCGAGCGCGACGAGTTCGAGATGTATTATCAACCCATCGTCGACATGAACTCCGGGGCGATCATGGGATTCGAGTCTCTCATTAGATGGAGGCATCCCGAACGCGGGTTTGTTCCACCATCGGAGTTCATCCCCTTCGCGGAGGAATCAGCCCTCATTCTCCCGCTTGGATTCATAGCGATCGAAAAGGCCTGCAGGCAGCTTAAGGAATGGATCGACGCCGATGCCGGCCCTTTAAGCGTATCCATCAACCTCTCCGCCGTGCAGTTCATCCACCCGGAGCTCGCCGAACAGATCGCCGATATAGTCCGTAAAAACGGCCTGCCTCACGAGCTCGTACGCTTCGAAATAACCGAGAGCGTGCTTATGAACGACATGGATTCGGCCAACATGATGCTTTTAAAACTCAAGTCCATGAACTTCCGTCTGTACATGGACGATTTCGGCACCGGCTATTCCTCGTTGAGCTACCTCCGACATTTCCCAATGGACGTCATTAAAATCGATCAATCGTTCATAAAATGGATGGGAGTGGACGATGAAAGCCATGTCATAGCGAAGACCATCGTGGACCTGGCGCACAACCTCGGAAAGCTCGTCGTTGCCGAGGGAATCGAGACCGACGAGCATCTTGCCATGCTCCGAGAGATGCGCTGCGACTACGGGCAGGGCTACCTTTTCTCGCCGCCGATTGGCGCCGGAGAGGCCCGGGCACTCCTTGTAAAAAGGCCGCGCTGGTAACCCCCGGCTCTGTTTCCCATTATTAAGAAAGCCAGATAGATCATGCACTGTTCCGAGGAACTCCAGACCGCCGGAAACTCTCCAACTCATCCCCCCAGCCCCCTTCTCTTCGGAGAAAAGAAGGGGGAGTTTCGGCATCAGGCTCACTGAACATATCCGATATACAACAGGCAATAGCTAATCCAGCTAAATTAGCCAGGATGTACCTCTGATATTTTTTTTCCGCCCGTTCTTATCGGACGTAAATGTATATCATCGGCCGGAGGCTCGTTAGCCGACACCCCTTCCCCTGTGAAGGGGTGTCCGGGAGAGGATCAGGCCGGCACGCCTCCGGCCGGAGGTTGCTGCTGCTGAGGATGACGCTTGCGCGGGCCTCGGGGACGGCGGCGCTTTTTAGGCTTTGGGGTGCCACCGGCATCTTCGGCTTTCGCTTCCGGGCGGGCGGCTTTCTCCGGTCTTTCCCGCCTGTCGGAGGCCGGTGGACGAACGGCCGAAGAGCGGGCTTCGGCAGGCTGAGAAACCTTTTTCCAATATGCGAGCTGCTCGGCGTGACGTCCCGTGGCCTCCACCAGGATTTCAAAAAAGAGTATGGCATGCGGAAAGTATATGTTCCCGGAGAATTTCTTCTCGAATCTTTTCCAGTTTTTTCCGCCGCCCGGCTGCATGAGGACCATCTGGCGCGCGGCGGTGTTGCATATATTGTCCCACTCCATTCGCGGAAGGCGCATCCTTTGCGCCAGCTCGCCGAAACGCTCCTTGAGTATGATGTATGACTCCTGAAAGGACTGCCTGCCGCCCGTTGCGCCGGTCGCCTCGACGAAGAGGTCATAGAGAAGCGCCGTAACCAGCACCGAAACAGGAAGCTCCTCGCCCTTCATTCGGCGTCGGTCCACAACCGTTAGGCGCGCAAACAGGGCATCATGGTAGCGCCCGGGCGCAAGCTCGGGCAGCCACTCGGCCATGAGGCCGAAGTGGATGAGATTGCGCATGGTGCCTTCCGAGGCGCCGCAGCGGAGTATTTTTAAAAGCTCCTCGCGCAGCCGCTGATCGTTCGCCTCCTTTATTCTGTGCGAACACATGCGCGCTGCCTTGAGGTCGCGCGCCGAGGGCTTAAAGCCGAGCTGGGCGCAAAAGCGCGCCGCGCGGATGATACGCACCGGATCATCCGCGAACCGCCTGGCCGGGTCACCGATAGAGCGCAACAGCCTCTTTTCGAGATCGCGGAGTCCCCCCGTATAATCGACCACCGACGAGTCCGCGCTGTTGAAATAAAGGGAGTTGATCGTGAAGTCGCGCCTCTGGGCGTCCTCCTCGATAGAGCCGAACACGTTGTTCGCGGCGTAGCGCCCGCCATCCTTCAGCTCGTCCGGGTCGACCGCCGCTCGGAAGGTCGCCACCTCTACGAAACGATCTCGGCTTATATAAACATGGGCCAGCCGGAAGCGCCTCCCTATGAGAAAGCAGCGCCGGAAGAGCTGTTTAACCTGCCTTGGCCGGGCGTCGGTGGCTATGTCGAAGTCCTTGGGCTTTTTACCCAGCAGGAGGTCCCTAACGCACCCGCCGACAAGGTATGCCTTATAGCCGCCGCGTCGAAGCCGGGCCATTATCTCGAGAACCTCGGGCTCAATCGAACCACGCGACATTGCGTGCTTGTCGTCCGGCAGAATGATGGGATATTTTTTACGGAAGATGGACAGGGCAGAGATCATAGGGCATGCCAGGATCATTTATACTTTGTCTCGGCATTGTGAAGAAAGCGGTTAAATTTGTCAATCTTAGATTTTTGGGTGGGGGAATCCGCCCTGGCGGGCGAATCCCCTCAGCCTCCGGCAGCGAGAAAACGTGTTGCTGTCGGAAAGAATTAAGGCTTTAATCTTCCGCAAAAAGTATCCTGTATAGAAGCCCCCTTCATCGAAGGGGGAACGGCGGAGCCGGGGGGATTCGATCAGCATCATGCGGAGCCAGAGGGAGGCCGCTTCTGTTCAGCCCTTCACTCCCCTCCAAACCATCGCTCGAGCATTGGCCTGTACCACGATCCCAGCCTCGGCCCGTTTATATAGCCGCAGTGCCCGCCGTAGCGCTGCATGAGCACTCGGCTATACTCGTTCGTTCGGACCGCTTTAAAATCCGCCGACGGCACCACCGGATCGTCCGCGGACATCAGCACCGTTAGCGGCGCTCCCGCCCGATCGATATAGCCGGAGGTTAGAGTGTAATGGGCGAAGTAATCGGCGGCGTCGGCATAATCGGAATTTCGTCTGAGCAGGGCCTCCGTTATCTCCATGCAACTACCTAACTTAAGCTCCTCGCGGAAGTCCCACAGCTTCGGAAATAGTTCCTGTTTCTTACGAAGGGAACGTTTCCATTTTCTTACAAAATAGGCGCGGACAAGCGGGTTGCGGTCTATGGCCTTTGTGCTCGCCATTGGGTCGAGCGGCGGGTTTATGGCCACAATATGCCGAAGGCCGGCCACAGGTTTCTCCGCGCAGCGCGCAGCGATTCGGACGGCGAAGCTACCGCCAAGGGAAAAGCCCACCAGAAACGAGCGCTCTGACAGGCCGGCGGCGTAACGCACGGCCGCGAAATTCTCTTCCAGAAGAGTGCCGAGAAAAAGGCCCTCGTTGAGATGATGGCTCTCGCCGTGGTCGCGGTAGTTCAGCCGGAACATATCGTAGCCGCGGGCGTAGAGGTATTCCGCGGTGTTGATGACGTATGCCGAGCGGGAGCTGCCCTCCCATCCATGCAGAATGATGACAATGCCCTTCGCGTCTCCGCTGCGCCGGCGCGACAGGAAGCCCTGCAGGCGCACACCCTCCCCCGCGTCCACTATGATCTCCTCCTCCACCGCCTCGACCGCCGTAAAGCGCGGATTCCGCATGGAGCTGGAATTCAGCACCGTCTGTAAAATGGCTGGCCTTAAATACCACGGCGGCCTGAATTCGCTTTCGACCATGGGTTCCACCGGTCTCCCTTTCCCTTCAGCATGGAACTACATCGTCTGTTCCGGGTCCTTATTTGGGCTTCACCATCTCCGACATCTTTCCCACCCATTTGCCAAACTCGGCGCGCTCGTGGGCGTAGGAATTTTCAAGCGTTGCCCTGTCGCGGTATTCGATGAGTGATTTTACCGTCATCATCATGTCTCTGTTCACCGCGCATATCTGCCCGGCTATCTCCATGGCGCGCGGCATAAGCCTCTCTGCGGGCACCACCTCGTTTACCAGCCCGAAGCTTAACGCCTGTTCGGCGTTGATGTACTGGCAGGTCAGCGACATCTGCTTCGCCATGCGTCGCCCCACCGCCTGCTGAAGCAATTGGGTCATGCCCCAGCCCGGGTGTATGCCGACCTTAGCGTGCGTGTCGCCGAAGACGGCATTTTCGGAAGCGATCAGAAAATCGCAATTGAGCGCTATCTCGAAACCTCCGGTTATGGCGTGCCCGTTGATAGCGCCGATTACCGGTTTCTGGCATGCTCCTATAATGTCCGGATACTCCTTTCCATCGCCGCGCGGGTCGAACAGGTCCTCCTTCCCGAGTACGGAAAGGTCTATCCCCGTACAGAAGGACTTGCCGTTTCCCGTTATTATGGCTACCGTGATGGCGTCGTTACGCGCGACCTCGTCGATGGCGTCGTATAGCATGGCGAGAAGCTCCCGATTGAAGCAGTTGCGCTTCTCGGGGCGGTTGAGCGTGATGACTGCCGTTCCGTTTTCTACTTCGAACAATAAGGGTTTCTCCATGGTCTCCTCCTGTTTATACACGGACATCCGATTTTCTGAATCGCATGTGTACATGGGCAAAAAACGAGTCCCGTGTCGCGGACCGCGCATTAAGCCAAACTGAAAGCGCCGCGCCTGTATGCCAACCGGCTCCGCTCCTGAACCCGGACAACTCTACAAAGCCATAAAGGATAAAGCGAGATTATAACTCCCTTCCCGCCTTCGCCCCTTCGTGTACGGCCTCTATCAGCCTGCGGGGCTCCACGGCATCACCGACCACTACACAGGGCACGCCTGAGGCTGCGCACGCCTCCTCGAGGGCGCGCTCGGAACGCGCCCCGAGCGCCGTCACCACCATGGCCGCGGGTTCGCTATAAGCCTTCCCTTCCATCTCATAGCGCACGGCGCCGCCGTCGATCGATGTGACCTTCGCTCCGAGCAGAAGCCTTCCTCCCTTCCTGAGCCTTCGGTGCAACCAGTAGCCGTGCGCCGTGTATGGCGGCACCGGCGGCGACTGGCTCATATCGAGCACCGTAACGGAGGCCCCCTGCGCCATAAGGAAGTCTGCGGTCTCCATCCCCACATAGCCCGCGCCGAGCACCACGGCCGGGCTTTCCATTTTGGCCTTTCCGATAAGCACGTCGCGCGCTTCTCGCACGCCGGGGCCGTCTATTCCGGGGATGGCCGGGGCCGCGGAGTCTGCGCCCGAGGCCAGCACCACGGCTTCGGGCTTTTCTGTTGCTATCATCTCCCCCGTTACGGCCTCGCCGAAGCGGAGTTTCACCCCGGCCTTCTCCGCCGTGCGAGCGGCCCATCTCGTCCATTTGGCAAGCCCTTCCTTGTGCGGCGGCCTGCTTGCGGATACGAGCTGTCCGCCCGGCTCTTCGTCGCGCTCAAAAACCGTCACGCTGTGGCCTCGCCCGGCGGCCGCAATCGCGGCCGAGAGGCCCGCCGGGCCGGCTCCTATAACCCATACTCGCTTCGATGCCGGGGCCTTTTCGTCCGTAAGACGGTACTCGAAACCGCAGTCGGGATTGATGGTGCATGTGGCGGAGCGCATCTCGAAATTGAGCCTGTCGATACAACCCTGGTTGCACGACAGGCACCATCGTATATCGTCGTACCGTCCCTCTTGCGCCTTGACGAGCGTGTCCGGGTCGGTGAGAAGCTGCCGGCCGAAACTTATGAGGTCGGCGTCGCCGCGGGCGATGGCGGCATCGGCCATGCGCGGATCGATTATTCGGCCGACTCCTATAACGGGCACATTGACGAGCTCTTTGATCTCCCGCGCCCGAAACAGGTTAAAGCCCTCCTCCATGTCCGAGGAGGCGATGGTGAGGTTTCCAGGCGTGGAATAGACCCCGAGCGACACATGGAGCGCATCGGCTCCCGCCTCCACAAGCCGCGGCGCGAGCCATTTCATATATGAGAGATCGTATCCATCGCGGATGAGCTCATCGCTCGACACCCGGATTATGACAGGATAGTCCACTCCGACCTTTGCCCGCACGGCGCGGAGCACCTTTATGGCGAAGCGGGCGCGGTTTTCGCCGCTCCCGCCGTACTCGTCCGTGCGTCTGTTTGAAAAGGGCGACAAAAATTGACCGATAAGATATCCGTGCGCGCCGTGTATTTCGACTGCGTCGAAGCCGGCTTCGCGCGCTCTCCCGGCCGCCTCCGCGTAAGCTCCGATCACCTCGCGTATGCGTTCCAGGGACATGGCCTCGCAGGGCTGGTTGAGGATGGCGCTCGGCAGATCGGAGGGCGCCTCGGGCATCGCGCCTATGAAGTCCTTTACGGTTTCTCTTCCGGCGTGATGTAGCTGCAGCGCGATTGCTGCACCGGCCGATTTTACCGCGGCCGCAAGGGAGGCGAGGCCCGGAATATGCTCGTCGCTCCACGCCCCTATTTCGGTCGGGAAGCCTTTGCCGCGGCTGTCTATGGCGCAGACCTCGGTGATTACAAGGCCCACCCCGCCCCTGGCGCGGCGCTCAAGGTAGCGGATCAGCCTTTCATTGACCGTGCCGTCCTTGTTGCCGTAGCCGGTGCCCATCGGGGGCATTACAGCGCGGTTTTTGAGTTTCAAGGTGTTGATTGCAACGGGCGAGAAAAGGTGCTTTAGCGTCTCACTCATGGCTTCCTCCGTATAAAGGGCGTGCGCATCCGCCCCGGCTTAAACTCCAGCATTCGATCCATAATCCATAATCCATAATAATCAATCGCCGCCGGTCCCCAAAAGCCGGAGAATAGCCCGCTTCATGTCGGAACGGAACGATTTCGCACTCCTTTCGCTAACGAAGAAATGCTTGAAGTGCCGGTAACCCTCGAGCATGGACATCAGAAGCTCCGCCCTCCTCGCCGGATCTCGCCTCTCTATGAGACCGGCATCCATTAAAGCCCTCAATTCGCCGGACAGGAACCTTTTATAGAGCGAGTACAGCCGCCTTATTCGCCTATCGACCTCGGGGTTTCGGAAACTAATGGAAATAACCGAGAAATCGGCCGCTATCTCGCTCACGCGATGCCACTCGTCCCCCACCAGGGTGTCAAGCAGGCGCCTGAGTCTGCGGGCCGGGTCGGCCGTGCGCGGCTTCATCCGGTCTATCAGGACTCCGTACTCATGTACTATATGGTCCACGGCCTCTATGATCAGGGTCTCTTTCGTGGAAAAGTAATGCATTATCAGGCTTGGATGGATTCCCATCCGCTTCGCGACCTTCCCGATAGAAGCGCCCTCTATCCCCTCTTCCACAAGTATTTCGAGAAAATTCCTGAGTATTTCGGGCTTGCGAAGCTCCGCGTTCTGGCGTTGTCTCATCGGGCAATCGACTCGCTTATTAACTGTATATTCAGTTAACAGATGCGCTGTCCCTTGTCAACAATAAAATTCCGCAAAGTATTGACCTTCCCGTGTATGGGGTATACAATCGGCCCGAATTGTCCGCCTTGCAGGACAGCCCCAAGGCCCGAAAAGGACCGGGGTGCGAAAAGGAACGATATGCCAAAAGCGCACATTGTAATTCTTAAAAACGCGATCGACATCTCACCCGGAATTGTGGATACCCTTCGCTCCAATGGTTGTTTTATAGAGGTCGGCCTCGATGGGGACGGAACCGTTAAAACAGCGCAAGGGCAAAATCCGGACCTGGTGATCGCGGGGGATTCGGGCGGGCCTTCCTGCGCGCTCGACGCGGCCCTCTCGCTTCGAGACCGCTGCCATGCGCCCATCCTGTGGCTCTCACCCGCCGTCGGAGACGACGAGCGGGCGCGGGCGGCGCTCGTACCTCATTTCTCGGTCCTCACCCCCCCCTGCACCACCTCGGCCCTGATGTACGCGGTCGACACGGCGCTGGGAAACTGGCGCCGCGAACGGGACATCGCGCGAAAGGCCGACCTCCACCGGCTTATCGTCGAGAGCGCAAGCAGCGTCATCCTGAATATGGATACTTCGGGACGTATCCTCTATCTGAACGACTTCGGCCTGAAGTTTTTCGACTTCTCCTGGAGCGATATCGAGGGGAAGAACGTCATCGGCACGATCGTTCCTCCGGTCGACACCGCGGGGAGAGACCTGGCCGCCATGATAGCCGGCATCGGGCGCAATCCCGACCGATATATGAAGAACGAGAACGAAAACACGCGCAGCGACGGAAGCAAGGTCTACATCGCGTGGACAAACCGGGCAATCCACGACCAAAACGGCAACCTTGCGTCGATACTGTGCATCGGCAATGACATCACGGCGCGCAAGAAGGCCGAGGACGCCCTGGAACGCTCCCTCGAGGAAAAGAGCACCCTGTTGAAAGAGCTGCAGCACCGGGTCAAGAACAACCTCACCATCCTCTCCATGTTGCTCTCCATGGAAGCGAGGAATATGGACGACGGGCGCGCAAAACATGTATTTAATGAAATAATAAACCGCATAAAGACCATGGCCACGCTCTACGAGGGCCTGTACTCGTCCGACAATTTTTCGAACCTCGAGCTCGACCGATATTTGTCGCAACTGGCCCGCGCGCTCTTTAAAACCCTCATGCTTGACGGCCGGAACATAAGGCTCGTCACCGAGATGCAACCGGCCCCGATAGATCTCAAGCGCGCGGCGCCCATCGGGCTCATCCTGAACGAACTAATCACCAACGCCGCCAAATACGCGTTTGTCGGGAGGGGGGCCGGGACCATCTCCGTAAATCTGGACGTAAAGGACGGGCGCGCCATACTCACGATTGCGGATAACGGCAACGGACTCCCGGAGGGCTTTAGCCTCGAAAAATCGGCCGGGACCGGCCTGACCCTGGTAAAAACGCTAAGCCGGCAAACCGGCGGCGATTTCTCCATTGAAAGCGGCGACGGCACCGCCGCCAGGCTCTCGATTCCCCTCGGGAAGCCGGAATGAACGGGCGCCATGAAGCACCGCATTCTTATCGTCGACCGTGATCGTGAAACCCTGAGCCGCTGCGAGGAGATCCTCGGCCCCCTTGGCTACGAGACGAAGACAATGACCGGCCCTATCGACTCCGTCATCACGGCCATGGAGACGGAAAGGCCCGATCTGGTTCTAATGGACATCCATGTCCCGGATAGCGACACCGATCTGGAGGCCGCCGGCTCCATAGGCCGTCGCCATGGACTACCGCTCATCTACCTTGTCGGTAAAGCCGATGCGGAAACCGTGGAAAAGTCGCGCGGTACCGACCCCTACGGCTATGTCCTCAAGCCGGTAAACGAACACCATCTCGTATCGAACATCGATTCGGCCATGCGCCGTCTCCAGCTCGAACGCGGGCTTCGCGAGAGCGAGCTCAAGTTCCGCACCCTTACCGAACACAACAACGCCCCGGTGTACGTAATCCAGGGCGAGCGCTTTATGTACGTAAACAGGGCCTTTACGAGGCTCCTCGAATACAGCGCCGATGAATGTTACCGCATGGCCTTCTGGGAGGTTATACATCCCGACCACCGTTCCCTGGTCAGGGAGCGCGGCTTCGCGCGCCAGCGCGGCGAAAAGGTGCCGGAACGGTACGAGGTGAAGCTTATCACAAAAGAGGGCGCAACCCTCTGGGCCGAGCTTAGCGTCGCCCTTATCGAGTACCAGGGCAAACCCGCGTCGCTCGGCACGGCCATCGACATCACGGGGCGAAAGATGGCCGAGGACGCGCTCCGGCACTCCGAGGAACGCTACCGCTTGCTGGTCGAAAACGCGAACGAGGCCATCGCCGTGTTCCAGGACACAAAGGTGCTTTTCGCCAACAGGAAAATGGCCGAGGCCACCGAATATCCCATCGAAGAGCTCCTGGGGCGCCCCATCCTCGACCTAATTCATCCGCTGGACAAGGAGCTCGTCGTCCGAAACCACATCAGGAGAATCCAGGGACAGGACCTTCCGGGCATATACTCCTTCCGGGTAATCACCAAAAGCGGACAGGTGAAGTGGGCCGAGATCAATACCGCCTTCATCGACTGGGAGGGTAAATCCGCCATACTCGCCTTCCTTACGGATGTCACCGAGCGCAAGCTGATGGAGGAGGAGATACGCCGCCATAACCAGCGCCTGGAATATCTGCTCACAGTCGCCAAGATCGGCATCGACATCATCGACGAGAACTTCAACGTCCTGTACATGGACCCGTCGTGGGCCGGCGTCTACGGCGATTACAGGGGAAGGAAATGCTTCGAATACTTCATGGGTCGCTCCTCGCCCTGCGACAACTGCGGCGTGCCGGAGGCCATCGATTCGGGACGGACCGTCGTCAGGGAGGAGGTCCTGGTTAAGGAAAATAACCGGATCGTCGAGGTGCATACCATCCCCTTCGATGAGGGGGGGCAGAGGCTCGTGGCCGAATTCAACATCGACATCTCCGAACGCAAGCGGCTGGAGCAGCAACTGGTACACTCCCAGAAGATGGAGAGCCTGGGCCGTCTCGCCGGGGGCATAGCGCATGATTTCAATAACACGCTCCAGGCAATCATAGGCCTTTCGCACATCGCCCTTTCCGAGATCGCGGCCGGGAGGCCGTCCCCGGAGGAGCTCGATCACATTCTCGCGGCGTCTAAAAGGGCGGCGGGGCTGGTCAGGCAGCTTCTCGCCTTCAGCAGCCGCCAGACCATGGCCTGCGAGCACCTGGACCTCAACGCGATAATAGGCGACATGTCGGGGATGCTGCGCCGTATAATCGGCGAGCACATAGAGCTACATACCGAAACGGACCCCGACCTGTGGAGCATCTATGCGGACCCGGGCCAGGTGGAGCAGATCATCATGAACCTGTGCGTCAACTCGCGCGACGCCATGCCGGACGGCGGCAGCATCGTGATCAGGACCTCCAACGTGAGGTCGACCGGCGCCTTCGGCGAAAACGATGGGCATGTAATGCTGAGCATTCGCGATACGGGAACGGGGATGGACAGGGAGATCATCGAACACGTTTTCGAGCCGTTTTTCACCACCAAGGAGACCGGCAGGGGCACCGGCCTGGGGCTGGCCACGGCATACGGGATAGTTAAACAGCACCAGGGTTGGATAGAGCTCGACAGCGCCGCCGGTACGGGCACGGTTTTCCGGGTATTCCTGCCCGCCTCCGCTTGGCATTCCGCAAACCGTTTCGAGGAGGCCAAAACCTCCGAAAAACCCCCGCATGGCGCGGGCGCCGTCCTGCTCGCCGAGGACGACGAGCTGGTGCGCAACATGGCCGTCAAGATCCTGCGAATGGCCGGATACAGGGTTTTCACCGCAATCGACGGCGCGGAGGCCGTCGATATCCACGGACGCGAGGGCGCCGGAATAGACCTGTACGTTCTCGACATAGTCATGCCCAGGATGAGCGGAATTGACGCCTGCAGACATATACGAACCGAGAATCCCTCCGCCCGCGTAATACTTACCAGCGGCTACAGCGAGGAGGGCGTCGACAGGGAGAGCTTGAGCGGGGAAGGAATCACCTTCATCCAGAAGCCCTACGATCCCGCCGATTTCCTGGAAATTGTCCGACGCATGATCGCCGGGGCCTGAACGGTCCCGCGCGCTTGAAACGCGCTGAAGGCCGTAACCGAAAACAGAACGACCGCTCCCCCGGCAAACGACCACGGCCCGGGCGTTTCCCCCAGGGCCAGGAAAACCCACAGAGGATTCAGGAGCGGCTCGACAGCCGGCACCAGGACCGCCTCGAGGGCCGTTACCCGCCGTATGGCCGCGGAATAGAGGATGTACGCCAGGCCGAGCTGAAAAATACCGAGGACCGCAAGCGGCGCAAGGCCCTCCCGCGGCGGCGCCTGGCTGAACATGAACGGCGCGCAGAGCAGGGCCGTGATGACGTTGCCCAGAAGGATCGATTCGATCGGGGAACCGTCCTTCTGCATGCGAAGCGATATGATCAGTACCGCAAAGCTCAATCCGCTCGCAAGCGCCAGGATGTTTCCGGACAAGCCGCCCTCCCCCAGCGAATCCATGAAGAAGAAGAACATTCCGCCCATCGCTCCGGCGAGGGCGGCCCACGCCCCCGGACCCGCCCGCTCCTTAAGCAGGAGACCGCCCAGTACGGCCACATAAAGCGGCGCCGTATATTGGAGCAGTATGGCGTTCGCGGCGGTTGTCAGCTTGTTCGCCAGGACGAAAAGTATGACGGTTGCGGTGTAGGCCGCGGCGCCTGTAATCTGCGCGGCCGACCAGGTAAAGCGGGGCCTGCGTATATATATCATCAACACCGGAACCGCTATGGCGCTTCGCGCCCCCGCAATGGCGAGGGCGTCCCAGTCTATCGACTTGATGAGGAGCCCCGCGAGGCTCCACAGGACCGCCGCGCCTAGCAGGCATGCAAGCGCCGCGCTTCGCGGGAGTGTCTTTTCCCCGGTGCCGTTCATTACGGGCTTCTTTCAGGCGCCCCGGACGGTCCCGCTCAGCGCTTCACGGCCGCCATGGCGCGCTCGACGAGCATCTCGAAGATGTTTTTCTGGGTGAAAGAAAAGGAGGTGAACAGGGTAAATGCCTTGGTCACTACTTTGGAAAGGTCCACTTCGGTAACGAAATACGAATAGCCCCCATGCCGCTTTCGGAGCAGCGCAAGCTCTCCCGCAACCTGGAACAGATTGGCCCTGGTGAATTCGTTGGTATAGTTCCCGTTTGGCAGGCTGAAACTGTAGCCTATCTCGCCATCCTGGCGGGGATGCAAAAACAGGCGCATGGGAATTAGATGGCTTCGCGCCTCGATTACCCCCCGATCAAGCTCCGGGTTCATTTCTGTCACGGTGCAGTTGTTACGCACGTCCTGCTCCAACCTGTAGACCTCCACCCTCTTCAGGCGCTCCGCCAGCTTCGACGATGGGTTCCGTGCGGCGGCGCTTTTGGCGGCGTTCTCGGCAAACAGGCACAGGCGCGCGAGATATTCGCTGTAGGAATCGAGCCCCTTTCGGAAAAAATGCACCGCCCCGCGCTCGTCGACGACAAAGAAATGGCAGTATTTGGCTGTCTTCCGGCAGTATATACGTATGGCGCCGTCATCGTCCTTTGCGGTTATGGCGCGCAGGTAATTGAACTCTGGAATCATGGGGTCGAAGCCGTAGCGGGCCAGCGCGCCTGTATTCATGCCCAGGCCCATGAGCATTCTGTCCTCCGACTCATACGGTGTCGCGGTAACCGTTTCGGCAGCGGCTGTTTTCCTGTTGGCGAAAACGAACAGGGTGTTCCCGAGCGTGGTGACGTAACGCTTCCGGGCCGGCGTACGGTCCTCTACGAACAGCTCGTGCATCCCTTTGAGGAGCGAGACGATGCGGTCGAAATCGCGGCTTGAGCCATACGGCTGCGAGGACGAAAGCCGGAGCGCCCTCTCGAAGTCGTGGCGGGTTACGAGTGCGAGAGGTAGCGCCGAAACGGCGATCTTCGCGATATCGACCTCGCTCTTGAAGGTCTCGAATCTCGTTTCGCCCCAGCTGTTATGGTGGAGGAAGACGATGTCGTCTATCTTCTTGGAGTATTTTGAATATGGGTTGATGATGATATAGCTGATAATGGGAAAGGGGTCGCGAACGAAATAACTGTTCTGGATCTGGAGCCGCTTGAAGGCGAAATGCACGGAGAGCTCGGAGATGAGTTCGCGTATATAGTTGGGGTCCACCGCGTGGATGCCCGACTGGATCTCGAGGCGGGTGTAATCCTTCTGGAAGATGCGGTTCATCGCGATCCAGGCGATAACGCCTATCAGTGTTTCGTCTTTGTGGAATATCACCTTGGCCGGATAATTTTTTACGATTATCCGCTTCGAGAGAAGGTAGAATTCCCTGCCGTCACGGTCGCGTACGAACTCTATGGTAAGCAGTTTTTCCTGCGGGTAATTTTTAAAGCTGAGCGAATTGTCGATTTTATCCGCCGAAACCGAGAAGTGCGATTGGATCTTTCGAGTTATGCCTTTCAGATCGTCGCCCGACAGCCTGTGCGCGATCTTGTTAGTTTCGATTGCGTTTAAAATATCGCGGTATCCGCGCAGAACATACTTCTTGGTGTCGCTCATCAGGCGGTTGACCGAGTCGATGTCCTGGTTTTCGAACTCGTCCATCTGCCTTATCGTGGACTCCGACCAGTTCCATTTACTGGTGTAGGCCTGCATGATCCGGGCCTTCTCCGAAAGCTCGATCTTTTCGTCGCCGTTCAGGAACCGCGACAGGCGCGGGTCCACTTTAAGATAGAAGCTTATTGTAAGAAGCTCGGTGGCGTTCGCGTCAACGATAATAGAGTTGTAGTAGTTGTACACCTGGTTGAACATGATGACGTAGGAGTCGATGTTCTGTACGGCGAGCTTACCGTCGTGCACGTTCTTTTTTATGATGTTGCTTATAAACGGGTTGCGCCCCGTGCTGTGCAGGTAGCGCTCGAGGAGGCCGAGCTTGATGATCGACTTGAATGGATTTCCCAGTGATTTCAACAACTGGAACAGCGCCGCGACGAGGAAATCCTCGCGCGGTATGGTGTAGAGATTTCCCAGGTCAACGATCTCGCCCGCGAAGCGCGAGTCGCGGGCGATTTCGAGCCACTCGAGATATGCCGCGTCATCGGACCCGGCGGGCACCATCCACCAGAACGGCGTTTTTCCGCTCACCACGATGGAGCTTCGGAAAAACTCCTCCTTAAGCAGCTCGCCGAGCGAGGTGCCGGAGAAGTTTTCCTCGCTGTCGTCATCGAAAATATTGTTTCGGACCTTGTTGATGTCGTTCAAAAAAAAATGGACCTCTATGCCGAACCTTTCCTCTATCCAGTTCTCTATGGCCCGGCATTTTCCGCGGAACAGGCGCAGCGATTCGGGGTCCATACCCCCTTCGTCCGCGCAAACCCAGTAGTCGAAATCGGAATTGGAGGTGTATGCTATCGTGCCGCCGCTGCCCATCAGCGCGAACATCTGGATGAAGGGAGTCTCCGGCCTTTGCACATTGATGGATACCGATGGAAAATGCGCTTGTAAAAAGGCCGCGCCGCGCTCACCCAGATGAAATCCGTGCATCCCCTGAGGCATCCTGTCGCTCTGAACAAAGCCCGGAAGACCGTAAAGGTTATAAGCGAGCAGGAAGGGGATAGCCTCGAAGAGATCGATGGTCTTCTGATCGGTTATGGACGAATACAGGCTCGCCGTCTTGATATTGTTGTAGCGGTGGAACTTCTCCCGGTTAGCCTCTATGGTACTTATTATCCGTGCTTTTTTATCGTTTTCCATGGCGATCACCGCTTGAAGATCGCTGGGCCGGAAAGCCCCGTGACATCAATTGAGACCGAAGGGGTGAAAATGTCAAGGCTTTGCGTCCAAGCGCCGGTCCGTCATAGGGAAAGCTTCAGGCCGACATTTACCGAATGGTTCCGGAAAAACTCCCTGTCGTTATTGTCATATTTACTGTTTAAAAACATGTACTCCGTGAAAAGCCAGAGCGGCCCGGTGAGCGCGAACGCCAGTCCGGCCCCCGCCGTGCTTGTCGAAAACAGCCGGCCCTTCGTTCGGCGCTGGCCGGCGTCCGGCTTTAAAATATAATGATCGTAGAATGAAAAGCCCCCTTTCCCATAGACGGCCAGGCCCGTATCCGGAATCGAGATCTGGAGCGCGAGTGAAAACCCGGTCGTTCTTCTGATAACGTCCATATCGCCTCCGTCCTTGCGCGTGTCGATAGTCGAAGAGTTGTGAAACAGCCCCGCTCCTATCTGGACCGGATACAGGGAGGCGGTCAGGTGGGCATGCCCGCCGAACTGGAGCCCTTTCGCCCTGTCGGTTTCGCGCTCCGGATAGTGTACGATATGGCTGCCTCGGGCGCAACCCCCATAACCCGCTATCTCGACGATGGCGTGCGCCCCGGCCGGAATGAGCGAGCCAAACAGCACCATGATAATGATGATCCTGATTCCCTTCATCGATACCTCCGGTTTAATCGGTTTAACCCGCGCCCGCCCGGGCGCTATTTCCCGAGCATGTATCGCAATTCTCCAAGCACCACTTCGAGAACCTCCTCCCGCTCGATCCTCTGCGCCGTCGACAGGAGCTCCAGGCTGTCACAGGGGGCGGTCCGGGTCATTGCGCGCGTCATGTAATGGAGGCGGTTGATCTTGCTGTGCAGCCATCCGGTCAGACCGGCCGGATCCTCATCGACCGTCACCCGTACGCGTTCCGGATCGTCACAATCGGCGATTGCCTTTAAGGCCTCCACGATAAAACGATAGCGGTGATCGTCCGGCATATAGTCGCCGTGGGCAAGGCGGACGATTCGCTTGAGCTCCGGGGGCGACCCGTCCAGCGGCCGCCAGGCAAGCCCGTATTCCGTCGCGCGAAGTTCGAAGAAGCCAAGGTAATCCCTGGCGGCCTGATGTAAGGTTCTCATGCGCTAATTTCCGTATCTTTTCGATCGCGGCCGGCACTTTTTCCGGCAACCCAAATGTATCAAGCGCCGTCGGCCGGCGCAAGTATAAAAGCGGCTCTGTACGACAATCGCTTCGAGGATTTGGCCGGCGAAAACCCATCCGCTAATCCTCGTCGCGCGGCATGGGCCGGCCTGAGGATGTCCAGGCGTGCGGCATTGGGATATGGATGACTGAAGTCGGGCCTTCTTTTTTGGGAAATGAATGGACCATCCGGATTGGATGGCAAATTTGACACCCGGACCGGATTATTTTTCATTGCATCCATTTCCCGCACTCGATCTTAGCCAATATGCTCTTGACGTCGCCCTCCTCCACAGGTATGATAGCCCATAAACCCGCGGTCAACACAATGAAATCGAAAATAAAAGCCCGGACCATTCATGCGGCACTCGCCGCGAGCGCGCTCGCTCTCATCACCGCCTGCGCAACACTGTACGGCGTCTATTTCAAGACGCCCGACATATCCAGTGGCTCCATCTCCCTGGAGGGGGCGCGTGGCGAGATAGTCATACGGCGCGACTCTCTGGGGGTTCCTTTCATAGAGGCCGGCGATGAGGATGACCTCTTCTTCGGCGCGGGATTCGCCGCGGCGACCGACCGTATGTGGCAGATGGAGGTGATGAGGGCGGCGGGCCGCGGACGGCTAAGCGAATTCATAGGGCCCGAATCGCTCCCGCTCGACCGCTTCCTGCGCGCGCTTGGCATTGGCGACGCCGTCCGGGGGGCTATTCCCGCGCTCGATGCGCGCTCCAAGCGGATACTCGAACGCTATTCTATGGGCGTTAACGCCTTCATGCGCACTCAAAAACTTCCGGCCGAATTCTCCCTGACGGGCCATTCCCCCGGCCCCTGGACGCCCGAGGACTCGCTCTATGTCTTTGCCATGCTGAACCTCGGGATCTCTTACAACTTCTGCGAGGAGCTCAACTTCCTTCCACTTGCGCACCGCGTGGGGCCCGACAGGGCCGCCTGGCTCACCCCGGTATACCCCGACGAGGGCCTGCCCTTCGACGAGGCCGCAAAGCTCGCCGAACTGCCGCATCCCATACTCGATGCGAAACGGAGCTTTACGCGCTCCGGCGGGTCGCTCTTTGCGTCTCTTTTTCCCGGTCCGCCGCCCGCCTCGAACAACTGGGCCATCTCCGGACGGCGCACGGCAAGCGGACGAAGCATTGTGGCGAACGATACGCACCTGGTAATTTCCATCCCCAATTCGTGGATGATGATGCACCTGCGCTGCCCCGGATATGACGTGGCCGGCGTGGCCGTACCGGGGATACCCATCGTTACGCTGGGCTTCAACGGACATGTGGCCTGGGGGGCAACGATGGTGATGGCGGACAGCCAGGACATCTTTGTCGAAAAGACGCGGGAGGCGGGGAGCGGCCGTGAGTACCTGTACCGCGGCCGCTGGCTCCCGGTCGTCGAGCGAAGGGAACTCATCCATATAAAGGGTAAAAAACCGGTCGAGGTCGTCCTGGGCCGCACGCAACACGGAGTGCTGATCGACCGGGCGCTGGCCGATCTCCCGTTCGAAAGGGAGTCGCCGATTCAACCGATGAGGCTCCATGAGGGCTACGCCCTGGCCCTTCGCTGGCCTATCGAGGACGGCGCCGAGACCTTTCGCGGCTTCGACCTCCTGGGACGCGCGCGGAGCGCCGCCCAGGCGCGAGAGGCCATGCGCCATATAAAGAGCACTTATCTCAACATCGTATACGGCGACGCCGACACCATCGCCTGGCAGGTAACCGGCAAATATCCGGTACGGAAAAAGGGAGGCGGCCAGCTTCCCTCTCCGGGATGGAACGGAGAGTACGACTGGACGGGCTGGCTGCCCTTCGAGCGGCACCCGTACGCCATTAACCCGGGGCGCGGATACGTCGCGACCGCCAACCATCGTACTGTGCCGCGCGGACATCCCGAGCGCCTGAGCGCCTCATGGTACGGCCCTGCGCGCGCCGCGCGTCTAACCGAACTACTCGAAGGAGAACGCGCGGCCACACGCGAGCATTCCCTCCGCATCCAGACTGACGTTTTCTCGCCGACCGCGCGCGCGCTCCAGGCCCTGCTTGTACCCGGAGGGCGGCTTGAGCAGGCGGTAGAAAGAGAGATAACCTCATGGAGCGACAGGCGCATGGCCGAGCGCGCCCGCGAGGCGCTCGTACTGCTCGATCCCTCCCGTTTCGACGCGGTGCTTTCCGCCGATTCGGCGTCGGCGGCCGTCTATGGCCTGTTTTTGCACTGCTTCACTCGCAACACCTTTCTCGACGAGCTTGGGCCCGACGACGGCCCCGTCTGGCAGGCCTTTATCGACGCCAACATTAGCTCGTATTCCGCCATGGAGGACCATTTGCTCCACCGCGACGATTCGCCCTTCTTTGACGACTGCGCAAGCCCTCGAAAGGAGGACAAGGCCGCTATCGTCGCCCGGTCGCTCTCCGACGCCATTCTGCTTGCCGAGAAACGCCTGGGAAAAAACCGAAAGCGATGGCGATGGGGGGCTCTCCACACCTATGCCTGGCGCCACGACGCGGCCCGCAAGGCGCGCTTTCTTTCCCCGCTCCTCGACCGAGGTCCATTCCCGGCGCCCGGCGACACCTCCACCCTCAATGTGGCCGGAATGGCGCACGGGGAGGGCTTCGACGTACTCTGGATACCGGCCATGCGCATGGTGGTGGACTTCGGCCTCGACGAGCCCGCTATGCTCAACATGACCCCCGGGCAGTCGGGGGATCCTTCCAGCCCCCATTACGACGACATGATCGGCCATTTCCTGGGCGGGGAAAACCACCCTCTTCCATTCCGAAAGGATAACGTCGAGCGGCAGTACACGAGGGTGTTTGGCATCCGCCCCGCTCCATGAGGGATCAGAGGCCCTCGGCAAGATATTTCAGGATAAGGCCGAAAAAACCACCGGCCCCCGAATCGTAGCGCCATCCGAGCTGAACCGCACATCCCCCGCAATGGGCATAGCGCCACGAATAACCCCCGAACCAGGCATGTGCGCGGGTGGGATCGCCCGAGACAAAACATCCCTCAGCCCGCGAAAAACAGCATATACGAAAAAGGGCGCCTTCCGGATTGAAGAACTCGTGCACGCTCGAGCCGTTCATCTCTATTATATCGTGCGGAGAGGCGATTACGCGGCCGCAGAATACGCAGACGAAGCGGCGGTCCGGCGACTCCTCCGCGCCGGGTTTGCCGTCGCCTCGGCTTTCTGGAAGGGCCGCTTCCGCGCCGGACCTCTTCGCACGGACGGGCGCTAACGGACCTAAAGGCCTCTTATCGCATGCAGGTCCCGTATGAAGTCCGAATCCGGTCATTCCGGGCCTCCCCTCGAGGGTGTCGATTTCATCGCGCGGGTAAACATGATATCACCACAAAAACACGGGCCCGGGAACACTCGATCCCCGGGCCCGGCGCTCTTTTTATGCCGCTATATGGCGTCTTCTCAATTCGTCTTCGGGGCCAAAAAATCGCTCGAGAACGAGAATCCCACCAGGAAGTAAGGCACCGCGCCCACCCTGTCCGGATGCTTGAAATACCATCCGAGTATCATGAGGAGCGAAGGCTTGTTAAAGCTGCCGTAATCGTCGGTGCTAAACGACCACGCGAACAGAGGCCCTACGCGCATGTGCTCGAGGCCGTTGCCGGGCAGCACCGCCGAATAACGGACTCCGAGCGTAAGCCTTCCGTTCATGTAGATCAGGTCGGTGTCGTTTCCCCATATCATCTTTTCGTACGGCACCAGCGTGTCGAGCGTGGCGTCATAAAAGTATTTGTCGTCGTCCTCGAGATCCAGTTTCCAGTACTCGAAGGCGAACTTTGAACGGGCCGCGATCCTGCCGACCTTCATCTGGACCATCGGCTCGGCAAACAGGTGATGGCCGCCGGTGGAGTAGGCGTCGTCCTCGGTGTCCTTTCGCGCGTCGTCCGAGAAGTTTGCCTTCGAATTCGGATAGGACTGCAGATATCCCATCGTTCCGAAATATTTGAGGTACTCATACCCCAGGCGCAGATTGAATATCCCTATCGGCTGAAAATCGATAAGCGGTCCCACCTTGAGATACGCGGGATTTAGCTTGGTGGAAAGCCCCAGCGCAAAAAATGTGTCGCGGAAGAGCGGCGACGTGCTGTCCGCCAGCCTTCGGCTGTACATTAGGCGGTTCTGTGTCTCAAGCCCGAGCGGATTGTAGCGCGCGATGGTGAGCGAGGCCAGGTACAGCCTGTCCTTTGGCGGGACCTGGATTGCGGGGGCGGCCTCTTCCTGCGCCGCCACCGGGACCAGGCACAGGGCGACGAAGGCGAGCACGCACAACATGATGGCGAATTTTCTGAAACGCATGGCACCTCCATTTTTGTAAGTGTCGATGCGCAATCGGAAAAAGCGCCGCTTCGTTCCGCACGGCGCGGAAACGAATGCGGGGATCGGTCCGATCCGCACCACGCCTATTATTATAAAAGCTCACTCCAATATGCTTTTTATATTACAGACGCGGAGGGAATACAATCACTTTTTGGGCCTCGCCATTAAATTAAACAGGCCTCAGCCGCCGGTGTCACGATTTAATCCCCGGACGGCCGGGAAATGTCGTAACACTCGGACGCTCCGTCTCTCTCGAAACGGCCAAGTATTTCGGCGCTCACCCTCTCCACCTCGTCCACCCGCGTAAGGATAAAGAGCACGTCCCCGGGAAGTATCACCGTGGAACCCCGGGGGGCTATTATCTCCTCACCGCGGTTTATCATGGTGATCGTCGTCCCTTTCGGCAGGTCAAGCGTGGATATGCGCGCTTCGCCCGCACAATATTCCACGTCGACCGCCAGCTCCACAAGCTCGAGGTCGGTGTCGTGGATGGTCACGAGCTCCATGGCCTGGCTGGGCTTCGGCCTTAAGCGCCCGATCAGCCCGAGAAGACCGGCGAGCCTGCCGATCGTCGTTCCCTGCACAATTACGGACAGCACGACCGCGAAAAAAACCGTATTGAAAATCTGGTGTCCGTTGTCTATCCCGGCGGCCACGGGATAAGTCCCAAGCACTATCGGGACCGCGCCGCGTATTCCGCTCCAGCTCAGGAAAGCCCTCTCCCGCCAGTTAAATTTCTGGAACATGGTGCACACCAATACGGCGGCCGGACGCCCGATAAAGGTGATTACCAGAAATACGGCAACCCCCGGCACCAGTATCTGGATAAATTCTCCGGGAAAAACCAGAAGTCCCAGCAGGACGAAAAGAGCGACATTGGCGATGTTCGATAACGCGCCCACGAAAGTCGAAACTCCGGTTTTATAGGGGAATTTGCCGTTACCCATCACGAATCCGGCGAAGAAGGCGGATAGCATCCCGCTCGCGCCGAGCAGGTCCGCGGCCCCGAAGCCAAGGAGGATGACGCCTATGGTCAGTATGTAAAAATATCCCCTATCGACATATTTGATCCGCTCGAACAGCAAGCATCCTATCCTGCCGACGATCAATCCGATCCCTATTCCGCCCAGCAGAAGCCACGCGAAAGTCATCGCGGTTTTCAGGGGCCCGCCGGCTCCGGCCACAAAGAGGTGAACGATAAATGTCGTGGCTATGATGGCCATGGGGTCGTTGGCCGCGGACTCTATCTCGGTTATGGACGCTATGCGCTGTTTTATGGGGCGGGTCCGAAGAATCGAGAATATGGCCGCGGCGTCCGTGGAGGATATTATGGCGCCCATCAAGATAGCATTGAGCGGCTCCCAGCCCAGCAGCAGATGAAAGGCGGCGGCGGACACGAAGGCCGTAATCAGCACTCCAAGCGTGGCGAGCGAAAGGGAGGGGACAACTACCGGTCTTAGGTCCTCGCGCCTGGTCCCGTAGCCCCCGGCGAAGAGTATGAAGATCAGAGCGAAATTGGCCAGCTTCTGGGTTATTAGGGCGTCGTCGAAGTAGACCAGGCCGGTCACGTCGCTTCCGAAAACGATCCCCATTCCCAGGGCTATTATGATGAGCGGCATGTTCCATTGTCTGAACAGGGCCGCCATCAGGACAACGGCTATAAGGATGATGGCTGCGATAAAATACATTGGGCGCAATTCCTCGGGCTTTATGACTCAAATATACGACTCGCCCCGAGCTCGGCGCAATCCATTTTCATATTTCTCACTCACAATCCGGCCACCCGCCACAGCTCAAGAGCGTCTCTCCGGTGGACGTTATTAAATTAGTGTTGTTGCCAAACTCGGAATGATCGAAGTTTCCCCCCGCCGCAGGTGGAGGGAAAAGGGCTCTCCCGGTCAGTTATGCAACAAGTCTATTGAGGGATGCGGGCCTAAAGAGGGCGGCCTTTTCGGCCGCCCTCTTCACTTCATCCTGTGCCCCGGCCTACTTCCCGGTGAACCTGGGCTTTCGTTTCTCCGAAAAGGCCGTAAAGGCCTCGAAGAGATCGTCGGAGGGAACGATGTTAGCGCTCATCGAGGCGACGTATTTGAGGCCGTCGTCGACAGTCTTACCGATACCGTAGTTCAGCACGACCTTGGACGCCTGTACCGCGAGCGGAGAGTTCCCCGCTATCTCGAGCGCCATGGCCTCGGCCTCCTTCATGAGCGTCGCCTGGTCCTTGTACACCTCGTTGACCAGAAGGATCTCTTTCGCGCGCTTAGCGGTGATATTGTTGGCCCGGTAGGCGAGCTCGCGCGCGTAACCCTGGCCCACGATATGCGGAATGCGCTGGAGAACGCCGACATCCGCCACAAAGCCGACCGCGGCCTCGCGGAGCGAAAAGACCGCGTCTTCGGAGCAGAGCCTGATGTCGCAGGCCGTTATCATGTCGAGCCCCGCCCCTATGCAGATGCCGTGCACCGCGGCAATGACGGGTTTGCGGCAGCGCTCTATGCAGGTCATGGTCTCCTGGAGTTGGTAGATTTTCGGGATGAACTTCCATTTGGTTCCGCCCTTCTGGTTCTGGTCGGCGATTTCGGAAACGAACCCGCTCATCTCGACGAGGTCGATGCCGGCGCAAAAGCCAGGCCCCTTTGCGGCGAGGACGATCGCGCGGATGTCCGGGTCGTTGTCCAGGTCGGCGAACACCGCGGGGCTTTCGAGCCATGCGGGCGGATTCATGGCGTTCTTTTTCTCCGGCCGGTTGAGGTACACCCAGGCCAGCGGCGGCTTCTTTTCGACGAGATAGTACTTGTATTCACTCATGGCGACCCCCTGCTGATATGTTTTGATGGCCGCCAAAGCCTACAGGCTCATTCCGGGAAGTCAAGGGATTATCGGCTTTGAGCGGAATGGAATTTGCAAGCCGCTCAGTCAAGCCGGTCGTACCGGAGCCGCCCGTCTCATGCCGCCCCCTCCCCTCCGAGGGCGGCGAGCTCTACATCGAATTGCGTCGACAGGTCCTCGTAGCGCCGTGTAAAACCGTCCAGTTCCTCGTAGAGCGCGTCGATACGTTCGGCTCGGTCGTGCGCCGATTTCGAAAGCGATGCGATGAGGCCGCCGTCTCCCGCCTGCGACGCCTCTACGAGCGCCTCGTGCTCGGCCGCCGATGCGGACTCCTCCTCGGCTATGAGCTTCTCCATCTCGGCCATGCGCTTCTCCAGCGGCTTGAGCGCCTTCGCGCGCCGCGAGATGATTGCCGTCGACGCGACCTGCCCGCTGGTGACCAAGGTGCACACCGAGGTCGCGAAGATGCACCGCGGCGGCCGTGAGCTGGTCATGATCGGACACGCCGGGCATCCCGAGGTGGCGGGCACGATGGGGCAGGCCGACGACGGCATCTACCTCGTCGAGACCGTCGACGACGTCGCGACGCTGCAGGTGCGCGACCCGCAGCGGCTCGCCTACGTCACGCAGACCACGCTGTCGG
>MVZN01000029.1 GCA_002069125.1 Spirochaetes bacterium ADurb.BinA120
TTCAACTTTCAACTTTGAACTTTTGACTTTCGACTGTTATCCCCCGGCGCTCTGCGCCACCCCCGGAGGGGGTTTATGTTAATGCCGATGGCCGAGCTTTCAACTTTCAACTTTGAACTTTCGACAGCTCATAAAACCCAGCCGGGCATGGAGCGCCATAGCACGCATGGGGCTCCATGCGAATCCTATTTCCCCGCGCTGAAAAAGAAAGGACAGATTCTCTTTGACAAAAGCCGCCCATTTACCGATTGTGTTTCGGTATGAAAACCCGAATCTCGGCGGATATTATAAGGCGCTTCGAGCCATTGGGCGAGGTCTTTATCGACGAGCCGCTTGCCAGACACACCACGTTCAGGACCGGCGGCCCGGCCGACGTTATGGTAATACCCTCCGGGGTGGGGGAGCTCGCCGAGCTCGTCCGTATATGCACGGAGCACGGCCTTCCGCGCACCGTTATCGGCGGAGGATCCAACCTGCTGGTTGGAGACCGGGGAATTCGAGGCGTAACGGTGTGCGTATCGGCGGACTCGCTTGGAAAGTCGGGGCTTTCGATAGAGGGTGATTCGGTCCTCTCATCGGCCTCTCTTTGCAAAAAAGAATTTGTTACGGCCTGTGCCGGGGAGGGCCTGGCCGGAATGGAGTTTATGGCCGGGATTCCCGGCTGCATGGGCGGCGGCATCATCATGAACGCCGGGACCGTGGACGGAAATTTTGCGGATATTCTGAATAGAATCGAGTATGTAAACGCCGCCGGCGAAGTGAAACGGCTCGAGGTGACCCCCTCCATGGCGCGCTACCGGCGCCTCGACGTGGAGGAGGGCGCGGTAATAACGGCCGGATGGTTCAGGCTGCGCCGAGCGGACGACCCGGATGCGCTAAGGCAACGTATAAGGGAAATTCTCGACGAGAGGGCGAAAAAGCACCCGCTCGACTACCCGTCCGCAGGCTCGGTGTTTAAAAATCCCGACGGTCGCTTCTCATGGAAGCTTATAAACGACGCAGGGCTCAAGGGGCGGCGCGTGGGCGGGGCCATGGTATCGGAGCTGCACACGAATTTTATCATCAACGCGGGAGGGGCCAGCTCTGCGGACGTACGAGGGCTTATTGAAATAATCCGCGAAAAGGTGTATACTATATATGGAGTGACGCTCGAGCCGGAGGTCAGGCTGATCGGAGAGTTCTGATCGAGCCGCGTGGTTTCGGCGCGCGTCCCGCAGGCGAAGCACCGGGCGAAGCTCCTTGAAAGGAATCCGTTCTTTATGGTCAACGAATACACGATGCTCAGCGAGGCGGTCTTCTGCACGCTGGACTTCGAGACAACCGGCGTGAATCCGGCGCTGGATCGCATAGTCGAAATCGGCATGGTCCGCTTCACGCTCGACGAAACGCTCGACACCTTCTCCACCCTCATCGATCCGGACCAGGAGATACCCGAGAGCGCCACCGAAATCCATGGCATAACCAACGATATGGTGTGCGGGGCGCCGCGCATGGACGCGGTATTGCCGGAGCTTAAGACCTTCATGGGGGACGCGACGCTGGTAATACAGAACCCGCGCTTCGACCTTACATTCCTCGAGGTCGCCTTTAAAAGGACCGAGCTCGGCGTTCCGCCGCTTTCGGCCTACGACACCGTGCGCCTGTCGCGCAAGACCTTTGTAAATTTTCCCAACTACCGGCTGGAAACGCTCTGCGCCAGGCTCGATATCGAGAGTACGGGCCATCATCGCGCGCTTGCCGACGCACGCTCGTGCATGGAGGTGTTCCGTAGGATAGTGCGCTTTCACGACGCGGACGGGAGCTGGACCATGAAAGACCTTACCCGCCTGCATGGGGACGCCATGCAGCCCCAGCTCTCGCGCAAGCAGAAGCGCCGAATGAACCTGGGCAACGACATCTACATCGGAGACGTCGTAAAGATCCGATATATGGACGAGAGCGGGCGCGTTACCACGAGGCGCATCCTCCCCAAGGAGGTCGTCCGCCAGGGGAACAGGACCTATATTCACGCGTTCTGTTACATGCGAAACGAGGACCGCTATTTCAATACGCGGAGGATACTCAAGGTTTACTGAGTGCAGTTTCAGTGTTCAGAGCAGTAGAGGTGCTTGAGGGTGCCGAGGAGCTCGGAGATCCTGGGGTCGCTGATCGAGTAAAACATAAAATTGGCTTCCTTGCGCCGGTTTACCATGTATATCTTCCGGAGCACGGTGAGGTGCTGGGAGATGTTGGAGATGGACGATCCAAATTCCTTCTCTATCTCGCCAACGGTCTTTTCTCCGTCCATGAGAAAACAGAGGATCTTGAGACGGATGGGATGGGCGATCGATTTGAGGATCTCGCTTGTCTGATTTACCTGGTCATCCGAGAAAAGCACAATTCGGCCCTCCTGACTCCAATTGTTTAAGTATTCCACTATCCAATAAAAAAGTAAATTAGCTGTCAATCCTTTTTCATATCCCTTCGCGCCATTCGATCACCGGATTTCCGAGGAGTATGCGAGTATGTACGGATGAGAGAACCAAAGGGCCGGAAATCCGGATTTTCGGACGAGTCCTCCCTGGAGGCGCGCTTATGGAGGGCCCTTTTTTGGAATGTTTTCGGTGTATTTGCTACATTTTGGATTAACGCGCGCAAGGGTGTCGCGCCGTGTTTCCCGCCGCCGTCGCCGGGCCGGAATACAGGCGCGCCATTGTAAAAGTACTTGCAAAAATGAATTTGATCAATTTTATGGGCGGGGGCCGTGCGGCGAAAGGGCCTTCCCATTTCCAGACTCCCTGGCAGGCGTTCGGACACCATGAAGCTCTTCGAAGCGATTGAGGAAAAACGAACGACAGAGGTTCGGGCCGACCTCGAGCATCTGCGCAAGCTGTTTATCATGCCGGATTCCCCGGACAAGTTCCTGGAATTCGGTCACGAACTCCTCGACCTCATCCACACATTCTTCAAATCCAAGGGCGGAATTCACAGCGAGATATCGCTTCCCGAGCTTGCAAAAATCTTTTCGGTGATGGAGATACCGCGCCATCCAAGCCTTCTTAAAGATATCCTGGGCGAGATCAAGTCCAAGGTCATCGCCCATTCGGTGAAGGTGGGAAACCCCTATTACATCGGGCACATGACAAGCGCCATCCCCTATTTCATGATCCTTCTGGAGATGATTATAGCGGCCCTCAACCAGAACCAGGTGAAAATCGAGACCGCCAAGGCCTCCACCTTCCTGGAGCGGGAGCTCATCGCCTGGATACACCGGCTCATCTTCGACCGTTCGCCGAACTTCTACCGCACGCATGTGCAGAACCACCGCATAGCGCTGGGAAACGTGACGCTCGACGGCACCATGGCCAACCTTACCGCGCTAATGGTGGCTCGCAACAAGGCCTTCCCGGCCAGCGGGCGCTTCCCCGGTATCCGCAAGGCCGGCATCTACGACGCGTACCGGTATTATAACTGCGAAAGGGCCGTTATCCTGGTGTCGGCGCGCGGGCACTATTCAATCGAAAAGATCGCGCGTATCCTCGGGTTGGGAAACCACAACGTGATCAAGATTCCGGTCGATGCGGGAAACCGGATCGATATCGCGCGCCTTCGCCAGGTCTGCGCGCGAATCAGGGAGCGGAACGAGCGGCCCGGCGAAAAGACGAAGATCGTCGCGATAATCGGGATTGCCGGAACGACCGAAACAGGCAATATCGACGATCTCGTCGAGCTTAGGCGCATCGCCGACGAGAACGGCACCTACTTCCATGTCGACGCGGCATGGGGAGGGGCGCTGCTTATCGTCGACAAGTATCGCCACCTTTTCAAGGGCATCGATCGCGCCGATTCGGTGACCTTCGACGCGCACAAGCTGATGTACTCGCCGCTCTCGATGGGAATGGTGCTCTTTCGAAACGAAACGGCTCTAAACTACATCAAGCACGCCTCCAATTACATTATACGCCCCGACTCCGTCGACCAGGGGCGTTTTACCGTGGAGGGCTCACGTCCGTTCTCCTGCCTGAAGCCCTGGGTCACCTTTAAGATCTTCGGCAAGGAGGGTTTTCGCATACTGTTCGACCACGCCTTCGAGATAACCGGCGCGCTAAGGGACATCATTACGCGTCACCCCGACTTCGAGGCGATGAATGTTCCGGAGATTTTCATATTCAATTACCGCTACGTGCCCAGGGGCATACGGCCCCGCCTCGACGCGCTCATGCGGGATATCGACTCCGAGGCCGATCCCTACCGCGTAACCAAGCTCCTCAAGCGCCTCAGGCGCATAAACGAGGCCCTGAACGACCTGAATATCGAGCTCCACAGGGCCATCCGCCAGGAGGACAACAGCTTCGTGTCGCGCACCATGATGGAATCCACTCGCTACAATCCGCAGAAGATCGTGGTGCTCCGCGCGGTCACCATCAACCCCCTCACCACGCCCGAGATACTGAACGAGATCGTCGAAGAACAGAGCGCCCTCGGCGCGCGGATATACAAATCGGAGTTCGCCGATATCCTTGAAAAACTACAGTAGCATCGCCCCGTTTGCCCTCCCGCTTGTGTCCTTTGCCGCCGCGGCGTGCATTCTCCTGATTCCCTCAACGGCTTCCGCGGCCGAAAGAGAACGAAAAACCTACGCGCTCCTCGGGGGCGGCGCTCTTTGTTCCGTGGACGACGGCGGACTTACGCCCCTTCCAATCGGTCCGGGGGTGACCCGGTATGTCGTGGAGAATGGGGCGGTATTCTACGTGCGCGCCGAAGAGGGGCGGGTACTTGCCGGCCGCTGGTCCCCCGGCGCCGCATCCCCGGCGGAGCTCCCGCTGGATGTGGCGGGCGGAGAGCCGACTCGGCTGCGCGGTTCGGGCCACACGATATACGCCCTGTATGCCTCGGAGAAGAACGGCGCGGGGACCCTGTATGCGGGCGACATCAACAGCGGCGAAGTGCGTGAAGCGCCCGGAGTGTACGATTTCACCCTCTACGACGGCCGGCCGGTCCTCCTGGAGCGCGGGGGCGATGGCCTTCGCTGCGCCATAGGGGATACAAAAATACCGCTCCTTCCGGGGATCGGGGCAAAATTTGGCGACTGCGCGGATGGCCGGCTTTTCATCATATCGGACGGGGAGCATACCGAGATAATCGATGCCGTCGCGGCCAGGGCCGTTTACCGGTACTCCGAGACCGCCGCCTATCGCGCGCCGACCACTCATAATCTCGAGCTGGAGGCCGTCGATGATACGATAGGGCCCCCATCCGGCCGGATGATTTTTTACCGGGTGATGATAAACGGCAGGGATGCAGGCCGCACGGACACCGGCCCCGCCGAAACGCGCCGCGTGTTCAGGCAATCCGTTGCGGCCGGGGAGTACATGGTGCTTGCGCCCGAGCGCTGGGAGCTCAATCTAAAAAGGGAGCGCTACGAGAGGGCGAACAACATCCTTCAGCCGGAGCCCATGCGGCTATTTGTCCCGGAGGGGATCGTTCTGAAGGTGTCTATCAGTTTCGACGGGCGCTCGTACAGGGTGAGCGCGTCGCCGGTTGTCGACTAATTCCCGCCCCGGACCTCCACGCATTATGGAGCGGTGCGACGCTTCTCGAAGCGGAAGTCCGGGAATCCTCGACCGGCGGATGGGGATGTGCGGAGGCTCGCGCTCCATCGGCATGCTGAAAAACGAAAGAGGCGATGATCGCTATCATCGCCTCTTTGGAATATGGCCCTGTCGGACATCTATTTAAAATCGTTCAACTGCTCGGTCTTCTTCTCGTCGGTTTCGACGATCTCCTGGATGTGCTTGTACTCCGGCGAATCCACGCCATATTGCATTTCGGTCGCCTTGAGCATGTTGCGGTTTTTAAGCTGCTTGTACTTAAGCGCCTCCTCTTCGGACCCGAGGCGGAACTTGCCCACCATGTTTTCCATGAAGCCGTAGCAACTGGTGAGATAGCGGTACGCCCACACGTCCTTGCTGTTCGCCTCGGTGAGGGAAATATAGCGCTCGAGGATGGGAATGCAGGGCTTCAGGTTCTGTACGTCATACTGGCAGGACACGTATACCTGGTATAGCCTCGACTGAAAGTTTACGAACTTCTGGTCCTTGCGCACCTCGGTGAACTGGACCTCGTCGAGCTTGTTGATTGACCTGGTAAAGAAGGTGACCGCCTTCATCTTGGCGTCGTAGCGAAGCTTCGCTATCTGCCTTGCCTCCTGGTTTTTACGGTCGATCTCCTGCCAGTACCAGCGCTCGTTAAGGTTCTTCTTGTCCTTGTTGGCGGCGGTGAGCTTGGCGACCTCGTTTTCCATGTCTTCGAGGATGTCGAGGCCCGTTGAATATTCATCTATGGCCACTTTTAAAAGGTTCTCCGCGTATTCGCGGCTTAGCTTCTGGAGGTCGCGCATGGCCTGTACGTATGGTTTGAAGTCCTTTACGCGCCAGCCGCCGATGTCCTCGACCGGCTGTGCCGATTCCTTCTTGCCCTCCGCAGGGGCCTTGGGGGCCTCCTGGGCATATAGCGGCATAAACGCGGCAATGAAGGCCAGGATAGCCGTTCCGGTTATCAGCCTCATGGATGTAATTGCTCGTCTCATAAAGAACCTCTTTATCCGGTGAATGATATATGCGTGCGCATGGACGTATATATGGAATATATCGGTCCGCCGCGGGATAAAATTCATTTTTTTTCGGATAAAGCGCCTTTCGTCCGCCCGAGGATGCCGAGAGCCGCCTGTGCGGCCCTCGCGCCCGTGCCGCCCCTTAGTGCCACGAATACGGCCCGGTCGCCCGCGCCCCCCAGAAAGAGCCCGTAGCCGGCCAGCCTGTTGCTTCCGGAGAGCACCGTCGCCGTTTTGCCCCACGGGGCCGCATTGGCATCGGCCGGGCGTTTTGCCATATCGTTCCCGGCGGTCCCCGATATCATGGTCTGGAACAGCGCACGGGCGATGATGTCCCGCCGCTCGCCGGAAAGGCGAAGGGCGGGATTAGGGGGGGCGTCCGGGTATACGAGGCGCGCGAGCGCGATCGCGTCGCGCACCGAAAATCTCACCCGGTAATCGAGCCCGGCGAGAAGCCTGGCGAATTCGTCGGGCCCCGAGACGGGCGGAAGCTCCACGCGGATTCCCGCCTTAACAAGGGAGGCGCAAAAGCGGCGGAGGGAGGCCATGCCGATCTCGGAATGGAGCGATGCGAAGAAGAGATTGCAGGAATTGGCCAGCGCCCCTTCCATGCCGGTTTCTCCGTGGCCCTCGGGAGTCCAACACCGCTCCGGAAGCGGAGGGCCTGCGCGCCCGGCGCAGCGGTATCGGTATGCGTCGAATAGGTCGGGCCGCTCCACGGCGCAGTGGAGCGCGACGAAGAGCTTGAAGATCGACCCGGCCGGAAGCTTTCGGTGTTCGAAGGCCGGGTGGCTTGCCTCCGTTATCGCTCCGCTTGCCGTGTCGAACAGCACATACGAGACCTCCGGCGGCGAAACGCTCACCCGTGCGTCCCCGCGCTCGAAGCGGATGCCCGGGTAATAGTGGGCAAGTATCTCGTATCGCGAAAATCCGAGCCGCGCGAGCTCCAGGGCCCCGTGCTGGCAGAGCCCCGCCCCGTGGCCGCTGCCGCGCCCGGTGAAGACAAAGGCCTTTTCGTTCGCTTCGGAGGAGGTCTCGACTATGTAATCGTTGCTTTTTAGAAAGTTCCACCCCTTGCGGCGGTTAACGCGCAGCCGGAAATCCTCAGCGGCGAAGCTGTAGAGCGAGCCCCCGTAACGGATGTCCACCCGGCGCGAAGGCTCGTCGATTTGGAGCGTAACTCCGGCTTTTTGTGTAGTGTCGCGGATGGACAGGATGGGAGGAAGCTCCGCGGCCCCTATCCTGGCCCTCCAGTCCCCCGGCCCGCAGAGGGCCGTTGCGGTCTCGACGAGACGGTCGCTCACTCCGCCGCAGGAGGCCCCGGCGCGGCCGAAGACGCGTTCGCCCAGGGTGCGGCCCCCGCATACGGCGTGGAAGTGCGCGCCGCACGGAAGAGAACCGGGATCGATGCGCCATGCATGCGCGTGGGCGTCTGCGGGGCCGGCGAGCCCGCGGTATACGACACAGTGGGCAAGGTCGCACGCGTCGAAGCCTTCGTGGGCGCGTCGTGGGCCCTTTAGCCTAACGGCGATGAGAAGGGCGAGCGCGTCAAGCGCCTCCTCCGAATGTGGGGGCACGGGGCCATATTCGGCGCGGGCCGCGTCGAGCGCATAGCGCGACAGGCTCTCCGTAACGACGAGTTCGATTTTACCCGCCCCGGCCCGGATGGTTAGAGGGAGGGGGTAGCGCCGGAGTTCGTTGCCCACCCGGGCCTCGAACGAGCGGTCCGGGCCGCAGGTGTACATCACGAGCGAGAACTGTCCTTTGAAATCGCCGATATCGGTCGAAAGGCCCCATCCCCCCGGCAAGGGCTCTATGCGTGCCTCTCTTATCGGCGGGCCAATGCTGCCTCGAGGCTCTTCGACGCGGGCGCCCTCCGGAAAGCTCAGGCGCACCGGGTCAATCTTTCCCTCCTGTAGTAGGCGCAGGGGTTTGGAGAGGATGTTTACGCGAATGAGGCGATCCGCGGCAAGCTCTCCGGCGGATATGCGGCAGGGGCTTTTGGGGGCCGCAAGTGCGATGAGAAAAAACGCCGCGAACGCGGCCATTCCCCTTTTTTTTATTGACATTGGGGCGGAACGTCGGTATATTATGAGTGAGCGCTCACTCATAATATACCGGGACGGAAAATCCCCCGGGGGGTGGGCCGGAATTATTATACCGGAGGCGTGTTATGTTTACCAGAATCGCGTATGTCATTTTTTCGTTTCTGTATCAAATCATCATCATCCCTTACTACAAGGCAAGGGGCCTGGAGGCCGCGGCGGAGTGCCGCGCTTGAGCGGCACTCCTATTTCTTCTCCACCGTGAATCGCGCCGGAACCGCCCATCCCTGTATGGAGGGCTCGTACATGCATTCCACGCGGGATGGTTTTACGAGGAAATTCCCGGGAAGCTCCGCGCGCATAATGTAGCCTATCTCGCAGGTTTCCCCCTTGCGTACGCGTGTAAAGAAGAACACCATTCGATTATCCCGCCGCTCGACGTGGGAGTATGGGCCGTAGTCGCCGTAGGCGTCGTTCATAACGACCTCGAAACCCGCCGGGAGGTAGTCCTCCAGCACCAGGTATTCGAAGTCGTCCTGTGCGCGGAAGCGAAGCTTTACCAGTATCTCGTCCCCCACGCGGACCGGCGCGCTCTTGGAGATGGCCTGCGGCACCATGTACTCGTTGTTGTTGACGTCCCGTACGCGGGTGACCGCGTGAAAGCTGCGCGAAAGCCCTATGCCGTTTTCGAGCGCGCGGATGCCGCGCTCCTCGGACTTAAAGAGCGACATGAGTCCGGAGCTCTTGAAATACAGGTTGCCCCGGAGCGTAATGTCGAAACTCACCTCGCTTCCGGCGCTTCCATCGGCCGTTAGGGTGTACGCCCTGGCCGCATCCGCCGGAGATAGGCTGACGCGCCGCGTTAGCGCCGAGAGCTCCTTCATGGAAGAGGTGTCGTAGTCGATCGAGGCGGCCGGCTTTCCGTCGAGCGAAAAGGACGCCCTGCCTCTCTCCGCGCCGCCGAAGCCCGAGACCTCCAGATGGCGGCACGAGGCCAGTATGACGGCCGCGGTCTCCTTGGTCGAGTTCCAGCGGTCGTCCATTCCGCGCCTGGAGAGCGAGCTTAGTATCTGCGACGGAATCGGCGAGCGGTCCCCCGCGATTACGAGCGTTTCGAGCACCTGCGCGGTAAGCTCCACGCTTCCGCCCTGCCAGCCCCAGGCGTGCGATGGCTGGGCCTCCCAGTATATGCCGCGGCCGTCGCGCTTCTGCATATTTCGTAGCGCGTCTATCGCGCGCGGCAGGGTCGATTCGATGCGTTCCTTTTCGTGGGCCGGAAGGTTCCGTATATTTCGGCCCAGAGCGGCTGCGCGCACAAGGTACGCGAGCGTGTAGGCAGTGGGGTTTCGGCGCCCCGATATGTCCCTGAAGGCGGGGTCGCTCCATCTCCCATGGAGCGCGTAGACGTACAGAAGGTGCGCGGCGGCGTCGTGGTCGTCGCCGGCCGCCGCGAGCATCCGTCCGACGGCCTCCAGGCCGTTCTCCACGCGATTGGCGTCTACCGTTCGGCCGAGCCGTCGGGCAGTGTGAAGCGCGTAAAGCGCGTAGCAGGTAAGGAACTCGTTTCCGCGGTCGCCGCTCCACCATCCCCAGCTTCCGTCGTCGTTCTGCGAGCGCTGTACGTTCTCGAGGCCCGTGGCCGTCAATTCCTCCACCTTGAGGCCGCTTAAAAGCCCATCCATGCCCTTTTTGGCGAGGAGCGTCTTAAGGGTGAGCAGCGGCAGGAAACGGCTGATGTTCTGCTCCACGCAGCCGTATGGATATTCCGCAAGGTACTTCGAAGCCTTGACGAGGCGCGTAATCGGCCCGGGATTCAGCGATATGACCATCTCGGATGGAACGAAATCGAAGTCATCGGCCTGGGGGGGAGGCTTAAGAGCTACGGTCCTGTTTTCGGCCATGTCGCCCGCGCCGTAGAGCGAGTAGGGCACGCCCCGGCTCTGGATCGGTATGGTGAGCGCGAGAGCGTCGCGTGCGGCGGCGTCGGAGGTGGCCGTAAAGAGAAGCTTAATTCTGTCGCCGCCCTCGGGCGCTTTTATCGTATAATAGGCGCGCGCCGAGCCGAACGCGGGCAGGCTGATGCGCACCGACTCGTCCGGCCGCACCGTCGAGCCGTCGGCCTTAAGTTCGGTGGCCACATCCGGAAGCCCGCGCGTAGTGTTGCTGTTTACTATTCCGACCAGGCCTACGGTGTCGCCCTCCACCATAAAGCGGGGCTTGCCGAGGCGCGCGATGAGGTCCTGGGTAACCAGGAGTTCGGCGGTGCGTTCGCCGACGCGTCCGGCCGGGTCGTGTCCGCGCGCCGTCAGCCGCCAGGTGGTCAGGTTGTCGGGAAGGTCGAAGCTCACCTCGGCCCGCCCGTCGTAGCCCGTGCGTATATTCGCCTTCCAGAAGGCGGTGTCCTCGAATTTCTCGCGCACCTTCACCTTGCCGTCCTTGGCGGCGCCGGCAAGCATGGTGATGGGATACGAGTAATTGGTGAGCACCCAGTTCGAGATCTTCGCGTAGAAAAAGTCGAGCATTTTGGGGGTGTGGTCTCTACGTATGGAGTAGATCGCCTCGTCCACCACGCCGAGGGAGAGGTCGGCCCGAAGAGGCCTGCCGTTTTCGTCGTCCACTTTAAGGCGCACGGTCGCCTTTTCCCCGGGCATGTATTTCTCCTTCGCCGGGGCTATGCTTATCATGATACGCGTATCGGCGTCGGGAAGCGTCACCCCGGCCGTGCCTGTAAAGAGAGCGCGTCCCCGCTGCATGGTGGCGGTGATGAAGCAGTTGGGCGCGTATTCCTCCTTAATGAGCATTTTTACCGGCATGACGTTTCCGTTCATCCGCACCACCCTCTTTTCGTAGACGTCGCGCCCCTCCACGGTAAGGCAAACATAGGCGTCCGGAAACCGGCTTTTTAGAAGGCAGGTGACCTCGCCCGGCCTGTCGAGCGTGGACCTGTCGACGGAGAGCTCGAGATTTTTGAAGCGCGAGTCCACGCGCGCGCCGAGAGAGCTGTACACCCACACCACGCGCGAAGCGGTGATCAGATTCTCTTTGCGGTCGCTCGCGGTGGCGAGTATGTCGAATTCGCCATAGAGATCGAACTTCTTTGGAAGCTCGAGCCGGTAGAAGCCCTTTGCGTCCGTATTGAATTTGCGCTCGAACACTGGCGCCTTGTCGTGCACGTAAACGCGCTGCCAGGGCTTCCAGATGTAGCGAAGCACCTTGAGCTCGACAGGCGCGCTTACTGGCGTGCCGTCGTGGGCGATCGTCCTTATCTCCACAATTTTTCTTTCGTCGTCCGCAAAGAAGGCCTGCGTCGGGTTGATCTTGATATAGAAGTCCCCGCGCCCCACCTTTACGCTTGCGCGGGAGGTGATGCTGACGTTCGTCCTGTCCACTATGGTGGCTTCCAGCGTTATCTCGCGATCGTACGGAAAGCTTCCGCAGGAGAGCCTGAGCGCGGCCACGCCGTTGTCGTCCAGGTAGCGTTCGCCCTCCAGCTTTATCCGATTGTAGGTTTCGCCAGGGCCGTAATCCTCCTCCCACCAATAGGTGGTGTCGGTGTCGCGCAGGCGGTTCTCGTAAAAGCGGTATTTGATTAGCGCGCCCTTGAGCGGAGCTCCGAAGAAGTATTTGGCGTCGACACGGAATTCCGCCGTGTCGCCGTTGATAAAGTATGGACGGGCGGGGGTGATGTCGATCCGGAATTCGGGCTTTCGGTATTGTTCCACGTAAAAGCTCCCCATGCCGTACATCCTGTCGGCCGATTCGCCGGCCTGTATCCGGTATTCGCCCAGACGCGCTTTGTCATCGAGCTTTATGGAACCGCTCGCGGTGCCCCACTCGTCGAGCCTTGCGCTTCCGCTTTGTACGGTCTCGTCGAATTGCGCGTTTCGGATCTCGTAACGAACCGGCGTCGACGCGAGCATGGAGAAGCGCTTCTCCCGCTTTTTGGCGATTATCTTATAGTGCACAGTATCGCCCGCGCGGTATACGGGACGGTCGGTATAGATAAAGAACTTCGTTTCCTCCCTGGCGAAGGAATAGGGTGAGCCGGTGCTGGCGAAGGCGTAGCTGTTGTCGGGGGCCACCGCCAGCACGGAGAGGTGCTGGTCGCTCTTGAGCTTATGATGGTATACGCCCGAGGCGTCGGTCTTTCCGCGGTGCACTATCCTGACCGGCAGGTCCTCCAGGCGCTCCGGCGGCTTCGTAGCCTCGCGGCGTTCGCGCTCCTCCCTCTTCACCGGGGTGTTGTCGAACACCGTGATCGACGCGTTGGCCACGGGGTCGTTCGTCACGAGGCTTGTGACATAGGCGAATATGGATTCGCGCGAGCGTTTGACCACAAGCCCGGTCGAGGTTACGGTGAAGAACTTGCGGTCGACGGCGCGCCCGGCGCCGGACACCTCCACGCAGTATGCCCCGGCGGGCAGCGGTTCGCTTAAGTCCATGGACTGGTAGCGCCACTCGTAGGGCTGGAAGTCCTCGATCGGAAACTCCCACTCGCGCAGGCTCGCCAGTTTGGCCGCGCGGACGTCGAGCGTATTGGCGTCGACGCGGCCGGACAGCACCACGCCCATGGGGACCCGGTAGATCCGGGCCCGCAGTTTTTCGAGGCGGATGGCCTTTATGTTTAATTCGACCTTCATCCCGGGCGCGAAGGTATAGCGATAGGCGTACACCTGAACCTGGGGCTCCTTGGGCCTCACGGTAAAATCGAAGCCCTTTATCTCCATGCCCTCCTTGACGGCGATCGGCGGGGTGTTATAGGCGTAGAAGCCCTCGTGCGAAAGCGAAACCGAGTAGGTGCCCGGTTTGATGTCGTCTATCCGGTAGCTTCCGTCGTGATACGAGACCGCGCCGTGGACTACCCTTCCCTTAAGGGTGATATTCATGTTAACGGCCGGACTGTCCACGTCCTGAATTTTAATGACGCCGGAGAGGGAGGCCGGGCGGAAGAGCATCATAGGAAGATCGAAGCGCTCGCCGCTTTTAAGGCGCTGGATTACGGCTGTTTCGGCGATGTAGCCGGTTTTGGAAAACGCTATCGAGTACGAACCCTCGGCCAGGCGGGCGAAGTAGTACCTGCCCGATGAATCACTCGTTCCAATGATGGGGCGGCGTTCGGTTTCGGCGTATTCGCCTTCATTCTCCGCGGAGAGCCTGACCTCCACGCCGGACAGGGGCTTTCCGGACGAATCGCGGACAACGCCCTGAAGCAGGGCCTCGCGCTTAAGCTCGATCGAATATCTGCCCGAGGCGATCGACTCGGTCGTGACATACGGCACGTATCCGTCGGCGCTCACCTCAATGCGGTAGCGGACGTGTTTTATGAAATCGTCTATCCGAAACCTTCCGCTCGAATCCGTCTCGAGACGGTAGTAGCCCATGCCCATGTTAACGTTCTTTATCTCGACGGTCGCGCCGCGGATTCCCTTTCGCGTCGCGGCGTCCACTACCGTTCCCTCTATCACCTCGACGCGGGAAAGCTCGGCCGAATCGGCCTTTTTGTAAACTGTCCTGCCGTCGGGCAATACCTCGCGGCCGGTCGTGGCGCACGCAAGCGCGCCCGCGAGCAGTATTACAAGCGTGGAGATGGATGAAGCCTTTTTCATTCTGGAACGCATTGCCGTATTCTCCGGGAAATGATATTGCGCGTCTTCAGCGTATGGTCAGCGCACGGAATATTTCGCACTGGACTATCGTTCTCGATCCAAGCAATCTATTGAGTCGGTCCCAGCTTTTTATTTCGGATGGGACCAGCACCAGCCTCTCGCCGGATTCGAACTGTATCATGAGCCCGTGGCGGGAAAAATCAACCCGATTTATATCCTCCACGGATACCGGCTCGTCCGCCACGGTGAGGATTATCGCGGTGTCCTCGAGCTCCGCAATGTCGAGCGGACTGTGGCGCGGGTCGGCATAGAGGGCGCCGCCGATGTATTCCTTAAGCGTCAGCACGGCGTCGTCCGAAACGTGGTGGAAGGCGCCGAAACATCCTCTCACCCTCGAGCCCTTCTGGAAAGTGACAAAAAGCCCCAGCTTTCCGTAATAACGGGGAATGCCGGCAGGAGCCGGGCGTTTGCATTCGGATCCGGTAAGACTTGCATGTGTGACGCAGCGCATCCACTCGCGTAGTTCGATCCCTCCGGGCCCGCGGGCATAATCCGCCCATTCGCGGAGCGGGTCGTCGGCCGGCGCCTGCCGGAGCGCGAGGAGGGCCAGGGCGATGATCAGGGGGCGCGTCATTTAAGGTACACCGCCGGATAGTAGTCGCGGTAGAGCAGAAATGATTCGACGAATCTATCGCCGGAGTATTTGTTTCTGTAAACGTTTACGGTTATCCCGCCCCGAATCCGGCGGCCGTCATCCTCGACCGGATGCTCCGACTCCTCCTCCTCCGCGACAAGCTCGTACCGAAACGGCGGAGGGCTTTCGGCCCGAATTCGTATCGCGAGGCTCTTCCCGTCCATTGTAGCGTCTATAAAAAGCCTCTGCTCGTATGGGTTGCGCATGCGGAGGTCCTTTTTCCCGTATTTAATCGTGGCATCCAGTCCGGGCGGGACGTATGTCACCGGCTGATAGTGGCGATGGCGCTCGGTGATCGAGCAGCCCGCGGCGAGGAGGGCATTGAAAAGCGTCGAGGAGACCTGGCAAAGTCCGCCGCCGGGCTCGTGACGGACCTCGTCGCGGTACAGCACGGCGCCGCTCCTGTAGCCGTTCCGTATCGAGCCCTCGCCAACGGTTTCGTTGAACGAAAGGATCGATTTAGGCGGGATGACGCGGCCGTTGAGCTTCGAGCAGGCCAGGCGAATATTATGCCGCACGGCCTCGTCCTGGTCCTCTATGGAGGTGGCGAACGATGCGATGACCTCGGGTTGGCCGTCCCCGGCGTAAGCGTAAAGCCCGGGGATAAGGAAAAGCGCCATGACCGGAAATAGTTTCGAGAGCATTGGGCCGTTCCTCCGACGGAATGGGAGCGCTTGGTCGTCCGCTCCAGCGTATCCAGAGTAGTTACCTCGCCCGGATGGGTCAACCATAAAGCGGTGATTGGGGGAGGCGAGGACGCTCTTGGGGAATGTCCTCACCACTCGGAGGAAGAGGGTCCTCAGGTATTAAGCTAATTTCGGGGATTCTGCCCTCTTTTGCCCAGGCTTAATGGCGGTTGCGCAACCCTCTGCCTGCCGGGGGAAGTTTTGGTCTTCGTTGGCCGGTCTGTGAGTCTTGGGATTTGCGGTAGACCAAGGCGATTTAGCCGCTATATTTGATTGACAGGAGGCCTTTCGCGCCACAAGCTTTCGATGCGCCCGCGAATGCCGGCGCGAACATCCTTCTGGGGGCGCGACAATGGCGACAGAAAGCAGACAGCGGCAGAAACCGGCATCGGAACGTTTCTGCACCTACTGCGAACATACGGGCATCGTTCACGAACCGGGCTTCGAGGTGATGGGAGAGGTCCCGCTCTCGCCCTGTCCCAGGTGCGTCATTCCCTCCTGCAAATGCGGCGGCGAGTCCCCCTATTTTTATTACGACAACGGGGAGATCCGCGACTGCGCCTGCCGTTCCGTTCGCGCGAGGATAGACCGCATCAACGCCATCTACGCCCGCTCCGGGATCGACAAAAAATACCGCTGGCGCTTTTTCGACTCCTACGACTCCATCCACAAGCTGGCTTCCGACGCCAAGAACACGGCCTACGACCTTGTAAAAAAATTTCCAAACGTAAAAAAGGGGCTCTTCCTGTGGGGCAACCCGGGAACCGGGAAGACATTGCTCTCGTCGATCATACTCACCGAGCTCATCCTGCGCCACGCCGTGGAGGGCCGCTTCATTAAGATCTCGCGGACATTCTTCAACCGGCTGCGCGCCACCTTCAACGCGGAGTCCGAGACCTACGGTGAGGCGAACAGGATAGAGCGGGAGCTTGCCGAGGTCGACGTGCTGGTGGTGGACGACTTCGGCGTCCAGCGCGATTCCCCATGGGAGGCCGAAACGCTCTACAACCTGGTGGACGCGCGCTATGAGGCCGAAAAGTTCACAATCTTCACCTCGAACAACAATCCCTTCAAAACGCTCAAGGAACTATCGGGCGGAAGGATACTCTCGCGCCTAAAGGAGATGTGTTCCATAGTCGAGGTGTCCGGCCCCGATTATCGCGACAGGCTCTAGGCATGGCCGCCGCGTTCATTGGTCTCGGCGCAAATTTAGGCGACCGCAAAGGGAACATCGCCCGCGCCAAAAGGATGCTTAAAGAGCTTCCCGGTGTCGATATTCTGCGCGAGAGCTCCATCGAGGAAACAAAAGCCGTGGATGTGACCGATCAGCCTGATTTTCTTAACCAGATCGTAATGGTAAGGACGGACATCCCTCCGCTGGAGCTTTTAAGGAGCATGCTCGATATCGAATCCGCCATGGGTCGCGTCCGCACCCTTCACAGGGGCCCGCGCGTAATTGATCTTGACCTCCTCCTCTATGGGGGCGAGACTATGGACACCGTTGAGTTAAGGCTCCCGCATCCGGAGATTGTCCGGCGGCCATTTGTGCTTAAGCAGTTGCTGGAAATAAGCCCGGGGCTCAGGGAGCCCGCCACGGGAAAGCCCTACAGGGAGGTGTATGATGCAGCGCTTGAAAAACATCAATGATTTCCAGAAATTCAAAAACGAAAAGCAGCCCATCTCCATGATCACCTGCTACGACTTCGCCTTCGCCCGGCTGGCGGAACAGGCGGGGATCGATTGCCTCCTGGTGGGCGATTCGCTGGGCAACGTGGTGGCGGGCTATGGGACGACCATACCCGTTACCCTCGACCAGATGATCTATCACGCCGAGATCGTGCGCCGCGGCGCGCCGAACACATTTCTGGTGTGCGACCTGCCTTTTATGAGCTATCACGTCTCTATCGAGGATACCATGCGCAACTGCGGCAGGGTGATGAAGGAAACCGGATCCAACGCACTCAAGCTCGAGGGGGGGCGCGATTTTCGGAATGTGGTGGAGGCTCTCGTCAAGGCCTCCATTCCGGTGATGGGTCATCTTGGCCTTACGCCGCAGTCAGTGCACAAGTTAGGCGGTTTTACCGTACAGGGGCGCGATGAGGACAAGCGGCGCATAATGTTGGAAGACGCGAAAATGCTGGAGGATGCCGGGGCCTTCTCGCTTGTGCTCGAGATGGTTCCGGAGGCGCTGGCCCGGGAGATCTCCGAGAGCCTGACGATCCCCACCATAGGAATCGGCGCGGGGCGCTATACGGACGGGCAGGTGCTCGTGATAAACGACCTCCTGGGGACGGACGAAAGGTACAATCCCAAGTATCTAAAAAAGTATGCGAACCTCGCCAAGATCGTGAAGGATGCGATAACGCGCTACGACGCCGAAGTCAAGGAGGGGAAATTCCCCGGCGAGGAGAATACCTTCAAGTAGCCTGCGGCTCCAGGGGCATGGAAGGTATATGTGCCCGGGCTTCTTACACGGCCAACTCACAGATTGTGGAGCCGCACCCGCTCGGCGAAGGACTCAATAGAGGCCGTGTGCTTCTTCGCCCTGTACAGCATTGTGGAGACGGCGAGCAGAAAAAGGTCGCGCGCCATGACGGCCGGTCCGATTTGCTCGTCAAATCCAAGGCGGGCGAGCCCCAGGCATCCGCAGTCGAATCTTAAGCCCCGCGCGTAATTGTACGCTACGGCGGCCATGAACACGGCCAACATTGCGGAGACTATTAAGGCCGCCGGCCGTATCCGGTACCCGGCCGCCAGGAGGCCGCCGGACAGTATCTCCACCGGGGGGATGGTCAGCGCCGCCAGGGGAACGAGCTCGCCGGGCAGCAGGCCGTACATCCCCACCGTTTTTCCGAAGGCGGCCGGATCCAGCATCTTTTCGGCGCCGGAGACGACGAACAGCAGGCCGAGGGCGATCCGGAAAAACGCCGTCACTCCGTTTCCGTAGACCATTCCCTTAAACATGTTCATCATGGAATTCATTGTCCTTCCAGCGGCTCGCCGGAGTCGCGCCTCACCGGAAAGCCCATGGCCTCCCATTCGGCGATTCCGCCGGAGAGTATGTATGCTCTGCGGGTATGGCCCGCCTCCACGAGGGCGCGCGCCAGAATCTCGTCGATGTCGGGCCTCTCTCCGTCACCGTAGACTACAGGCTCCACTTCGCGCTCAAAAAGCACAAGACGCTCCTGCAGGGTTCTCCGGGACAGGGGTTCGGGCCGGGCGGGGAGGTTCACCGCGCCCGGAATGGCGCACTCCTTGAACTCCGGGCCGGTCCGTGCGTCGATAAAGAGGGCGCCCCGGTCGAGTTTCGCCTTGGCCTGGACGGCGCCTATATGGACGATCGCATCGCGCGAGACCGCCGCGGCGGGCTCCAGGCGGTAGCCGCGCGGATGGAGCAGGCCGGAAAGCAAGCCGAGCGCGCAGGCTATTCCGATTATTACCGCGGCCTCGCGGGCGGGCTTTTTAAATCCGGAGAGTTCGATCATCTTTATTGGGCCTTTGGGTAACTGTTTTTAAGCTCCGAATTATAGCGCTCTATAATGCCTCGTATGCGCGGATCGTCCGCAGGCCTGCTCTCGTCGGGCCTGCGAAAGGAGTTGCCTGTCACGCGCGGACCGTCGGCTGAAAGCGTAAGTTCGAGAATTCCTATATGAGCCCCGTTCGCGCCCGCCTGCACCACCACGGCCTTACGGCCCCTATACGGGGGCTTAACGAGGGTCTGCGAGTGTCCTCCGACGATGACGTCGATCCCTGTGAGGTCTTTTTCGAGCTCCCTGTCGGCCTCGAAGCCGGAGTGGGACAGCAGAACCACAAGCGCCGCCCCGCGCTTTCTGAGCAGGGCGGCCTCCTCCGCGGCGGCCTCGGCGGCATTGAGCACGCGGAGGCCCTCCGTCAGTCTTCTGGGATAATACCTGAAGGCCTCCGGCGCGATGACGGCCGTAACGCCGATTTTTACGCCGCCGCGCTCCAGGAGAAGGCTTTTTGGGAAAGGCCGTGTCCAGGCGCTTCCCTTTCTCAACTCGAGATTCGCGCAGACCATGGGCAGGCCCTTGGCGTGCGCCGTGAGGAAGTCCGCCCCGCAGGAGAATTCCTGATCGCCAGGGACCATCGCGTCGTAGCCTATCAAGCGGCAGGCCTCGAGAACGTACCGCGAAAGTACCCGGTCTTCGTCTACCGTGAGAAAATCTCCGGCGTCGAAAAGGACTACGTTCGGAAATGTATTGCGGATGTCTTGAATTTCCGTGGCGCGTTTCACGAGGCCGCCCCTTGGGTCCGTGGGGCAGCGGCAATAGTCGAGATTGCCGTTGAGGGAGTTGGTGTAGACGATGCTAAGGCGCGTCTCCCCCGCGCCGGAGGTCGGCGCGGCCGTAATGGCCGCCGCCGCGAGCAGAAGGCGGAACAGGCGCATTTCATCCCACTCCGGTCTTGAAAGAGTCCTTGTCTACCTTCTCGTAAATCCGATGGCGGATGAATAGGTCGACCAGTTCGGCGTCGAGCTTGTTGTTGCCGGCGTCTTCCTTGAGAATGCCAAGCGTCTTTTCCAGGGGCACCGATTTCTTATACGGACGATCCGTCGCCGCCAGCGCGTCGTATACGTCCGCGATCGCCATCATGCGCGCCTGTATAGGTATCCTATCGTTGCCGGCAATACCGTCGGGGTATCCGGTGCCGTCGGGTTTCTCGTGGTGTTTCAGCGCTATTTCGGGGATGTTTCGGTATTCGGGCGGCCACGGGATCCTGCTTACGAAATTGTAGGTATGCACGACATGGCTTTCTATCTCCTTGCGCTCCGAGGGGTTCAGGCTTCCTCGACGTATCTCCAGGTTTATTTTTTCGCTCTCGGTGATGACCGGCATGGGCTTTCCGTCGGGGTACAGGCATCCGGAAGATTCGAGCTCCTCGAGTATCTCCCGGATTACGTCCTCCGGGTCCTTTCCGGTGACGCTGGGTTCGTTCAGCGCGGAGAGCGTCTCCTTCATCTCCCGGATGCGCCCCAGGCGGGATTCGCGCTCGGCCCGGATTTTGTCGAACTCGTCCGATACCGCCGCGCCCTCGCGCGCCCTTCGGAGCAGATCGTTCTCCTCCATGAAGAAACGGAGTTCGACGCAGCGGTACAGATAGTCGAACCGGAGCATGAGGTTTTCGAATTCCTTTGGGAAGAGCTTCTTGGATTTCTGGAATATGGCCAGGTCGATGTACACCTTGCCGAAATCGTGGAGGAGCGCCGCGTACTCAAGCTCCTTAATTGCCATGTCGGAGAAGCGCATGTCCTTGAATACGCCGTCCTCCTCCTTGTTTACGGCAAGCGCCATCTGCTTGCAGAGTTCGGCGACCCGGAATGAATGGCCGGAGGTCGCTATATCGCGCGATTCAATAGCGGTAACGGACGCCTTGACGAATTCCTCGAACTGCTCCTGTATCTGCTTCATCATGCGGTTGTTCTCGATGGCGATCGCCGCCTGCCCGGCCACGGCCTCCATGAGCGATTCGTAGCGCGAGGCGAAGGGCACTACTTTCCCCTCGAAGTCCCCGGGCGTGGAGAGGACGATTTCGAAGGCCTCGTTTCCGGTGACTTTCCCGGTCCCGGTGTCGTCCTCCTTGCTGTTTATAAGCTGGATGACGCCTATGATCTCGTCCAGGTGGTTTCGCATTGGGACCACGAGCATCGATTTGGAGCGGTAGTTGTGCTCGCGATCGAATGAGGAGTTGAACGCGACCGGGTCGGATTTCGAGAGCCTGTAAACGTCCGGGATGTTGAGGATCGTTCCCGTGACGGCCACGTATCCCGCGATGGAGTTCTTGTTAAGCGGCATCACGAATTCCTCGTAGGGGAGCTCCTTCGAAAAGGTGTGCGAGTACTTGAACCGGAGCTGTTTCCCTCCCTCCTTAAGCTCCTCGACGATATAGATGCTGCCGGCATCGGCCCCGGTTATCTTTTTGCTCAGCATGAGAATTAGCCGGAAGAGGTGGTCGGGGTCCTTTTCTATGGAGAGGGCGCGTCCGATATTGATGAGGTCCTCCTGGTCGTGTTTCATGTCCAGCAGGGTGTTTTTGTAATTGTTACGTTCGTCGGCAAGCCTCTTCTCGCGCTCCATGGCGCTGAAGGCCCTTTTCAGATGGAAGGAGAGCTCCCGTTCCGAAAGCCTGGACGAGGTTATATGCGTTACGTTGGCCAGCAGGGGCGAATCGGCGAGCGAACCGTCCGTCCCGGCGCCTGTGACTATCGTCCTGAAGCTCATGGAGTCCACGGGCCGCTTTTCGTGGATGGAGGCCATTCGCGCGAATTCCTCCGCGGTCAGGATGACCACCGACAGGACCGTGTTCCGTCCGGAACCGCGCATCTCGTCCATGCTCCTCTCTATGTCGGAGCACGCCACCGCGGTATGCGGAAAACTGAAACCGGAGGGAAGGTCGGTCGTGGTTTTTTCCGAGTATATTATGCGCTTTTCCATGGCTTACAGCCTATGGAGGGCGTTCAGCCGCAAACGCCCCCGCACTCCTTGGACAAGGGTGCCATCATCGCTTGCGCCCGTAAAGTAAAAATAATCCCTCCGCCGGAAATTTACCCTATATGCTGCAGGTCATTCGGTTCGGCCCGTTTTTCGTCCCAGCGTTTCAAGAGATATGGTTTCATCGACTCGAAGACCTCCGCCTGCCGCTCGACCACCTTCTCGGCCTGGATCGAATTCATGTCCCAGGTGTCGTTTACAAAGCCCGCCACGCGGCCATAGTAAAGGGGGACCATGAGATTGATGAGGCGGACGCGGTTGACCTTCCAGTTATGATAGGTCGCCGCGAGCTCGTACAGGGCCTTCACCCAGGTCTCTATCGGAAAGCCGAAGTCACGCTTCTCCGCGTTACAGGCCTCTCCGAGCGAAAGGAAAACCTCGCGCGAGAAAATCTCCTCGTACAGGCGCGCGAACTGGTTAAAGCCTATCTTGTATTCCTGGACCAGCCGGTCGAGGTTGATGTTTACGGCCTCGGGCTCCCTCGGCGTGCCGTCGCCGAAGAGCGGCACGGGCCGGCTGCCCTCGACGTTTCGCCAGAAAGGCTCATAGTGCTCCATGAGGTTAAAGAGGGTCCCTACCACCTGCACGAACATGGGGCCCAGGGAGGCGGCCGGGTCCTTGGCGTCGTGGACCTTGACACCAAGGTGGGCCTGGCAGATGTTCACGTTGCGCGCGATTGCGTTTATGGTCATCCAGATGTCGATGCCGAATTTGGCGATGTCGGTGGACCATACCGGTTTTTCCAGATAGAATTTGGCGAGTTCTTTGGAGATGGTAAAGTCTCCGCCTATGGGCTGGCGGATGCGCTTCCCATACACGGCGCGCGTGAGGTTGTAGACGATGTTGTTGGTGATGGTGCCGTCGTATTTGTGCCTTGTGTACACCGGCGCGACGAACTCGAAGCCGCCATGGAGCACCGGTTCGATGAGAAGCTCTACCCAGTCGGGCGAAATGCTGCGCAGGTCCGAATCGACCACCATGCACGATTTGACGTCCAGCATCACCGCGGCCTCGAATACCGCGCGAAACGCGCTTCCTTTTCCGGAAATGCCGCGGTAGATCTGCACAATGCGCTCCTGCCAGGGCTTTAGCTCCACGTCCTTGGATAAGGCCCGCGTGTCGTCGGTGGAGCCTCCGTCCGAGATGAATATTACGGAATGCGCGTCGCGGTAGTAGCGATCGAGGCCGTCGCTTACGGTTTCTACTACGTGTTGAATGGTCCGCTCGTTGTTGTAACAGGGAATTCCGACCAGAATGTCGGCCTTCCCGATCTCCTCGAGCCTCTTTATGGTCTGCGGCCTGAGGGCGGTTGAGTAGTTCATCATTATCTTCCTTTACATGTCATCCGATTAGTCGCGGAACTTGCAGGAATGTCGCGAGGTGGCCGCTCTCAGGCGCGGCAGTCTATACCTCCAAACAAGGGGTCGCGACACCATGTCCTCCATCTTCGAGAACAAAAACGGCGCATCCCGGAGCTCGCGGCCCGCAATGACATCCAGCAAGGCAATGACGCCATTATAATCACTTCAAGTTAACATGTAAAGCCTGCAGCCGCCACAATTTTTTCCGGCCTGGCGGGTAGAGGGGGGCTTCGGGTGACAGGATGAAAAAAAACATCCCTGCAGGGCAGGGATGAGTGTCCAAGAGGTCTCCTATTTTGGGGACGTAAATCCGGGATCCAAAATGGAGGATTGGCAATTATGGAAGTATCACACCTCGCAAAATATCATCAAAACGGCCGGAGCCTTTCTCTAAATTGCTTCGTAATGACTAGTTAAAATTTATCATCTATAATGCTTGTTGGCAACAAAATTAATATAAAGGCACAAATTTTTATTATAAACCAACCGGTCGGTTTGGCGTCTGTTTTGGGCCTTTATAAGTTTGAAGACCATTCAGCAGTTCAATTTCAGGCAAATTAAATCAGTTTTCGATTGATGAGTAATCCAAGGGGTCCGGTAAGAGTGACTTTTAGGAACCTCTAAATTAACATTGAAGTTCCTATGAATCGTAACTGGTGGCATACTAAGGACTTAGGTTTTCCCGCCCGCCGAAGGCGGGCGGGAAAACCTAATTATTAGAGGATGCCTGTAATTGATTCATCTAAAATTCATAGAAAAGCTCATTATTCCTTTCACCGAGTGGACTTAGAGGCTCCCCCAAAAGCAACTTTTAGGCAGCCCCAAACCTGCTTATTAGAGCTTGCCTTAAAATTATATCGAATTGATTTATATTTGAAAATGTTGACAATTGGGTGACGTTTTGGTATCTTTGGTGAAGAGAGGTGTTTTATGAAATTCGTTACCGTACGCGATCTGAGAACCAAACCGGCAACTATATGGAAAAATCTCGAAGAGGAGAGAGAACTGATAATCACCAACAATGGGAAACCTATCGCCTTGCTTACGCCGCTTTCGGATGAAAACTTAGAAGAGTCGGTGAGGGCAAACAGAAGGGCCCGTGCAGCCGAGGCCCTGCGTAAAATGCGCAAACAGGCCGCGGCTACCGGCGTCGCCCGCATGACAATAGATGAGATTGTAGACGAAGTGCGGGCATACCGCAGGGGTAGATGAAGATAGTACTGGATACTAACGTGCTTGTAGCGGGCGTGATCAATCCTCACGGTATTCCCGCCGATATTCTGAGCCTGATACTTAATGAAGAAATCACCTTGTGCTACGATGACAGGATTATAAGCGAGTACCGAGGCGTGTTGAAGCGGGATAAATTCAAGTTTGATCCCGCGGAGGTAGACGCCGTATTGATGCAAATAGAGGACCTGGGGGAGCGTATTGACGCAAAACCGCTTACTGTCGTGACAGGCGATCCCGACGATATCATGTTCTATGAAGTGCTGGAATCTACCGGTGCGGATTTTCTCGTGACTGGAAACACGAAGCACTTCGCGAAGATAAAGGATAAACGGATAGTCACGCCGGCAGTTTTCATGGAGAAATACTTTTAATGAGGAATGGCCAAATCCACCACTTCCCCATAGTGCATTTTCATTAAAAAGTCCGTCCCCGCCCTCGGCCGCAATACCCGGTTTTTCATTAATTTTCCATTCAGTTTATATATCCCCCAAACGATATTAATACAGTAATACCGGATCGGGCGAACCATCGTAAGCACGAACGCCAATTGGGGAAGGAAGCATGCAGCAATCCATACAGACGAGAATTCCCGATAATCCCGCACCCTACGGGCCGGCGGACCTCCTGCGCCGCAGGGCACCGGAAGAGCCCACGATTCGTTTTGAGGATGTTCTGGGCCGGGAGCTCTTAGGGCAGGGCGGGAAAACCCCCATTATGGCCGCGGGCCCCGAGGTTGAGGCCCGCGTGGAGCCCGTCGCCCGCCAGGGCGACGGTATGCGCGTCGACAGTGAAGGGCCCGCCGGGCGCGGGGAGCGCAATGAAGATCAAAAACCGGTATCGGAGCGTGAAGTGAGCGGTCATGACCCCGTTTCCGCCTCCAAAAACCGGCCGGATGAGGAAAAACAGGCGCATGGGGATGCCGTTCGCCGGAATCATGCAGATGAAAAGAACGGAAACACACAGGGTAAAGATACCGATCAAAACAAGGCCGCCCTCGCGGAGCCGGGAAAACCCGCCGATACCCCCTTTCGAAAGGCATCGGCCCGAAAAAGCCTTCCTCCGCAAGAGGATGGGGCTCTATCCCTCCTCCTGCGACGCGTCGAGCTTCTTCAGTCCATGCTGGCCTCCTCCGGCATGGCGACGAGGGAGCTACGCGAGATCCGGTCGGCGCTTGGCGAGTTAAGCCTTGCCGCACGCGAAAAAGGCCGACGATTCGATCGTTCAATGCTCGAGGCGTTGGGGCGGCGGTTGCGCGAGCTCGCCAAAAAGATCGATGCGCATAAATCGAATACGGCCGGAATCAAGCTCGAATCGTTTCGCGACGGGCTTATGGGCCTTTCGGAGACGGTTTTCCGCCTCGCGCGAAAAACCGACAGAAAGACCATGCAGGGCCGGATGGAAGAGGGCGGCCAGCCCAACGCCCGCGGCGCGGCCTTCGATAGGCTTCCGCCCGCAAATGCCGCGGGAATCAAGGACAGGCACGACGCGTTTTCATCGAAAGACGGAAATACGGCGCCGTTCGGTCTGCATTCCGGAAAGGCGACGTTCTCGCATGAAAAAATATCCCAGTCCCCGGCGCAGCCGATGAGGAACCCATTGTTTGAGGAACAGCTCCAGTCGCTGGTCCGAAACGCCCGCGTGGTTGTCCAGGACGCGAAAAACGGCAGTTTCCAGATGCGAATGTATCCGGAATCGCTGGGCAGGGTGAACGTGCACCTGGGGCTTGACCAGGGAACCATTACTGGGCGCTTTCTGGTAGAGACGGCCGAGGCGAGGCAGGCGCTACTCGAACAACTGGCCGATGTCCGCGACCGCCTGGCCGAATCGGGGATAAGCGTGGGCGAGTTTCAGGTGAACGTCCGCGGCGATGAGCGCCATGCCCGGCAGAGCGAACGCGACGTCCCGCTTGTGCCGCTTGCCGGTCCGGCTGTCGAAGCGGGAGGCGTTTACGAACAACAGGGCATTCTACTTCATGACGGATATATAGACGTAACGATTTAGGAGATGGAACGCATGGATATTCCCAACACCATGTCGCGCGAGGAGCTCGCAAGGACGAAGCAACAGGCGGACGCCGTCAACGCGAAGCTCAAGCGCAAAGACGGAAGCCAGAAGGGCGATATGGGCAAGGACGCCTTCCTGAAACTGCTCATCACCGAATTGAAGCACCAGGACCCCACCCAGCCGATGCAGGACCGCGAATTCATCTCGCAGATGGCGCAGTTCTCGGCGCTCGAGCAGATGACGAACGTGAGCAAGTCCATGGAGTCCCTTAATAGGAGCGCCCGTTCGAACGAGGCCTATTCGCTTTTGGGCAAACGGGTCGAGGCGTTCAACCCCGCCAACGGCAGGGCCGTGGAGGGCGAGGTGTCGAGGATTTTTTACAGGGAAAACGATATACGGCTTATGGTAAACGGCGCGGAGCTCGGGCTTTCGGATATCCACGCGGTGCTTCCTCCCGAGGAGAAGCTCGCGCCGGTTGAAGATCGACGCAGCGCGCCCGTGCCCGCGTTTCGCAACATCGAACCGGCCCCAGAGGCCTCTCCGAGGATGGCGCTCGAATCGAATATCGGGTTCGCCGTAAAGGCGTACGGACACAATGAGCCGCGGTCGGACGGGCGGTAACAACTTTTATTCAGGAGTATACGCGTTATGATGCGATCACTGTTTTCCGGGGTATCGGGTCTCAAGAACCATCAGACGAGGATGGACGTCATAGGCCATAACATCTCGAACGTCAATACCTACGGGTACAAGACGAGCCGGGTGACCTTCCAGGATATGCTGTCGCAGACGCTTTCCGGCGCGGCGAAGCCGGAGGAGAACAAGGGGGGCGTCAATCCGCGGCAGGTCGGCCTTGGCATGACCATCGCCTCTATCGACAGGATATTCACGCAGGGCAGCCTGCAGACGACCGGAAACCAGACGGATCTCGCAATCTCGGGCGACGGGTTCTTCGTTGTCGCCGAGGGCGACAAGAATTACTACACCCGCGCCGGTAACTTCGCGCTGGACCGCGACGGCATGCTCGTCAATCCCGCCAACGGCCTCCGCGTCCAGGGCTGGATGGCGACCACGAACGAAAGGGGCGAGAAGGTGGCCAACCCGTCCGGCACGCCAGAGGACATCATCATCCCCATATACGGAAAGGTGGACGCGCGCGAGACGAGCTATGTGAAGTACAAATGCAACCTCGATTCGAAGATGCCCGTCGTTCCGCCCAACGCGACCGGAAACATGCGCGCCTCGGCCGGAGTGACCACCAATATCGACGTATATGACAAGCTCGGCAACAACCATCGAATGACCATGACCTTCTGGCGGACCGGCACCAACCAGTGGACCGCCTCCGCGGCGATCACCGACAGCCTGGGCCAGATGACGCTCGACGTTCCGGCCGGCGCGAACCAGCCCAACCAGGCGAACCCGTCGAGCAGGATAAACCTGCGCTTTACGCCCGAGGGGAGGCTGGTCTCGGTTGCGGACGACTCAAGCCCGGATGAACTCAACCAGGGAGACCTCGTAGTCAACGCCTCGTACCGCATGGCGGGCGACCCCACGGTGCGTACAATAAAGCTCGACCTCGGGAAGGCCGGCCTCCTGGAGGGCGTAACCCAGTTCTCTTCGCAGTCCACGACCAAGGCCGTGGAACAGGACGGCTACACGATGGGCTATATGGAGTCGTTCAACATCGACGACTCGGGCGTCATAACCGGAGTGTATTCCAACGGCACCAAGCAGACCGTGGGCCAGGTCGCAATGGCGGTGTTCAACAATCCAATGGGGCTCACCGCTGTCGGCGAGAACCTCTTCGAGGTCTCCAATAACTCGGGGCTTGCAAACGTGGGGGCCGCATCCCAGGGAGGCCGCGGGAAGATGGTGGCGGGGACGCTCGAGATGTCGAACGTGGACCTCTCCGATCAGTTTACCGACATGATCATCACACAGCGCGGGTTCCAGGCCAACTCACGCACCATTACGACCTCGGACCAGATGCTGCAGGAGTTAATTAACCTCAAGCGCTGACGGCCCGCACTCGCCACGGTCGTTTAATGCCGTAATTATACCATGATTTCCCCGCCGCCGGCGGGGAAATTCTTTACGCGAGTCTGCGATCATTTTCTGTTATTCGGCTGAATTTGACGCTAAACTTGTAAGTATACTGTGCCTATCGAGGAGTGGTCCATGGAATTCAGCCCCGTCTATATCATCCCGCCGGCCCTAAGCCTCGTAACGGGGCTCACACTTGCCGGAATCTCGGTCTTCAAGGGCGCCTTTAAAACCGAAAACGTGCTGTTCTCGCTGGTGTGCGTCTGGCTGGTCCTGTTGTCCCCGGTCTATATATCCCATCACCTAATCTCCGATACCTCGGTCATACTTATAATCGAACGCTCATTCCATGTCTTTTACGTGTTCATAGTACCCATCACCATCATGTTTTTTCACCGGGTTCTGGGCATCGTCCGCCCGCGGGTCGAGAAGGCGGCCTTCGTCGCAAGCGCGCTCGTCGCCGCCTTTGTGCCCACTCGGCTGTATATGGACGGCCTCTACTCGTTTCACTGGGGATATATCGCGAAGGGCGGCCCGATGCTGTCCGTTTTCGGCGCGCTTGGGCTGGGCGCAACCGTCTACGGGGGCTTTATCTGCGTGCGCCGGATATCGCGGGAGGAAAACCCCATAATCAGGACAAAGATACGCTACATTCTCTTCTCCATCACCATAGTGGGCATCCTTACGCTTCTCAATATCCCGGCGATAAACGGCGTTGACCTCTATCCGGCGGGGAATTTCATGTTCGTTCCGCTGGCCATAATGGGCTTCGGCGTGCTCCGTTACCGCCTGCTCGACGTAAAGAGCATCGTCCATCTGACCGTGCTGTGGGCGGCGCTCTCCTCCGCCATTGTGGTTCCGAACATCATCCTCTTCAACGCGATCAGGGACAAGCTCGCCGGAATGGAGGACCGATGGGTCTTCGCCGTTCTGGCCGCGTGGGTCCCGGCGAACTATTTCTACTTCCGCCTCATCCAGCCGGTTATTAACCGGGCTTTCAACCGGCAGCGCCTGGACCTTCGCAAGCTCGGGGTCCAGTTCGTCGGCGAGATAGCCTATCTTAAAAATATCGACCAGCTCATCGGCGAATTTGAAGAGGTGCTTTCCCAGGGACTTGGCATAAAATACGTAGACGTGTATCTTAAAGGCGGCGAGGCGGGCGTATACGGCAATATCCGAGGAGAAACCGTATTGATAGACGCGGACGTAGAGGAATGGTTTATCGGAGCGAACCATCTGGCGGAACGCAACATGGTGGCCGGAAACCCCTATTACGATGCGATACGCGAACGGTTCCTGGCGCTATACGAACGCTTCGACTGCGTGTATATCGTGCCCCTGGTCGAGGCCGGCGCGGGAACGGTCGGGCTCGTACTCATGGGGGAGAAGGCCAATCTGCGGCAGCTATCGGCCCATGAGGTCGCCTTCATCAACAACATCCGTTCCGCGGCCACCATCGCCGTGGTCAATTCGCTCATGTTCAAGAACCTGAACGATATGAAGGAAAATCTGCAAAGGATCGTCGAGGATCGGACGAAGGAGCTTAGCACCAAGAACAGCCAGATGACCTTCGAGCTTCGCGTGGCGAAGAACGTGCAGAAGCTCATACTGAGCCCGGCGCTGCCGTCGGGCGAACATCTTCGGGTTGCGGCGCGCGTCAACCCGCTCATGGAGGTAAGCGGCGATTTCTACGACGCGGTGGAGCTCTCCCCGCGTAAAACGGCGCTCATGGTCATCGATGTCTCCGGCCACGGTGTGCCCTCGGCCCTTCTTACGGCCATGATTAAGGCCGAGATAGGCGCCCTGCTCAAACGACGGGACGTTAGCGCCGGCGAGGTGGCCAACGCCATCAATAGGACGCTTTCGCCGACGCTTCTCGAGACCGATATGTATTTTACGATGTTCCTGGGGATTATAGACACCGCCATCATGAGCATGGAATACACCAACTGCGGCCATACCATGCCAATCGTGATAGCGCCGGACGGTGAGGTCCGCATGCTCCCCGGATCGGGCTTTATGGTGGGGGCGTCCGAGGATACGCGCTACGAGAGCCATACGGTTTCGATCGAGGAATCGGAGCGCCTTGTGCTCTACACCGACGGGATTACGGAGGCGCGTAATGACGACGGCGAGTTCTTCGGTGAAAAGCGGCTTATCGGGGTACTGCGTGAAACCATGTCCCTCGCTCCGAGCGAACAGCTCGATGCCGTAATAAAGGCCGTTGCTTCGTTCCAGGGAAACGCATCCGGCCGCTCGCGCGACGACGTGACCCTGCTTATAGCCTCCATGGGTCGGCCGATGAAGACGGAGACGGGCATTCGCGACGCCGTGGACCTCTTCAACCGCCGAAAGTACGAGCGCGCGGCGGAGGCGGCCCGCCCGCTTGTTCCCTCCTCGCTTGTCGCCAGCCAGGCCATGGCGGCCGGCCGCATCTTCGCGAAGGTCGGCGAGAACGAGCGCGCCCTCTCGTTTATCGACCGCGCGCTTGAGCTCGAGCCGGACAACTCCGCCTACCGGTACCGCCGGGCGGTCCTGCTCCTTTCGTGCGGCCGGGGCGTCGACGCGGCCCTCGAGATGAGGCGGGTCCGCGAGATCGATCCCGCCTTCGGCGACCCGGAATCGGTCCAGGAGCGCATTGGCATTCCCGATCCAAACTGAGGCTTGAGGGCCCCTTTACGTTTCCAAAACATTTGAGTTGTTGCGTATCCGACAAAAATGTCACGAGAAGGCCGCAGGCCGACGTGGCGATCTGAAGAGGCAACAAGTTACAGGCAAAAAACCAGATACCGTATGAGATTGCCACGCCCCGATAAGGCCGGGGCTCGCATGACACTCAGTAAAGCAACAAGTATATTAAAAAAAGCTTGACCGAGGCGGTACTCATACTCCATTGTGATATATATCAAATCGATATATATCACGGAGCTATATGCAGGAAAACATACTTCTGGGATTTCTGATGCTCGGTCCCATGACAGGCTACGAGGTCAAAAAGGCAATGGGGGGGAGTACGAGGTTTTTCTTCAACACCAGCCTGGGGAGCATCTATCCGGCGTTTAGAAGGCTTGAGGAGAGCGGGATGGTCAGGCTGGATCAGCGCCTGGAGAAGGGAAGGTCTAAAAAGATTTACAGTATCACTCCCCGGGGCCGAAGGAAGTTTTTGGCCTGGCTCGAAAAATCGCCTAAACTCGCCAACGTGCGCGAGGAGTCCCTTTTAAAGATGTTTTTCTACGAACATGCCGATGGGCCCACCCGCATAAGGCACACCAGGGACTACATTGCCGCTATAGAGGGGAGGCTTTCCGAGCTCCTTTCGCTACAGGACATACTGAAGGGGGTGCTTGATGAAGACTTCAGAATGAGTACGCTCGATTTTGGCATCGAGTTTTATCGTTTCCAGCTTAATTGGTACACTAAGTTTTTAGAAAATCTCGAAAAGGGCGGGGCGCACTCCGGCAAGCCTGAGCTCTCGCCACGCGGACCAAGACAAAGAGGCGCTCGAAAGAAATCTACGGAGGTGAAGACCAATGAAAATATCGGTTATTAGCGGAAGTCCAAAGGGCGATTTAAGCGTGACGCTGCAGTACGTAAAATACATCCAGAAAAAATTCCCTTTGCACGAATTCAGCGTCCACCATGTCGGGCGTTTTGTAAACCGTATCGAAAAGGACCGCGCATATTTCGATTCGATAATCGACGATGTCCGCGCTTCGGATGCCGTTCTGTGGGCCGTACCGCTCTACGTTTTTCTGGTCCCCTCGCAGTGCAAGCGTTTCATCGAGCTGGTGTGGGAACGCGGCGCGAAGGAGGCATTCGAAGGCAAATATGCAGCTGTAATTACGACCTCTATTCACTTCTTCGACCACACGGCTCATAACTATCTGCGCGCAATTTCCGAGGACCTGGGGATGAAGTTCGCCGGTGCCTTTTCGCCAGACATGTTCGATATAATGAAGGAGGACGAGCGCGCCCGCCTGCTCCTGTTCGCGGAGGAGATGCTTGAAATTATAGAGAAGCGCCGGCCGGTAACGCGCGAGTTCGCCCCGCTAATTGCCGGCGGCTTCGACTACGAACCATCCCCGGCGCAGGCCTCGGTGGACCCGGCCGGAAAAAAAGTGCTGGTGCTCGCGGACGGGGCGAAGCAGGGCAATCTGGGGGCGATGATACGGCGCTTTGCCGGTTCATTTGCGGCCGGCGTGGAGGTGGCTGATATCGCGGAGCTCGACATGCGCGGGGGATGCCTGGGATGCATTAAATGCGGTTTCGACAACATCTGCGCGTATGAGGGCTCGGACGGGTACATCGATTTTTATAAAGAAAAAGTCAAAAAGGCGGACATGGTGGTTTTCTGCGGAGAGATCCGAGACCGCTATCTCTCGGCGCGCTGGAAGCGGTTTTTCGACAGGGGATTTTTCAATACGCACATGCCCATGCTTTCCGGAAAGCAGATGGCATTCATAATCTCCGGGCCGCTCCGTCAGATTCCCAATCTACGGGAGATACTCACGGCATTTGCCGAATGGCAGAATGCCAACATAGTCGACTTCGTTACCGACGAGGACGCCGATTCGCGGGCGATCGACGCGCAGCTTTCCGCGCTTGCGGAGAGGCTGGTCGGCGCAGCGAGGCGCGGCTATGTAAGGCCGGCGGGCTTTTTAGGCGTGGGAGGGAGGAAGATCTTTCGCGACGATATATGGGGCCGTTTGCGCTTCGTCTTTCAGGCCGATCACAGATACTACGAGGCTAACGGCCTGTACGACTTTCCGCAATACGACGAAAAGGCCATCGCCATGAACAAAACCATGATGGATCTCACCTCGAACCCCGAAATGAAGGAGAAGATCCGAAAAACCATGCGCGAGAACATGGTCGCCCCCCTCAGGCATATAGTCGAAACGCACTGATGCCGGCGTGTCCGGTTCCAGTTTTCCGGGTCAAATGGCGAGGTTGTCGGCCACGAGCTCCGATAGAGACCTCACCTCCACATCGAGGCCGTACCCATCCTTGATGGTGTTTAACTGGAGTATGCAGTTCTCGCAGGCCGACACGACTATTTTCGCGCCGGTAGCGTCGATCTGGTCC
>MVZN01000030.1 GCA_002069125.1 Spirochaetes bacterium ADurb.BinA120
TTGTCCGCCCTGAGTATGTTCACCACGGGTGATGATGCCGAAACATCCGGATCGCCGGAATATCGCGAATCGGTCATCGTACTCTTTCGTAGGTCTCGCCACTTTCTGATGCCCGCAACCACCACCTCGGCCTTTTCCAGGGCGTTCACCCCTTCCCACATCATTGTGGAATGGGCCCCACTACCTTTAACCGTAACGATAAGGTACGCCCCCCCGGTAAGCGCGGTACAGAGCTTCATATCCGTAGGCTCCGGTATGACGCAAGCATCGGCCCGGATGCCCCTTTCCTGGAGCGCGAGTATACCGTTTCCGGGGCCCTCCTCTTCTACAACCCCCGACACGATGAGATCACCCTTCAATTTTATGCCGCTATCGATGATCGATTTTACCGCATACAGTATGGCTGCGCCACCACCCTTCATATCGCAGGCCCCTCTTCCATAAAGCAGCCCGTCCTCTATACAGGCTTTCCACGGGTCCCTGGTCCACAGCGACCGGTCGACATCCACCACGTCGAGATGAAAATTGAGCATGAGGCTGCGCCCGTTCCCCTTTCCAGGAAGCACTCCGACTACATTGGGCCTGTTCTCATAGGGATAACTGAAGCGATAAAAAGCCTCCGGGTATGCCTTCATAAGCTTTTCCGGATCTATATCAAAGGAATCCACATTAAACCCCTTATGATCCAGCCATTTAGCCAGCCAACCGCTCATTTCCGACTCCTTGCCGGTCGGCGAAGGAATGGCTATCATTTCGCTTAAAAGGTCCGTTATCTCGTTTCGGGACTCCCTAATGCGATAGCAAATATCGTTACTTTTCATCCCGGACTCCCTTTTATGATTAGCGATTCTTTCTTATCAACAGATAATACCCGCAGCCTATAATCACCCAGCCTGCGAACACGCCAAGCGCCCATACCTTTAAAATTGCGAGCGATATCACCCAGGTCGGCACCACCGCTATCGCGGCTATTATGGGTATATAGGGATAGCCATGAATCCTGTAAGGCCTCTCCAGGTCAGGCTCCTTGCGTCGTAGCACCAGGACCGTCAGGGCCACGAGAAAATAGCTTACCAGAACCGAGGCCGCGGCGGTGTCAAAAAGCACTATGAGCTCCTGTATAAAGCTTCCCGCCACCCCCAGTGCCCCGACAAACAGTATGCCGGCATAGGGGACCTTTGTTTTAGTGCTCAGCTTTCCAAAGACCGCCGGGACCTCTCCGTCCTGAGCCATCCCGTATAACAGGCGGGAGCCTCCCACCATAAATGCGTTCATCGTGGTGATGAGGCCGCAGATCCCGGCGATAATGACTATGTAGGCCCCCTTGGGCCCCAGGGCTTTAAATACCGACGGCATGATGGGAATGTGCTCGGCATTCTTTGCGATGGTTTCCCAGTGGACCACCCCGGCGGTGACCACCAGAACCGCTATATACATAAAGGCCACGAAGAAGATGGACACCGGGATGATAAAGACCATCTTTCTAATGGGCGCGTTCACTTCCTCCGCGGCCTGCGGCAGCACGTCGTAGCCCATAAAGGCGAGCATGGCGATGGGGATCATGAGAAAAATACCGCCGGTGCCTCGCCCAAAGAAGGGCTTGAAGTTCTGAAGCTCCAGCTCCGGTATCCCGGCAAAGACGAATATCAAAAGCCCTATGAAAAGCGCGGCCGTCAACAGAAACTGGACCAACCCGGAGAAACGGATGCCCGCCAGGTTGACCAAGGTGAAAACCAGCGCCAGGACCGCCCCTACCATTGCCGGATCAAGTGTCGGAAACACGCCGTTGATCAGCTTGCCGAGGATTATGCACTCTCCCGGCATCATGGCGGCATAGGCCATTACGAGCAGCCAGCCCGCGATAAATCCGACAAACTTGTTGATGCCCCGGCGCACATAAATATAGGCGCCCCCGGCATAGGGCATGGCGGAGCACAGTTCGGCGAAACAAAGGCCAACGAAAAGCGTCAGTATGGCGGCGACGCCGATGGAAATCATCACGGCGGGACCGGCCCTGTCGAGAAAAACATTGGCGAGGATGGCCCATGCCATCCCCACCATGGCACCGGTAATGAGCGTGAACAGCGTAAACAGGGTAAGCCCTCTGGTCAGCTTGTTTTCTTTTTCCATCCTTATTCCCCTTGCCTATTGATAGGGTCGTTTATTTTAAAAACTCCACGATGCTCTTTGTGTCCAAAACAGGGCCGATCAGACGGTCGAACCTCGCAAGCGCCAGGGCATGGTCTTTCTCGGTCGCCGTGGAGCAGGCATCGGAAACGATGATGGAAAAATATCCCCGGTCGGAGGCGTTCCTTACCGTCGCTTCAACACAGAAATCAGATAGAAACCCGCATACGATGATGCCGGTTATTCCGAGATGGTTCAGATAACGCTGCAAAGGGGTCGACTCGAAGGCGCTCCAGCTTGCCTTCTCGATTATCATGTCCTCGCCTCGAATAAGGGGCTCGATATCATCGAAGAACCCAGTATCCCAGCCATCACCGAGGAGGACGCCGGGGGCGTCTCTGTGCACCTCCTCCATAAGCCTCCCGTCGAATGTCCCTGGGAATATGTCCTTTCCGCCGGGCAAACGGGAATGCTTAGTCCAGAAAACCGGTATACCGGAGGCCCTGCATGCCTTTACCAGAGATTCGATTTTTCCGACGGCGCCGGTTTCTTTCGCCTTTTTCCATGTCCCTGTGGATGCAAAGCTCCCTTTCTCGTGAAGGACGCTGTTTTGCGGGTCGATGACGAGAAGGGCGGTGGCCTCTTTATGAAGATAGAGCCTCCAATCGACGATATCGTTGAGCGAGAACCCCTCCGCCATTTTTTTGCCGATTTCCTCGACCGAAAAACTGCGCTGTACGGAGGGAAGCGGAGGCGCACTGGATTTATCGAGCAGATCGAGGACTCCGGCGGTGTCAATGACCGGCCCGATCATCCGTCGCATTCTTTGCAGCGAGTCCTGGTGGAGCTCCTCGTTCTGAGTGGCGCAGCCGTCGGACACCGTGACGGCCAGATAACCCTTGTCGCAGGCCGAACGTACCGTCGCTTCGATGCAAAAATCGGTAAGGAATCCTGTTATTAGAATCGTCCGCGCTCCGATGTTTCTAAGGTATTTCTCCAGGGCGGTCCCTTCGAACATGCTGGACCCGTGCTTTCCGATTAGGATGTCCTTTTCGTCGACACAGTCAGCCAGACCCTCGTATATGTCGGTCTCCCATGTGTTCTGCAAAAACCCGTTCGGAATCAGGGTCCTTATCAGGGTCAGCGAATCGCCGTCCCAGGTCCCCGGGAACAAGTCCCTCCCCTTCTCCAGCCTGTACTGCTTGCCCCATATTACGGGCACCCCGGACTTTCTGCACGCGGCCACAATCTTTTTGATATTTTCTATTGAGCCGTTTTCCCTGGCGTGTTTCCATACCTGCCAGAAATTGAGGAAGCCCTTTTCGTCCAGAACGTCGTTCTGCGGGTCGATTACAAGTAAGACGGAGCGGGAGCTTTTAAAATACTCCTTCCAACCAGCCCGCTCAAATAAATCGAGTGCTCCATTTTTTTCCATAACGATACCCCCGATCGGTTATTTTTTCTCGTAGGCCCGCTCGAAATAATTAATTTTATACTCCGACCGTTCGAGCGTGTTAGGCGGAATCATTATGATGTCAGCGGTAAACACCAGCTTCTCCTTTATGCTCTTCTTTAAGCGGCCGGCAAGGTCCTTAATCGCGTCCCCGGTAACGCCCTCCCCGTGTTCGATCTTGAGTTCCAGATTGGTGCTTATGGCCGGTCCCGGCTCATAGAGAACGATTCTGAACTCGCCGGTGGTATCCGGCATGAACGAGCTGATTACGTCCTTCACCGCGGATGGAAAGACATTGACGGCCTTGACTTTCAGCATATCGTCGCTACGGCCGAACACGCTGAAGCGGAATGCTGTGCGGCCGCATGCGCATGCCGAGGTATAAACGCGAACCATGTCCCGGCATCTGTAACGGAGCACGGGCGTGGCCTCGCGGTCGATGGTGGTGTACACTATCTCGCCCTCGGCTCCGTCAGTCATGGGGATGCTTTTAAGGGTTGCCGGATCGATCAACTCCGCCTGGACCAGCCCCTGCCCGCAGAAATGCATGCCCTCGCCTTCGCCGCACTCGCTTGCCAGGTCGGCGGCCACGTCGGCCAGTCCGTAAAAGTTCCGTGCGACGATGCCCCACTCGGCCTCTATGCTGCGCCTGTCCTCCTCGGGCATCGCCTCTCCCGCCAGAAATCCCTTGCTGAAACCGAGCTCCTTAGGCTCGCGCCCAAGCTGTTTTCGCACATAGTCGGCCAGAAAGACTGTCGCCGAGGGGGTCGCGAACAATACCGTGGGTTTCATGTCGAGGACGATCTGGATGAGCTTTTCAAGCCCGGTAGTGGCCAGCGGCGCGGGGATAACGCACACCCCCATGGCCTCGGCCGAAACGGCCTCGGAAAGTCCGCCCACGAAGAGCGTATAGTTCGCAGGATGGACGAAAGAATCTCCGGGCCGCAGCCCCCCGGTCCAGGCGTGCCTTGCGAAGAGCTCCTTCCAGTTGTCCGCGTCGCGGGCCGTAAGTCCTATGTACAATGGCCTTCCGGTCGTACCGCTGGTTCCCTGTATGCGAACAAGCGCGGACTTGGGAGCGCACTGATGTCCGCCGAGCCCTCCGTCCTCGGCCTGGGTCTGTCTCAGGTCGTCCTTGGTGGTAAACGGGAGCTTTACGATGTCATCGCGCGTCCTGATGTCGCCCGGCTCTAGGCCGATATCCTTGAATTTTTTCCTGTAGAAGGGGGAATTATCGTACACATAAGAGACCTCCTTTAGGAGCCTCTCCGTCTCCAGCTTAAAAAGCCCCTCGTCCGAAATCGTTTCGATTTCTTCATTCCAGTATTTTCTGTCTGCCATCACTCCTCCTCCTTTCTCCTAAATTGAGTTTATATACCGCGCCCATTGACGGGCGGGCGCACAACAGCCGAGATCGCATTTAATCCAATATTTAAATGAATGAACACTCATTCATTTTAAGACGAAATGAATCAGCTCGCAGCCTTCATGCAAAATGTCGTGACCCGCTCGACGTCGGCGGGAGTAAACTTTCGCTTTTTCGGTTTTGCGTCTATGCGTATCTGCATTTGCTGCAGCGGTATCGAAAAAAAGATTATAAAGATGTCTTCCAGGGAAAGCTTGGGGCTTATCTCTCCCGTTGCGGCCCCTTTCTCTCGTATGGCCACGCACTGGTTTCGCGTGGCCCTCATTCGTGAAACTGGGACATGGAATCTGTGCTCATTTATAAGGAAAAAGAGGAATTTGACGAGGTCTGGCTTGCTGTCGCTCATCGAGAACATGTATGAGGTTATTTTAACCATGGCCTCGCGGACGGTGGCGCACTCGCGGATGGCGGTATCGATAAAATTATCGAATTCTTCGACCCTGTTTTCGTAGATGGAGCGCACCAGGTCTTCTTTGTTTTTATAATGGCTGTAGAGGTATCCGGACGAAACGCCCGCCTCCCCGGCTATCTCGGCGACCGAAGCGCCGGCATATCCCTTTTTGACTATCATGGATATGGCCGCTTTTTCAAGCCTCTCCCCGAGCTTAAGATTTACCTTTCTCGCCATAATTATATAATGAACATTCATTCATTAATCAAAGCCTTTTATTGCGGCGCATGCGATCTGTCAAGCCAAAATTTTAAAAACCGGAACCCGGGGTATCCCTCCATTCGCCCTTGACAAACCCTTAAAAATCCACCAAAATAAATCGTCTAAAGGCATAATTGGGTAGGGATCTGCCCGTCCTCCCTGCCTGTGGAGGGAGGACATCGCTCATTCCAATTCAGAACAGCCCAATTATAAACAATAAAAGAGGAGGATATCCATATGGAAAAGAAAGGCGTTTTCGGACGCTTCCTCGTGCCGCTTCTCGTCGCGCTCGGCACACTCGCCATATCGAGCCTCATCTACCACGGGTCAAGCCCCATGACGCCGGGAACGCTTCGTACAATCATCAAAGACGTCTCGGGCGCACTTATGTTCATCTCCATCTGGCTTTTTGCATTTATAGGCCCTCCGATGGCCTATTTCCGAGGGGCCTCCTTCGCGGAGCGGCTTACCGTCGCCTTTGCCAACCCGCTCGTCTGGCTCGTGCGCATGGCGCTCGCCGTCTCATGCCAGTTCGGCGCCATTGAGATGGTGTACTTCTTCTTTCTTCCCTGGACCTTCGGCGTTGTCGCGGTTACGATCTTCACATTTTCCCTTTCGGAACTCGCCTGCAGGGCCATTGACCGGCGGCGAGATGCCGATGTCAGAGTGCTGCATCCGGGCGTCATCTCTCTCTTAATAATAGGAGTCGCCGGCGTGTACTTTGGGCTGATAAAGGGTCAGGAATGGGCATATGTCATCGTAAACCACTACGCCGACCACTTCATCCGATAGGAGGTCCCAGATGAAAAAAATTTCTTCATTGAATCTGGAAGACGGCCGGCTCCTCTCGCGACGCCAGGCCCTTAAAGCGGCAGCCGGGGCGGCGGCCGCAACACTCGTAAGCAGCTTACCCTTTAAAGGCGGCCTTCTACATGCAGCGCCACGCAGACGCCCAAACATCATCTTCGTCCTTACCGATGACCACCGTTACGACATGTTGGGGGCGCTTGGACATCCTTTTCTCAAAACACCCAACATGGACCGGCTGGTTCGCGAGGGGGTGCTCTTTTCCAACGCCTTCGCCACCACATCGCTTTGCAGCCCAAGCCGTGCGAGTTTTCTCACCGGCCGCTATGCCTCTTCGCACGGCGTTATCAACAACTTCACGCCATGGAGGGACGGCAATATAACCTTCATGGAGCTTCTAAAAAAGGCAGGCTACGACACCGCATTTATTGGTAAGTGGCACATGCCGGGCGGTGGCCTTCCAAAACTCCGGGGCGTCGACCTGCTGGTGTCCTTCACCAAAAAGGACGGCCAGGGCGACTACTATGACTGCCCGCTTTTCGTAAACCATCGGCCGGCCGCACCGCGAAAGGAATACATCACCGAAGAGCTCACGGAATACGCGCTCGGCTTCATAAAGGAGCGCCGCGACAGGCCCTTCTGTCTCTATCTCTCACACAAGGCAGTCCACCACGACTGGAAGCCGCCGCGCCATTTGAAGGGCATTTACAAAAATGAAAAAATCGATTTTCTTGCGCCGGAATCCGATAAATGGAACACCTGGAGCGGCACCAACTGGCTGGAGGGCTCCATGGGCTCGATGCACGGCATCTATCGCCGATACTGCGAGTGTCTTACATCGGTCGACGAGCAGCTCGGCAGGATCCTAAAACAGCTTGACGAGATGGGAATCCTCGACGACACCGTCATCGTGTACGCCGGGGACAACGGCTACATGTGGGGCGAGCACCGGCTGTACGCCAAGCACTGGCCCTACGAGGAGTCCATGCGGATTCCATTCGTCGTGCGCTACCCGCGCATTGTGCGCGATCCGGGGCGCAGGGCGCATCAGATGGCGCTTAACATCGATCTCTTCCCGACTCTACTGGAGCTGGGCGGCGCACGTTCGGAAAAACCCGTCGACGGAGAGAGTCTGGCGCCCATATTGCGAAATGCCGGGGCGCCGGGCAGGAAATCGTTCATGTACGAGCTCTTTAAGGACTTTCCCTTCGGAGGGAGGGTCCCGCCGCACCGGGCGGTGCGTACCGAGCGCTACAAGTACATCGAATGGGAGGCCTGCCGCTCGAACGAGCTCTACGATCTGTCGGAAGACCCGCGCGAGCTTACGAATATAATCGACACCGAGCGCGGCAGGGGACTTCTTCAGTCGCTTAAGAAAGAGCTCGACCGATGGAAGCGCCTTTACACGAAGGATTCCGGCCCCTCTCCCGGCAAATAACCGCCGGTTCGAGGCGATAAGCCCGCTTTATATACGAATTCGGCTTTACCGCAGGGCCGCGGGGCGATTGATAGGACACCGGCCGATGGGCCGTGAGAATTCGATGGAAAAGAAGGTACTGGTCTTCGAGGCCGCCAGATGCACGGGATGCAGGATATGCGAACAGTGGTGCAGCGTCCACCACTTCGGCATGGCCGGACCCTCGCTCTCGCGCATTACGATAATCCGCGACCACGTCAATCAGATCGACAACGGCATCATCTGTCATCAGTGCGTCGACGCGCCGTGCATCGCCTCGTGCAAGTTCGACGCGCTCTCGAAGGACGGTACAACCGGCGCCATTATAGTCGACGCCCGGAAGTGCACGGGCTGCAGGCTGTGCATCCGGGCCTGCCCGCACGGGGCCGTCCGCATGCATCCCGGCGAAAAATACGTGCTCATCTGCGACCTGTGCGCCGGGGAGCCGCAGTGCGCGCTCCATTGCCCGGAGAAGGCCGTACAGTATCTGGAGCGCGGCAAGGCCGAGCGCCCCTACCGCTCGGCCCTGGTCCGGGGACTTGCGGGAAGGGGCAAACGCTATGAGCGATGACGATCGAATCCGGGCCTTCCTCGGAGACGTGCTGCGGGTAAACCTCTCGAAGGGGAATATTTCGCGCGAGGAGCTTCCAATGGAGGCCGTGCGGCGCTTTATCGGCGGGCGCGGCCTTGGGGCATGGTACCTCTACAACGAGGTGGGACCGGAGGCCGACCCGCTCGGCCCTGCGAACAGGCTCATCTTCATGAACGGTCCTCTCGTCGGCACGCCCCTGCCCGCCTGCAACAAGATAAATCTGTGCTTCAAGTCTCCGCTGACATCGGGCTATTCATACTCGCTATGCGGGGGGCACTGGGGCCCGGAGCTGCGGTTTTCCGGCCGCACCGGCCTCATCATTGAAGGCGCATCGAGGGAGCCGGTTTACCTTTGGATCGACGACGACGAGATCGAGCTTCGCCCCGCGGACCGGCTCTGGGGCCGGACCGTACCCGAAACCGAGGAGCTGCTTCGCGCTGAGCTCGGTGGCGACGAACTGGTCCAGATCGCCTGTATAGGGCCCGCGGGGGAGATGCTGAACAGGATGGCCTGTATAACCGCGGGCCGTTTTCGGGAGTTCGGGCGCGGGGGCTGCGGAGCGGTTATGGGAAGCAAAAGGCTAAAAGCCATAGCCGTAAGGGGCACGGGGACAGTCCGCTTTGACGACGTAGCGGGGGTGATGGGGCTTGCGGAGAGGTTGACCGCGGACCTCCTCATCCAGCCCAAGACGATCGAGCGTCGCAATTACGGCACGGCCGAATTCCTCAAAGGCATTAACGACAATGGATTTCTGTGCACCAGAAACTTCAGCGGGACTCATTTCGAGGAGGGGCACCTTCTGGAAGGGCCGCGGATGCGCGAGGCCATAGTTGTGGGCGACTCCTCGTGCTTTGCCTGCCCCGTGGCCTGCGGAAAGCGCAGTTATGTGAAAACGCGCGACGGGAGGCGCATGCTGCTGGAGGGGCCGGAATTCGAGACCATTGCGCTTTTAGGCTCCAATTGCGGCGTATCGGACTGGGAGTCGCTCGTGGAGGCCACGCTGGTCTGCGATGAATACGGATTCGACACCATGAATGCCGGGGCCTGCGTTTCGCTGGCCATGGAATGCTTCGAGAAAGGGATAATAACAATTAGGGATACGGGGGGGATGGAGCTTAGGTTCGGGAATGGGGCGGCGCTTGTGTCCCTTCTACGCATGATGGCCGAACGGAGGGGTATCGGCGACATACTTGCCGAAGGTGTGAGATGCGCCTCCGAACGCTTCGGCGCCCCCGAGCTCGCAATGCACTCCAGGGGACAGGCCCTGCCGGCCTACGACCCGCGGGGCTGCAAGAGCATGGCCCTTGCCTATGCGACCTCGCCCAAGGGGGCCCATCACATGTTCTCGCCCACCATGGGCCATGAAATCGCCGCGGGCACCCGCCTCTCGTACGAGGGCAAGGGCGCGCTACACATGGAGAATCAAATGGAGATGTGCGCCGTGGATTCGCTGGGTATATGCTCCACCGTGCGCGGCAGCTTTAATATCTCCGAACAGGCCAGGGCCTTCGGGCTTGTGACGGGCATGAAGCTCGACGTGGAGGGACTGAAGCTCGCGGCCGAGCGAACCATCAACCTTGAGCGAATATATAACGCGCGCCTGGGCTTCTCCCGCAAGGACGATACGCTTCCTAAGCGCATCCTGTGCGAACCTGTTCCATCCGGCCCGAGCGCAGGCGAGACGGTGGACCTGGACCGCCTGCTCGATGAATACTATTCGCAAATGGGATGGAACCTCGAGGACGGCCTGCCTACCCGCGAGCGCCTTCTAACGCTCGGCCTGTTGGACCCGGACGCGGTATAGCCGAGCCCCGAAACAGGGGCCGCGTATTGCCGCGGCCTTTACCTCACCGAAAGCCGGGCAACCGGCCGTTTGCGGGCGGCGGAGCCGCCGCGAAGGCCGCGGTCGCGGATAACGACTCGGCCTTGGACCTACAAAAGGCCCCGTCTTCGCGCGATCTCCATCATCTGCTCCCTGCCTGTGGCGGGAGGCGTACGCAGGGCATCCGCCTCTTTCGCCTGGAGCGCAAGCGCTCCGGTCGGGCAGGTCGTCACGCAGAGACCGCAGCCGATGCAGCGGTCCAGGTCGATCTCTATTATGCCGGCGATGTCATTGAGCGATAGCGCCTCCATCTGACAGCGCTCTATACATTCCTCGCATCCGGAACAGAGCAAAGGGTCTACGATTGCGTAATGGTTGCTGAACACGGCCTCCGCCGGTTTTGGCAGGAGCTTCAGGCCCCGAAGGACGGAGCAGCAGTCCCCGCAGCAGTTGCACATCCCGGCAGGGTTCTGGGCCGTACCGGGCTGGATTACCAGGCCCGCATCGTTGCACTTTTTCAATATATCGATCGCCTCGGCGTAGCTCACCTCGCGCCCGATACCGTAATCGATATAATAGCGCGCCATGGAACCGAACATAAAACAGACCTCCAGGGGCTTTCCGCATCCGTGGTCCATCAGTTCGGCCTGCTTTCGGCAGGTGCATTCCGTTACGATGATCGGATCCATCTTCCTCAAGATCTCGGCGGCGTCATCGAACGCGGCCACGTGATGTTCCGGCATTATGGACTCGCCCACGGGGACCGTCCTTAAAAAAAGGCCCGATGAGGCCGCGATCGCACCGTGAAATCCCTCCTCGAAATAGCGCTCCAGGAGCCCCGCCAAGCGGCGGCTCATTCGAAGAGTATTGAACTCGGCAAGGCCGTGCATGAAGGGGATGGCCCCGTACTTCGATGTTTCACCCTTCTTTACCCTGAAGAGGAGCCCTCTGTTCGCCATGTCCTCCAGCCTGGCTTCCGCCGCCCCCGCGGCAAGGCCGATCCTTTCGGCAATGGCCCCGGGCGCTTCGAGTAGCGGGGAGAGCTTAATAAAAACCCTCGCATCGTCTTCGGAGAAGAGCTCCTTTAAAATCTCGATCTCCACTCCCGATTCGGTGGCTGGAAAGCCGAGCGAATAGGTGTCGAGCTGTTGTTGAAGTGTCCGGTACAGGTCCTTTGACATGGCGTCCTCCGGTTGGGGGCCCGAGATTCGAGCTTCAAGGTTTTTCCGCTAATAAATCGCCGTTTCACGGCGCGGAGTTTTTGGCCAAACACGGCGTTTATGGCTTTCTCCAGCGTCAATTCGACATCTTCGATTGAATGACTTTAATACGGGCTTTATTGTTTTGGCAACCATGTTTTCCAATCCTCTTCGCATCCGGAATCGCGTCGAAGTCCATACGGCTCTCCTGTAACAAAGTGCCGGTTTGGTCCACAAATATCCTGATCATTTTCCTTGACAGCGCCATCCATGCAGGGCTACCCTGCAAATGGCTACGGACCGGGCCGACTGCCCGCTATGGAAGGCCGTCAAGGCGATGGAGGCGTCCCGATCCTAAACGAGCCGGCTGTACGCGGTTTGTCTGGAGGACGCCTTCGGACCGGTGGATACATGCTTCACTTCGTGCGGAATAAATGGGCCCATTCGGGCGTAACATCAACTCAGAATAATACGGAGAGAACAAATGTTTAAAAGGATAGGATTGTTCCTGTTAGTCAACATCCTCGTAGTGGTGGCCTTGGGCATAATCATGAATATCGTGCTCCCGCTCCTTGGCGTGCAGCCTACAGGCGATATGTTGGGCCTCGCCATCTTCTGCGGAATCTTCGGAATGTCCGGCGCGTTCATCTCGCTTGCAATAAGCCGCTGGATGGCCAAGCGGGCCTACAACATCCAGCTTATCGACGGAAAGACGTCCGATCCCGGGGCCCGCGAGATTTACGATATGGTGGCGCGCCTCTCCCGCAAGGCGGGCCTTCCCGGGGTCCCGGAGGTGGGAATATATCAGGCCCCCCAGCCCAACGCCTTCGCCACAGGCCCGAGCAAAAAGAAATCGCTGGTGGCCTTCTCGACCGGGCTTCTTTCGGCCATGGACCGCCAGGAGGTGGAGGCCGTGGCCGCGCACGAGATCAGCCACATAGCGAACGGCGACATGGTGACCATGACCCTTCTTACCGGCGTAATGAACGCGTTCGTGATGTTCCTTTCCCGCATCATCGCGCAGCTCCTCGACAGCTTTCTGCGCGACGACGAGGGGCGCGGCGGACTGGGCTTCTTGGGCTACATGCTTACCGTGATGGTACTCGAAACCTTCCTGATGCTGCTCGCATCCATACCGCTTGCGGCCTTTTCGCGCCGGCGCGAGTACCGGGCCGACGCGGGCGCGGCTAAATACACCTCGGCCATGTCGATGATAAACGCCCTCAAGCGGCTTGCCGAAGCCGCCGGCATGCCCGAAAAGAAGGATTCCTTTTCCATGGCGAAAATTAACTCCGGAAAGAGGGCGTCGCTCTTCGCCACCCACCCCTCGATCGAGGACCGCATCGCTCGCCTCATGGGGAAATAATCTGCTTTCCAAACGGCCCGGACCCGCGGCTTAGGGTCGCGGATTTTCCGGGCCCTTCGGGCGCGGAACCCTTTCGCCTGAATATCATTCACTTAATGACTGCAATTCAGTGAACGGCGTTCATTTTATGATTGCAATTTTTTTACGTAAAGGGGATGATGGTGCCCGTAAATGGGCCCTCAGGCCGTCCGTCGGCCCTATACTATAAAACAGAGGTACTCCATGAATATACCTTTCCCATTTGAACCCCTTCTTGCGTTCGGCTGGCTGGGGGTGATGCTTCTAATCGGCATCTTTCTGCGCGCCAAGGTCCCTTTCATACAGCGTTTACTGTTCCCGAGCTGTCTGCTCGGAGGCCTCATAGGACTGGCCTTCCTCCACAGCGGAATCGTTAAAATAGAGACCTCGCTTCTGGAATCCTTCGCATATCATTTCTTCAACATCAGCTTTATCTCGGTCGGCCTCACCGTTCGCACCCCGGAGGAAAAGGCGGCCTATGGCGGAAAGGAAATGGCAAAGGGCTCCCTGTGGATGGCCCTTGTCGAGGGAATCACCATACCGATACAGGCAATCCCCGGCGGCCTGCTTGTCATCGCCTTCAATTACTTCGGTTATGACCTTTTCAAGACTTTCGGCTTCTTCGCCCCGCTGGGGTTCACCGAAGGCCCGGGGCAGGCGCTCTCCATCGGAAAGGTATGGGAAAACCTTGGGTTCGAGCACGCGGCGACCATAGGCCTCACCTTCGCCACGGTTGGCTTCCTTTTCGCGTTTTTCGTCGGCGTGCCCCTTGCCAACTGGGGCTTAAAGAGGGGCCGGGCCGCGCAACCGCAAACCGTGCTTCCCAAAGACCTGCTTACCGGGGTAATAGGGAAAGGAAACCCCAGGGAAAGCGCCGGCTCGCTCACCATGCACTCCGCCAACGTCGAGACGCTCGCCTTTCAGCTCTCAATGGTCGGCCTCGTGTATCTCCTCACCTACGCCCTGGTATACGGAATTGGAAGCCTCCTGCAGCCGGAGCTCGCCACCACCCTGTGGGGGTTCTTCTTCTTCTTAGGGATGCTGGTGGCGCAGTTGGTGCGCTTTGTCGTCGTAAAAATCGGCTACGACCATCTGCTGGACGGCGGCATACAGAGGCGCATTACGGGATGGTCGGTCGACTTCCTCATCCTTTCCACCGTCATGGCGGTGCAGCTCGTTATCGTATGGCAGTACGTCGTTCCCATCAGCGTTATCTGCGTTACGGTGGGCGTGCTGACCACCCTGGTGGTGATATACCTGGGCAACCGTATTCCGTCCCTCAATTTGGAGCGTACCCTTGCAATCTACGGCACAGTGACCGGCACGGTTTCCAGCGGACTCCTCCTCCTTCGAATTGTGGACCCGGAATTCCGCACCAGCACGGCCATGGAATTGGGCTATATGACCATCTTCGCCTCGGCCCCCGTCCTCGGCACGATGCTTCTCGTCAGCGCGCCGGTGCTCTGGGGATGGAGCCTGGAGCTTACCATGGGCGTGTTCGCCGGGATGATGGTAATAAGTTTGATACTTCTAAAGGCACTCGGGCTGTGGGGTAAAAACAGGTACGCCTCGGCCTGACCGCGCTTCGAGACGCAACCCATCACGGGACCGCGCCGGAAACCCGGGGCGGTCCCGTTTCCGTCAATACGGCCCTTCCATCGTTCAATCCCGGCGCGCCGCCGCCCATCCCCGTCGGGGTATTTGCAATCCGTTTTACCCTATTCGGCGCCCGGCATGCGGGTGTGAATTAAATTTCGGGGAATGATTCTGTCATTGCGAGCCCCGGCCTTATCGGGGCGTGGCAATCTCATAAAACCCCTCATTTTATGATACAATGATACAACTTTTGATCTTTTGAGATCGCCACGTCGCTGCGCTCCTCGAGATGACTGTATATTCACCCGGATTTTAATTTACACCCCCGGCATGCTGCATTACTGTAATACAATAAATACTTGACAAAATCCGTTTCCCGGCAAACATGCGGGAGAATTCCGCAGGTTCCGAACGGAACCACCGTTTTCCTTGCCTGGACGGAAGTCCATTGTCGAACGATACCCCACCGGCAACCCCGGAATGGTTCAATCGACGGACGATCCCTCCTGAAAATTTGCTTAAAAGGACATTAAATGAATAACGACAAGCCAGGTCCTGGCGCACCTCATTCCGCCGCCGGAACGGGAAAGCGCCGCCCAGCACTCACCCGCCACGCCACAGGCTCGGTCTCCATGCTCCTGTACTTTCTCAACACGGCCGTCATGTTCCCGTTCTTTCCGGTCATCGGGCTGCTCAAACTTCTGCCGGCGGCGCGATGGCGCGCGCTGTGCGGCCGGGTTCTCGACAGAATGGCCACGCTGTGGATATCCATCAACAACCTCAATCTTAAGATCACCAAGCGGATCCACTGGGACATTACGGAGCCCGAGGGGCTCAATTCACGCGAGTGCTATCTCGTAATAGCAAACCATCGCTCATGGGCGGACATTCTAATATTACAGAAGGTATTCAACCGCAAGATCCCTTTTCTAAAATTCTTTCTTAAAAAAGAGCTCATCTGGGTGCCGCTCATGGGTATAGCCTGGTGGGCCCTCGATTTCCCCTTCATGAAACGCTACTCCGGGGCATTTCTGAAAAAGTTCCCGCACCTCAAGGGGAAGGATATCGAGATCACGCGGAAGGCGTGTGAGAAATTCCGGCACATTCCCGTTTCGGTGATGAATTTCGTGGAGGGCACCCGCTTTACATACAAGAAGCACCGCGGCCAGAACTCTCCCTTCGCCAATCTGCTGAGGCCAAAGGCCGGAGGAATGGCCTTCGTGCTCTCGACAATGGGCGGGGAGCGGATGAAAAAGATACTCAACGTGTCGATCTGCTACCCGGACGGAATTCACAGCTTCTGGGATTTTCTGTGCGGCGAAATCTCGCGCGTCAGGGTGCACATCGAGGAGCTCCCCATCACCGCCCAGCACCTCGGCGATTATCTGAACAACGAACGCTTTCGGGAGGACTTCCAGGAGTGGGTCAACCGCCTGTGGAGGGAAAAGGACCTTCGCCTCTCCGAAATGTCCTTGTGATTCGCACCCGGCGAGCTCCCACACCGGCACACGGCCCGCAAATAATTTCACGAAGCGGGGACGCGCGCGCTGGCTTGTTTTCTCTCGAAAAGCGCCGGAAGGCATCGGCGGAAAGAGCCGCAAAAGGCTCCGGGACCTTTGAAAGCGGGCGCGGGGGCGCGCCGCGCACGATCCGCGGACAACTGGATATCGAAACAGGTCCGATCCCTGGACATGGAAATCCCGGGAAATCCCTCAAGCATCCCTGGTTCGACCGGACTGCCCGGTGTACTTCACGACGAGCATGGTAAAGTCATCGTCGATTCCGCCGGGCGAATCGGCGTGCCCCCTCACCATGGCGAAGATATTGTCGCATATTGACCGCGGATCGTTGCCGCCGAGCCGCAGAAGCGCGCCCTGAAGCCTTTCCTCGCCGAAAATTTCCCCCGAGCCATTGCGCGCCTCGATGACCCCGTCGGTATACAGCACGATCCCGTCGCCACTGCGCAGCGTCATTGTCCGCTCAGCGTATATGCACGGTCCGAAGGCGTCGGCTATTACCCGCCCCCTCACATTGACGATCTCTATCCCAAAGGCTCCGCGCGTCAGCAAAGGTTCCGGATGCCCCGCCGAGGAGCATATTAGGCGTCCGGTAGCCAGGTCCAGGCAGCAGACGCATACGGACAGAAAATGGGAGCTTAGCTTTCCGAGAAGAGCGTCGCATATCATCGACAGCGTCCACGCGGGGGAATGAAGCGTGTGCCTCCATGACTGGAGCGAGACCTTGGTCATCGAGGCAAGAAGGGCCGCGGGCATGCCGTGCCCCGAAACATCGCCCATTACAAGCCCCAGAAGGCCGCGTTCACTGTCGTACAACACGTCGAAAAAGTCGCCGCCCACCCGCATGTTGGGCTCATAGCGGAACGCCATTTCGGCCATGTCGAGCTTCGGAAGCCCGACGGGCAGAAGCGCCCGCTGGATCTTTTCGGCCAGGGCGATCTGGTTTTCCAGTTCGCGCTTCTGTTTCTCTATGGTTTCGGTCCGCCGGGCGACCTTGTCCTCCAGGCTCGCGTACAGGTTCGCGTTTTCTATGGAAATGGCGGCCTGGGTCATGAAGACGCGCAAAAGGTCGGCGTCATCGTCCGTAAATACGGCGCCTGAGAGCTGGTTGTCAAGATAACAAACCCCCACAAGCCGGTCGTGGCCCGTGATGGGAATGCATAGTATGGACTTGAGTCCGTAGTCGAGCACGCTCTGAAAGCCGGTGAACTTTTCCTCCTTTTCGGCGTTGGTCGTGATCACCGTTCTTCGCGTCCTGGAGACCTCGTCGATTACGCCGCGCGAATACTCCGGGATCGCCTCACCGTCAATGTTTCGAGCCACTCGCATGATGAGCCCGCCTGTCTCCCCCTCCGTCAGTAACAGGTATCCGCGCCGCGCTCCCGTCACCTCCATGGCCCTGTCCATTATGTGTTCCAGCAATTCATCGAGATTGAGGATGGAACTCATATCCTGGCTAATGCCAATGATCGAGGAAAGGCGCTGGTGGTCGGTCAGGCGCTGGATCGCGTTGCGCTCCTCCGCCCCGGGGCCGAGGCACTCATCCGCCATTTTTCGATAATGCCTCGATCCCACTTCGGCGAACAGCCTGCGGGCGGAATCGAAGCATGAGGACGCTTCGTCGTCTTTACACACGCGCGAGAGAAGCCCACCGAGTCCCAGATAGGCCCTCCCAAGCTCGAAGCGCCTGCCCGCACGGGCGCAGAGGCCAATGGCCTCCCGATACAATCGCACGGCCTTTTTATCACGTCCGAGCGCTTCGGCGCACTGTGCGGCAACCCGGACCGCCGCGCAGTGGATGAGCGGCCAGCCCCGTGAGCGCGCCAAGGCCTCGCGGCACGCCTTCATCATCATGGCGCGTAATTTAAACGCCGACGGACCCTTCGGCCCCGAATTCAGATCGAGGTAAAGGCGCGTGTAGGCCTCTGCGCGATAGACATACAGCGGGGCGGTATACACCCTGAGGGTAAAACGGCGCTTGCGATCGAGCTCCCTCCCTCTATCCAGGAACTCAATCGCCCCCTGGTGATCGTTCATCTCGCTACGGCAGTAGCCGGCGTAGGCGCAGGCCAGAAAGTGGGCGAACCATATGCCCTGGCGCGCGCTAAGATCTAGGGATTTTCCGGCGCATTCCAGCGCCTTGGCGTGGTCGCCCAAATCGGTGTAAACCCAGGCCAGGTTGGCAAGCCCGTTACAGAGCCCGTAATCGTTGTGGATCTTCCCGCTTATCTCGATCCATTCGTTGAGATGGCGTATACTCTGCTCGTAATTAGATGTGTAGTACCGGTTTACGCTGGCGATATTGTTGACCTGGCCGATCTCCCAGATGTCGCCTATGCGCCTGAAATTTTCGTAGCTTTCCAGAAGCAGGTCCGTGCTCTTCCCAAGGTCCCCGGTCCACGAATAGAAGGTCCCCAACAACTGCCGCGAAACGGCCATGTAAAAAGTATCGCGGATCTTAGTGCTGATGTCCAGCCCCAGCTCCAGATACGGAAGCGCCCAGCGGAACGCGGGTATCGCCGCGTACATCATTCCCAGGCCCAGTGTGCTTATGGCCAGTTCCCTGGAAACGCCTATGCGCCGCTCGGAGATGTTCAGCATGCGCAGCGTCGAGCGGACAAATTTTAAAAGCGAGCTTAGGGCGTAATTCCAGCTCATGGAATGGTAAAACTGGATGATGAGCAGGTCGCTTTCGGCGGGCGTCCTCCCGCCACGAAATCGCAGCAATCCCGGCAGCGCCTTCAATAGAAGATGCGCGGCGAATTCGCGCAGAATTCCGGAAACGACCCGCCACGTCGACAGGGGCAGGCGCTCACCCAGAAGGGCGAGGCCTTCCGCGCCGTAACGCTCACAGTTCGCGAAATCGCCTTTTTTAAAATAGGCATGGCTTATCTGCCGGTAGGCGGTGGCCCGGGCCATGGATGATTCGAGACGCGGCAATACCCGGGTGAAAATGCCGATGGCCTCGTCATTCCTTCCCGTCACCAGGAAAAGCCCGCCAATCCTGGCCTGACACTCAAGCCACAGCGGAATATCGACAGGGGCCCCCGCCCCGTCGCGCTGAAGCATTTCGACGGCCAGGGTAAAATAGCGTATCGCGTCCTCATTGGCATAACTCTCCATAGCGCGCATTCCGGCCGGATAGGCGTATTTAAGCGTCTTCTCGACATTGCCGGCCTGCGAATAATGGAACACGAGATCGAACACCGGGTATTCCGGCCCCTCCGGCGTTTCCTCGAGCGTTTGCGCTATACGCAGATGCAGGATCCTTCTACGATCCGCCGAAAGCATGTCGTAGAACGCCTCTCTGATGCGGTCGTGGACAAAAAACAGTTTTCCGCGCTCCCTCCTGTGCGTTTCCAGCAGCTGTTTGGCCACAGCCTCATCGACGATCCCGACGATCTCGTTATGCGAGTACTTTTCGCCCTCCCCTCCATAAACCAGCAGGTCGAAGAGAAGGCTTATGTCGAATTTACGGCCTATTACCGCGGCGTAAGAGAGCACCTCGTTCGAACGCGAAGAAAGTCCGGCGATTCGCAGCATGACCGCGTCCAGAATCCGACTCGATATCTCAAGCGATCCCAGCCTCTCCTCGTCCGCGCTCCAGCGCATTTCCGTAAGGACGAGCGCCCCTTCGCCCACCATGCGCTTGACGATCTCAAGCGCGAAAAACGGGTTCCCTCGGCTCTTTCGGTATACGACATCGACCACCCTGTCGAGATACGGGTCGTCTGAACCCAGGAGCCCATGCACAAAGCGCGTGAGCGAGGGGTGGTCCAGAGGGTCCAGGCTTAACCTCTCCAGCGGGTATCCCGCCCGTTCGGCGAGCTGGATTAATCCGAGAAGGCCGTGTGAGGCCGAAACCTCGTTGACTCGGTACGCGCCCAGGATCATGAGGGGCGCGAAGGCGATCCCGGAGATCATCTCCTCCATTAGCGCGAAGCTCCCTTCATCGGACCACTGCAGGTTGTCCAGAAACAGGACGAGCGGCGCCTGCGTATCGCCGAGCGCCCGGAAAAAATCCCCTGCCACCATAAGGAAGCGCCGGTTTTCACGTTCGGGCTCCAGGTCGACCGGGTCGGGACATAGACCGGTTATCTCCACGAGCATGGGGTTGAGCCGTAAAACCACACCGCAGCGGTCGACTCCTATCGACCTGACTCGATCCTTCAGATTGAGCCGGTAGCGCTCACGCATCTTGGGGAAATGCCGGAGGAACTGATTGAGGGCTTCCTTGAACGGCCCATATGGCACCTTGTTCTCCCCGGAAAAACAATTCCCCTCGATGAATACACCGCCGCTGGAAATCACATGGTCGCGGAGCTCCTCGGCAAGCCTGGTCTTCCCAAGTCCCGCCTCGCCGGCGACAAGGCATATCGAACCACGTCCTTCGGCCAGCTCGCCGTACCGGGCCTTCAGCCTGGCGAGCTCGCCATCGCGGCCCACGACGCCCGTCCGCGAATTGAGACGCGCCTGGCGATCCGCGGCGCCCGGCATTATATCCCTGGAGCCCGAGAGGATCATTTTTATATCGTACAACAATCCATGCGCGCTCTGATAACGGTCCACGGGCTCTTTTTCGAGCAGCTTGAGGATCACGCGTTCGATTGCCGGCGGAATTTGCGGGTTGTGCGCGGAGGGCGGCAGGGGTTTTTTCGCGATATGCTGGTGGATTATGGCCAGCGCATCGCTCCCCTCATAGGGAAGCCTCCCGGTCACAAGCCGGTACAATACCACACCGAGCGAATATAGATCGCTGCGCTCGTCGACGGGACGTCGAATAATGCCGCTTTGCTCCGGCGACATAAAGCCGAAGGTGCCTGTCACCCCTCTTATCGATCCTTCGAAAAACTCGCGCACGTGCGCGAAGCCGAAGTCGATTATCACGGCGCGGAGGTCCTCCCCTCTTCCGGATATCATGATATTCCCGGGTTTGATGTCCCGATGGACTATTCCCATATCGTGAACGTGCGCGAGCGCGTCGCTCACCTGGGACGCCGCCAGAAGCGCCTCGCGAAAGGTGAAGGACCCGCCTCGGTCCAGCTCGCCCTGCATGCTGGTCCCCTGGATGTGCTCCATCACGAGATAATGTACGGACTGTCCGGGGGCCAGCGGAGCGGGGAGCTCCCCGATCTCGTGAATCCTGACAATGCCGCGATGGCGTATGTTCGAAACGGTTAGCGCTTCGGCGTGGAAACGAATGATATCCTCTATGCGCCGGGAAACGCCGCCTTCCTTGAGGATCTTGAGGACTACCATGCTCCCGTCGATTCCCCGGGCGCGGAAAACCACGCTCGTGCCGCCTTCGGAGATGAAGTCGGCGATCACATAACGTTCGGCGATGATCTGGCCGGATAGATCCATTTTCTTTTTATCGATCGTTTCCGCATGCCGGAAAAAGTGAAGACCAGGGCTGTAAACGAATCCCTCCCACGACAAGAACGCCCTCCCCCGTTTTCGGCGGCGGGAATCTGTACTTACATGAGAGAAAGCGTTCCATTCATAGCATAATGAAAATACATGGAATAGCGACGGAGGTCAATAAATTATCATTTCTCCCGGTCACTCCATCCGGGGGTCCGCCGCGGCCGCCTCGAACTCATCGATACGCCGCCGGGCGAAACGGGTCATCCCCTTCAAGGCGTGCCACTGGGCCCTGTCCACGGGCGGTTTTTTCGCCGCGGCGACCAGCACGTCGTTTGCCAGCACCCTGAACGGAGGAAGGTCAAGGGCCTCGGCTATCCTCTCGCGAAGTTCGTAGAAACGGCGGAGCCTGTCGCGCGCCGCTACCGAAAGGCGGTTTGCGCCGGGGAGCCGGAGGTGCGGATCGCCCCTGGGTGTAAAGCTGATGTTTTCCAGCGCCCTATGCGCCTTGCGAACATCCGAGGCGAGGCCCTTCTCCTCGAGGAGGGCCTGCAGCACGCGCTCCAGATCGAGCAGATGAAGGACATCGCCGGCCGCGTATTCCATCTGCCGGGGGGTGAGCGGTCTCCTGCTCCAATCGGAGCGGCGATCGCTCGCGTTCTTGGGTATGGCAATCCCCAGGTATTCCTCGACTATCGCCTGAAGGGAGAGCCGTTCGCTTCCGAGCGCCCTGGCCGCTATCTGCACATCGAAGACACCGGCCAGGCGAAAGCCCGATGTATGGTGAAGAAGGCGCATGTCGAAATCGGCCGAGCACATCACCTTTCGCGTGCGGCCGCCCTCCATGAATCCTCGAAGCTCGTCGATCCCGCCAAGTGAGACAGGGTCAACGAGATAGCAGCGCTCCCCGTCGAAGATCTGCGCCAGGCAGAGGTGTATGCCGTAGTGATGAAGATTCGACTCGCCCTCGAAGTCCATGGCGACCCGGTCGAGCGTTTCCAGCCGCCGGGCAAGGTCCAGGATTCCCTCACGCGAATCCACCAGTACCGTAACGTCTTCTTTCATGAGATCTTCCTTATTACGCCGTACGACAGGCGGATATGCCCTATTTCAACTACCACATTCCGATAACTCGTCCTCAAGGCAAGCGACTATCGCGAGGGCAAGACGAAAAACGGATGTTCCGGCTCCGCGCGATCCATTTATATAAGCGAAGCAAGGCCGCGAATGGGCGCAATCTCCCGATGGTAGTATATCCTGTGAGCGCTTGCGGTCAGAAATAAAACACCAGCGCGAGGATTGCGGCGATGATGACGATAAAGATGACGGAGAGCGCGAGTATCAGGCCCAGGCTGGATTTCGACTCGTCTCCGGCGCCCTGGCGAGCGAGCTCATAAGCCGGGTCGAGGGCGACCTTTATATTCGCCTCCTCTTCGACGATCTTCGCGTAGATGCCCCTTGCGACGATTGCGAATATCGAATATCCGCCTTCCGGCCTGGATTTAATAGATTTGACACGCGCGGTGACGGGCAACAAGGCCCCGTCCTCGTAGGCGTTGAGCGCCTTTGCGACCGAAACGCACTTGGGATTGGAGTCGGTAATCGATACGCGAATACGGTCGCCCGGTTCGATACGCGAGATGTCCTTTCCCTTTATGGGCGAGAGGATGAGCGAACAGCTCATTATAAGCTTCACCCCTTCCTGCCCCTCGCGCACCTCGTCCGCCGCCTCCTTCGCCACGGGCGGCGGACCCTCCTCGGGCGGACCTTTAAGCGCGGAGGCGTCGATCTTCTTGGCGCTCGCCGAATTTAGCTCCATGTCGAGGGAGGAGATGTGCTGGGAATCCACCTTTATGTCGATTCGCTGTACGTTCAGGATGAACTGCAACAGCTTCTGAAGCGCCCGCTCCACCGCGATGCCGTTGTCGCTCTGCAAAAACCGAGTCAGCTCGGCGCAGAAGCTCAGGTTGAAGCCGTCATGGAACCTATTCTTAACCAGCGTCTCGAAGTGGGTGTCGTGCTCACCGGCGGCGAGCGCCTCCAGAATGTCCTTTTCGAATAGCCTCCAGTCGACGCCGGTATCGATGGACTTGGTCATATATGTCGAGACCACCAGGACCAGGGAGTCCACCAGCTTGTTGTAAATACCGTTATAGAATACCAGAAAAGCGCCGTTCAGCGTGGACGAGGCGAAACGTGCCTTCAGCACGTAAAGGTCCTTGTATGAACCGGCTGCCATGGCCCTGGCCTTCTCCATGTCGCCGCCGGCGTAATGCAGCGCGATATTGATCCTGCCGGTCTGCTCGGAGAGCGAATTGACCGCGGAATCCAGCTCTTTGCTCATCGCTATGATCCGTATCTCTTTTCGTACGGGCGCGCCGCGGATCAGGCCCGGGTCGCCCTGTTAAGCACCATCTTGATCCGTTCCAGTATGCGGCCGCGCTGAATCGGCTTGAGTATGAAATCCGCCGCGCCCATCCGCAACAGGTCGGCGAGGACGGATTTGCTCGTTTCGTCGCTTATAAACACGATCCGCGCCTTGGGCTTCTTTTGGGAAATCTCGTACAACAGAGCGTATCCGTCTATCCCCGGCATGTCCAGGTCCGTTGTGATGATATCGAGGTCACGCGCATAGCGGTCGTAAAGCTGAAGCGCCTCCTTGCCGTCCCCCGCCGAGGCGACAACCTCATAGCCCTCGGACTCGAGTATCTGTACAATCTGCTTTCGCTGAAATTCCTTGTCCTCGACAACCATTACCCTGTACGGCTTTCCGCTGGGCTTGACCCCGTCGGGCCGCTTTGGATTTAGATTCGGAAAATCATACGAGCTCTTCATTACGACTCCTCCGCTGCGATGGTAGGCACTGTGCAATGCGCGGCGGAAAGCACGCCCCCGACGGGCCGCATTCCCCCGATGATACTATATGTATATTCTCTCCGGGCGGCTTCGTGTCAACGCAAAATTCGCCGCGTATGCTCATATCTCCACAAGTTCGTTGGAGCGCTCTCCCAATCCGGTTTTCGACGCGTAATCGAGCTGCCCCCCCCGGGGAAGGTCGTACAGCGCCCTGAGATTGTCCTTCGATTCGTCGTGGCCGGCGATCCCGGAGCCGGGAAGCGGCGCGGCCCCGTTGATCAGCTCGGCCGACGCCCGGTCTATGTTCGCTTTTTTTATCATGGTCGAAGCTTTTGGCATCCGCCGGGCAGCGCCGGATGCGCGTTTCGCGGAGTCCGCTTTCTCGACCGGGAAGGATAAAGTAAGATTATCATTGCCCCTGCCGGTCAAGTCAATTTGCGGCCCCGAGGTACGGCCCGTCATTTCTCATGGCGCTCCCTGACTCGCCTGGATTTTTCGGCCCAGATGCGGGACTTTCCATCCTCGCCTCTTAGCTTCATTATGATCGCAATGCTGTTGTAGGGAACATAGTTAGTCGGATCGAGCTCTATGCTCGCCTGAAATTCGGCAAGCGCACTGTCCAGCTCCCCGCGGTCCAGGTGGATGTCTCCCATGGTGTTGTGCGTTCCGGCCCGGGAGCGGTCCAGCCGGTTGGCCTTCTTGAGATCGGCCAGCGCGTCATTCAGGCGTTTTAGCGCGTATAGCGAAGAGCCCCGGTTGTGGTAGGCCGATGAAAACACCGGATATAATTCCACCGCGGCGCTTAAGTACGGCAGGGACGAGGCGTATTTGCCCGAGGCCATAAGATGGGCGCCGATATTGTTATACTCCACGGCGATGAACTCCTTGCGGGAAAGCGTCTTCATGTACACCCCGGCCCGGACCGATTCGGCCGGAATGCGCAGGGTCTCGATGTAATACGAATCCGTCCGGACCAGCGCCTGCGTAGTCTCCCAGTTGATATAGGCGCCGTCATCGAAAAAAAACCTGACAAAGCCGTGATCGGGGGCGTACACCGGGAGGATCGGCAGGCCAAGCGTCTCGGCTATGGCGGTATACAGAGCGCAGTAATTATCGCAGTCGATCGTTTTATTCCGAAGCCCACTGGACAAAAGCTGGTTCTTCCCGAACCTGTAGCCCTCCCCAGTAATTACGGAGTCTATCGCCCGCAGTATTGAAAGCGCGTCGGCGTTCGTGCGGCCTTTCCGCACGCTTATGGCGGCCGCGGCCCTGTCGATAATCCGGCCGAGCGCACGGTAGTCCGCTTCGCTTGCACCGAATTCCCTTTCCATGTCGAGGAAGTCGTGCGCGATCGTTACGGGCCTTCCATCACGGCCTTTACGCTCTTCCGGCTGAGTGGCGGGAATGAGCGCGTTTTGGCGGACAAAAAGCAGCGCCGTGGCAAGCGCCATCATGATCACCGTTTTACGCATGGAAAATCCTCCACCCCGCAAGGGCGACCGGGCGGCCGCCCGGCCATTTCTTTTGCCTTCCATGCCATGGGAAGGCCTTGTAGCGACGCTATGCCCGATATCATGCGGTATTGCAATTCAATATTTTTTCGAAAGCCGCCCGGGTCGGCTTGACATTTCAGAATGCGCGGATATCGTAAGCTTCAGCATATCCCGTTCTCATTGGAGACATCCATGGCACGCTCCAACTGCGAAAATTGCGCCATGCGCGCGAAATACGACAGGGCCCCGGATTCGTTTTTGGGCAGGTTCTGGAAATGGCATACCCGATTCTGCCCGGGATGGAAATCCTACCTGATCGCCCAGACTCGGGAGACGAGGGAGGAGCTCTTCCGGCGGTACGGCGTCCGAAGGTTGTAGCGAACGCTGCCGCCATAGTCCCGGCCGGGGGACAAGGCGCATGGAGTCCGGGGCCGAAAAACAAATTTCAGGCTCCCGGCGGTTTGACCAATTTCCGCGCCGCGGGTCCAATCGGTTTAAAGGCGGGCCCTCAGGAAGCGGGCCTTTTCATGGACAGTGGACGCGCCGGGTCGGTTACCGCGTTGATCTTCACCGCGAACGATGTCCTGTTTTCAATGTCGCGGTCGGTTACCATATGCACGTCCAGCAGCCCATGTGACCGATACCCGGTTCTAAGATAGTTCATCTCCGAGAGGCTGAGGCTCCATCCCTCCAGCCAGACCGACAGGGCTTCCCGCTGTTCGCGCGTTCCATCGACGTGAAAAAGAAGATCTATATCGCTGTCGGGGCCGGCGGTGGCGTTTGCTGTCGAACCGATAAGGTAAACCGCCCTCACCCCGAAGCGTGAGGCGTCGACCTGTCCGGCGATCTGTTCGGCCATGTGAAGGCGCCAGCGCCAGTATTCCTCACCGTGGGCCTCGTGCGGCCTGGGGCGCACGATCGAGCTTTCCGCGGCGGCTTCCGGTTCGTCGAAATATCCAATCGACTCCCCAAGTTCCGCGTTTAAGAGGATTTTAAGGATTTTCCCGCCCATCCGGCCTGGAATATCTATAACCTTGAGGGTATCGGCGATATGAGCGTACTCCGGCAGTATGTCCGGCAGCATGTTGCGCGAGCCGGTAAAAAACAGTTCGTTATATACGACATCCCTGTCGTCGGGGTACAGCGGGATGTACCGGATTCCGGTTTCCGCAAGATCCTGGAAGAAGTGCGTACCGAAGGAAAGCTCCGGCGAATAGGTGCCCCTCTTCATCGATATTTCGATTAGAACCGCGGTATTGTTGATGTCGGAATAGCTTACCTGGACCCCCAGCTTGATGTCGCCGCGGCTCCCCCACCGCCCCGGACCCATCAGGATGAACTGCCGCTTGGGCAGGACCGCGTTTAACCGCCCTATGGCCCGCCCGACGTCGGTAAGCATTTCCAGGCTTTCCATCTCCCCGTATTTCCGCGGATTCACCCAGACCACGTGTGTGATATCCGGCACCCTGCCCCCGGAAATATAGCGGCGAGCAGTGAACAGTGTTCTGTCTTCGGGGATATCGCGGGGGATGGGGCTCGGGGCGGAGTCCTCGCCGGTGTTCTGGGGACGGCATTGCAGAAGGTAAAAATCCACGCCGTCCGAGGCGAATTCGATGTCGACCGGCATGCCAAAGCCATTTTCCAGGGCGGTCAGGATGGAGCGCACCCGCCTTATAAACGTGGTCCTGGTTATGATTCCCTCGAAGGTCACCAGAAGGTCGCCCGACTTGAAATCGATGTCGAACCCGGATGGCCGCGAAATGTGACCATCCCTGTAAATCGAAACAATCTGGTGAACGGCCGGTATCTCCTCGCCGTAAGTGCGGAGCAGGTCGATTACGGATATCGTCTCGAAGCAGTTGGTTTCGAGATTTATGACATCGATCCACGAGGGCGAGTAGTGCCGGATCTCGTCCGGGCTTACATTCACTCTAAGCGCGGGCTGGCCGGGCGAAACCAGAACCGGATAGTCGTTGCTTACCCGGTCCACGGCGCGCGTTCCCATGCCCGGCACCATCCGTATAAGTCCGTCCTCGCGCCTTAAACGGGGTGACCAGCGGAATTCGTTGTTGCTGAAGGCGATGCCCGCAAAAGCGGGAAAAAAATACGGGCCCACCCTGGTCCCCACCACCTCCTGGATCATTATTCCCATCTCCTCGTGCAGGTCCAACAGGCCCTGCTCCGCGCGATAGATTATAGGGTCCGGCCCGAAGACCGACGCGTATACCTCGGCGATCGCGTCCAGGAGGGCGCTCAATCGCTTTTGCTTGGGGCCCTGGTTTGCCAGGAAAAGGCTCTTGTATTTTCCCGAGAAGGCCGTGCCTACGCGGTCCTCGAGCAGGCTCGAACTTCTAACTATTATTGGCTTGTCGCCGAAGTCGTCGAGCGCCATGGAAAGGCCCTTTACGATCTCGGAGGAGAAGTGCGAATTCTTGAAGAGCTGAATGATGTTCGGATAATCGATACGGACCTGTTCGGGGTCCTTGTATTTCTGTTCGTTTATATCCTCGAGATCGTTGTGCCGTAAAAATTCCGAGATAGAATCGGCCGTAATGTACCAGGTCCTGGGGACCTTTATACCCGCAAACAGCCCCTCCTCGTCAGGCTGTTTTAGCAGTATGTGCCGCGCCAGAAGAAGCCCGGAGCTTTTTCCGCCAAGTTTTCCGTTGCTTCCGGCATGGAATATTATCCTGGTTACGAGGTCGAAAAAATCGCTTACCTCCAGGTGCCGTTTGGCGATATTTATAAACTCGATGGTGTCGGAAAAGAACCGTCGTATGAGCGACACCCTCAGCCACTTCTCGGTGGAGGGCGCAAGCACCATTCTGTCCCCGGCTATTGCCCGATAGCGCAGGATGGCGTCGATTATCGCGCTCAGGGCGGTGCCGCCGGAATCTATGGTTTTGATAAGAAAGCTGATTTTGTTCTCGTGGATCCATTTCTGAAGGCACTGCAGGATCTCGTTGTCGCTGAGGTTCCTGGCCGCGATAGAAAAAACCTGATCGCTTATCTCGATGAGCTTCTCCCTGGACTGCTTGAAGCTCGGGCTGTTGGCGTCGAACTCCGGTTCGGGTTCGTTTTTAACGAATTCCCCGCCGAATTTTCCGAGGAACTGCCTGGCCTCCCCCACCCCGTTCCAGAAAAGATAGTATATCATTTTCCGCGAGATGTGAAGATACAGCTTCTCGTCGGTGCGCCTTACGAGCTCGGTTATGACCATCCATTCGCGGTTTTTCTTTTCGGCCAGATCGCGGCTTGCCGTTTCCCATTCGTGTAAAAGCCTCTTGAGCTTGCGGTGGAAGATGGTCTGCCCGATGCGGTCCGCGATGGTTTTGATAAGCTTGCGCTCCTTTAGCAGGAAAAACCCGTCATCGACGCCGGGCACCTCCCGGGTGTACGACACCTCGAGGGAGCCGACGAGCTCGTCCTCCTCCCTTATTTCGGCGCTATCCCTCCAGGCGGTGGGAACGTAGTCCTCGTCCTGGTAAGATTGGTCACGGTAGACGATTCGGGCCCGGCAGATATCGGGATACTGCCAGCCCGAGGGGATCGTCCGTATCAGCGCGTTGAATATTCCCGGAAGCGGGACCTCCTCCCCGGCGAGGACCTCCTCGACCTGATACAGGCAATTGAGCTCCTTGGCCCGCTCGCGGAGCACCACCAGCACCTGGTCGGTAGGAAGGTTCTTCGGCTCCATATAGTCATGCCCCGCGCTTATACCCAGCTCCTCGCTTTAACCGCCTGCGCCACCCTGTCGATGGCGATAACGTACGCCGCGTCCCGCATGTACAGTTTTTTTCTTTTTGCGAGCTCGCTGACAGCGGAAAAGGCGGAGGTCATCTTTGAATCCAGCTTGTCCAGGACATCCTGCTTTTCCCAGAAATAGTTCATATTGCACTGGACCTGCTCGAAATAGCTGCAGGTTACGCCGCCGGCGTTCGCCAGAAAATCGGGAATCACGAAAATGCCGTTTTTCTTGATGACCTCGTCGGCCTCCGGGGTCGTGGGACCGTTTGCGCCCTCCGCGATGAACCTTACCCTGGGATTGATTTTCCCCGCGTTATCCCTGTTTATCTGGTTTTCCAGCGCTGCGGGTATGAGTATGTCCACCTCCTGCTCGAGCCATGCGTCACCCGGAAGCACCTCGTAGCCGCTGTCTCGCGCCTTGTTCTTGTCTATTCCGCCGAATTTGTCGGTAATATCGAGAAGCTCTTTGAGGTCGATGCCGCCCTTTTTCCTGAAGGTATACGAGGTTTTGTCGGACTGGTCCCAGCAGGCAATGGCCACCACCTTGCCCCCCAGGTGGTCGTACAGCCTTATTGCGTGCTGAGCCACATTGCCGAAACCCTGCACGCTGGCGCTGGTGCGGGAGATGTCGACCTCGTGCTCCTTGAGCGCCTCCCGGAGCGTGTATATCAATCCATAGCCCGTGGCCTCCGTCCTACCGAGCGATCCGCCCATGCCCACCGGCTTGCCGGTGATAAATCCCGGGAACCTCCCATTGTGAATGGTCTCATATTCATCGAGCATCCAGAGCATGTGCTGTGAATTGGTCATAACATCCGGGGCGGGGACATCCTGGACCGGGCCCACGTTCCTTGCGATCTGCCGGACCCATCCCCTGCATATCTGCTCCTGTTCGCGGGCGCTTAGATGATGGGGGTCGCACACCACGCCGCCCTTACCGCCGCCGAGCGGAATGTCCACAACGGAGCACTTCCATGTCATCCACATCGACAGGGCCCGCACCATATCGATCGTTTCGAGGGGATGGAAGCGTATGCCCCCCTTCGCCGGCCCGCGCGCGTCGTTGTGCTGGACCCTGAAGCCCTTGAAAACCCGCACCGCGCCGTCGTCCATGCGGACCGGGATGGTGAAGTGATATTCACGCATGGGCTCGCGCAGCAGATCTCTTACGCCTGCCTCCAGATCCAGCATCTCCGCGACCTTGTCGAACTGGGCCTGCGCCATATTAAACGGATTGTACGATTTTGACTCCATAGCGGGATTCTCCTGTGCTGATATAATTATGGCTGAATCGTCGCGTATCGTGCTTGCGCCTGGCGTACAGCGCCGGCGGGGAGACCCGGCGATACTCCACTTTCCGCGCGACACATCCGCCTGAATGCGCGGTGATCGGGTCTATGTCATAGGTGTTTTCCGCAAGAACGCTCCTAAGCCCATGGACTGAACGAATCGACCGGGGCCGGCCGCGCCGGGCCGTTACAACGCCGTGGATTCCGGGAGACGACGCCCGTGAACGCGGCATGGGAAGGTCTGGCCTATGGAATTGGAATCACTACCGGCATGCGCCGCCCGGGTTTTATTCCATTCACATCCCGGGGCACTGTCAAACTTTTTTTTGGAAGGCATGGAATCTTCATTGTTCCGGTAATATAAATCATTGACTACTTAAAGCCTTCTGATACATTACCGAAGACTTGCTTTCCAACCGGAGAAGACGGCCCTGTTTCCCCCGCCGACGGCGGCGTAAACGCATGTCATTCCCGGTAAAACAAAAGGCTGCAATATGCAAAATAATAAGGTTCCGGGGGCGGTCTCCGGGGAATCCGCCCGAAAGCCATCCTGAATGACCCGGAACAGGGAGGGACTACCCATGACCACCGATTCTCCGAAGCAGTTCAGGCAGACCATAAGCGCGCCGGAGTTCATCTTCAAGCTGCTGGCCATTTCCTGGCGGATTCCCTTTATAATCTACCACGCGGTAAGCGGGCTCAAGCGCATCTCCGGCGACAGAAAGCTCTCCTGGGCCTCCACGCTCGAGGACATAGCGGCGCGTTATCCCGATAACATGGCGGTAAAATCGCCCGACGGCATGCTGACCTACCGCGAGCTGAACGAGAGCGCCAACAGGTTCGCGCATTTCCTTATCTCCAGAAAGATCTGCGCCGGGGACGTGGTTACGGTATGCATGGAAAACCGGCCCGAGCTCCTGGTAGCGTATTGCGGTTGCGGCAAGGTCGGCGCCGTGTGCTCTCTTATCAACACCAACCAGCGGGGCGATTCCCTTATACACAGCTTCAACCTCAACAAGGGGCGCCTATTGTTTGTGGGGGAGGAGTGCCTGGAATTCTTCGACAAGGTAAAGGGCTCCGTGGACCTAAAGAATTCGGAGCTTTACATTGTGGGCGACCCGGCCATAAAGCGCCTGAACGCGAAGGAAGACGTTACGAAGGCCCTTTCCGGAATGCCGGCCGCCAACCCGCCCACCACGTCGGACATCTCCATGAAGGACCGGATAGCTTATGTATATACCTCGGGGACCACGGGCGGCATGCCTAAGGCCGCGGTGATCATCAACAAACGCGCCCTGTCGGCCATGTTCTGGTTCGGCCGCGTGGTTACGCGGATACGCCCGCATCACACGGTATACGTCCCCCTGCCCTTCTTTCACACCAACGCGCTTACGGTTGGATGGCCGGCGGCCCTGTACAACGGCGCGGCCGTGGCCCTTCGCCGCAGGTTCAGCGCGAGCAATTTCCTCGAGGACATACGCAATTTCAGAGTGACCCATTTCGTCTACGTGGGCGAGGTGTGCCGCTACCTGATGGCCCAGCCCGACGTAAAGGGGCAGAACAGGACCACGCTGAAGTACGTTATCGGCAACGGCCTGAGGCCCGACATCTGGAAGGCCTTCAAAAAAAGATACGGAATTAAAAAGGTCTTTGAATTTTACGGCGCCGCGGAGGGTGTGGGGGTCTTTACAAACTTCCTTAACTTCGACTACAGCGTGGGCACCAGCCTTACGAGCTTCGCGATAGTGAACTACGATATCGAAAACGATCGCGTGGCCCGCGACGCAAACGGGTTCCTAACGAGGGTAAAGAAGGGCGAGGCCGGCCTTCTTATCATGGAGATAACCGAAAAGACGCCCTTTACCGGCTACTCGGACAAAAAGAAGACCGAGGAGAAGATCATACGAGACGCCTTTAAAAAGGGCGACAGTTGGTTCAACACCGGCGACATGCTAATCGACATGGGTTTCAGGCACGCACAGTTTGCCGACCGTCTGGGAGACACCTTCCGGTGGAAGGGAGAGAACGTGGCCACCATGGAGGTGGAAAAGGCCATCGACTCGTTCAAGGGCGTTGAGGCCTCGGCCGTATACGGCGTGAGCCTGCCCGCGGGCGACGGACGCGCAGGCATGGCCGCCATTATACGACAAAAGGACGCAAAGATCGACCTTGCCGGACTGGTCGGGCACCTAAGATCGGCCCTTCCGAAATACGCGGTTCCGCTTTTCGTCCGTTTTATCGAGGACTTCCAGTGGACAGCAACGCACAAGATCAACAAGACCGGACTTAAGTCCGACGAATTCGATCCATCGAGGGTCGGCGGAAAGGTCTACGTGCTCCTTCCCGATAGCGACGAATATGTGGAGATGACCGGCGCAATCCACAGGGAGATAATGGCGGGGAAATACAGGTTTTAGACGGGGCCTGGGAACCTCGCCCCGCCTCCGGCGCGCTCTCTCCCGCGGGAGAGAGCGCGGATTTATGCGACTTTAGGTATTTAACAGGCTCCTATGAAAATCGCCGTCATCTTCCCCAAGGACTCCGAAGCCCTCTTTAACAGGGCCTCCGGCCGCACTTTCGGCGGGGCGAACGTGCAGATGTTCATGATCGCGCGCGAGCTCTTCGGCCGGCCGGGCGTTGAGCCCTTTTCGCTCATCCCCGATTACCCGGTCATCGATTTCGACGACGC
>MVZN01000031.1 GCA_002069125.1 Spirochaetes bacterium ADurb.BinA120
ATGTGACATAATTTTTTCCTTCAAGAGTTTCTCTGTCCCACAGGACGGAAAGGGAAACAGTCGAAAGTTGAAAGTCAAGAGAAGGCAGTCGAAAGTCACAAGTCGAAAGTTGAAAGTTTGGCTGGAGGTAGCTTTTATGTTTAGACCTAAAACTTGCTCTATACCTATAGACAACTCAAAACCTCAAGTCCCATGTGAACATTCGTCCACTAAGCAGCGGCACAGGAGGTGCCGCGGGCGAGGTAGCCCGCTATGCCGTCCTGGCGCGGGCGACACTTCCGACATCCTGTCGGTCGGATATTCCACGATGGACCTTCCGCAGCCCTGGAGAAAGTAAAAGGGAAAGCCTATAGAAAAGCCGAGCGGCGCCTGAGCGGGGCTTTCTTTGGTTACTTTCTTTTGCCCCACGAAAGAAAGTAACAAAGGCCGTTTTTTATCGACTTAGGAGAGGGACTCTCTAAAAGTAACTTTTTGGACAACCCCTAACTATTGAATCAACCAGTAGTTGCATTTTAAGAAAACTTAAAAATAATAGTTATTAGGACTTCCTCTAAAATACTCAGTGGATTACACTGATCGGGGTGGCCGATGCTGTCGCTTCGATACGCTTCGCTACTCAGCGACCGGCTCTCGCTCAGGCCTCTAACTCAGCGACAACCTGCTTCTTTTCGACCTTCTCCATCTTGAGGGAAACCAGCTTCGAAACGCCCGGCTCCTCCATGGTGACTCCGTAGATGGACTCGCCTATGCTCATGGTCTTCTTGTTATGGGTTACTATCATGAACTGCGTGCCCCTGGCGAACTGCGAGAGCATCCTCACAAAACGGCCTATGTTCTCCTCGTCCAGCGGCGCGTCTATCTCGTCCAGAAAGCAGAAGGGCGAGGGCTTCACCATGTAGGTGGCGAAGAGGAGAGCGATGGCTGTAAGCGCCCGCTCCCCGCCGGAGAGCAGGTTGATGTTCTTAAGCTTTTTGCCCGGAGGCCTTACGAATATCTCTATCCCGCTCTCCAGAACGTTCTCCATGTCGGAAAGCTCGAGGTTCGCATCGCCCCCCTCGAAGAGCTGCTTGAAGACCTCGGAAAAGTTCTTCTGTATTTCACCGAAGGTCGAGATGAAAAGGTCCACCGATGTGCGGTTGATGTCCTGTATGACCGAGAGTATGTCCTCGCGCGCCTTCTCGATGTCCTTCCTCTGTCCAGTGTAATACTCGAAACGCTTCTTTAAGTCCCTGAATTCCTCTATGGCAAGGTTGTTGATGGGCCCCAGGTCCTGAATCTTTTTTTTGAGGTCCTGGATCCCCTTCTGGATGTCGGGCATCTGCGACTCCTCGACCTGCGCGTCCTTTAAATCCGGGAGGCGCTTTTCGTACTCGGTCCAGAGATGTTCCTCGATGCTGTTTATTTTAAAGACCACCTCCACCCGGGTCTTCTCCATCTCGCCGATGCGCTCCGCCGTCTTTTTAAGGCTTTCGGCGTCCTTTTTCGAAACGTCCCGCCTCCCCGTCATGCGCTTTTCGACCTCGTCGCGCTTGGCGGTAAACTCCGCAATGCTCTTCTTTAGGATTTCGCTTCGGTCGTTGAACTCGATTAAGCGCTCCTCCCACTCCCCTATCTCCCTGCGGAGATTTTCCATTATCTTCGCCGAGCGCTCCTGGTCCTCGCGGTGGTTTTCTATCTGGCGCTCTATGTCCTTCATCTGGTGGGCGAGGGACTGCAGGTTCTTCTCTATCCACGCGCGCTCGTTCTCGTTTTTCGAGAGGTCCTTCTCTATGCGCATTATCATCGCGTTTATATCTTCGAGTTCGGCCTGCTCGTTCGCTATGCGCTCTTCTAGAGCGGCTATATCGTCGTTGGCGGCTTCGCTGTCCTCCATGACCGAGCGGATGCCTGCGTCTAAGGATTCCTTTTCGGCGTGAATGCCGGTCTTGTCGAAGAGTATGGAGCGAAATCCATCCTCGAATCCCTCGAAGAGCGCGATGTCGGCCTTAATAGCCCCCACGTCGATGCCGGCAATGGCCCTGGAAGCCTCCTCCGCGTCGCCCAGCCTTAGAGCCGCAATGGCCGTGCGAAGCGAGTCATCGAGCGCCGTAAGCTTCTCGTCGATTCTGGCGCGGACCGCGAGGCGCTCCTCCTCCGAAGCGGCAAGCTCCGCCTTTCGCTTCTCGATGGCGTCCACCAGCCTCTTTATGACCACCTCGAGGCTCGCCCTGAGACCCTTCAGCTTTTCGTCGTTGGACTTTATGCGACGGCGGTTATCCTCGATTTTATCGCGCGAGGAGTGTATGGAGCCAATCTTTCGCTTCCGCGAATCGAAGAGGCCGGCAAGCCGCGCGCGGTCCTCGTCGATTTTTTCCCGGATACGGACGCCGTCCTCCTCGTTTTTTACGGTCTCCAGGCGAAGCCGTTCGAGCGAGCCCGTGCGCTCCGCTATGTTCTTCTCCACTGCGGCCCGTCGCTCCTTTTGCTCCTCTATAAGGCCGCGGTTCTTTTCCGTGCGCGAGTCTATGTCCTCCACCTTGAGCCTGTATGTGTGGAGTTTCTTGTCCAGCTCGAAGAGATGAATCTGGATGTCGTTTTTATACTTCTCGTCCTTCTCGTTTTCGGCCGATATGGCCGACACCCGGGCGGAAAGCTCCTCGCGTTCGCGCGAAAGCCGCTCGATGTCGGAGTCTATCTTCGCGCGCCGCCTCGAGAGCTCGCCGTAGCGCAGCAGGCTCTGCCGGATATCGAGCTCCTTTAGCTCGGCCATAAGCCCCAGGTACACCTTGGTCCGCTCGGCCTGCCGGGCCTTGTGGTCCTTCTCGCGCTCTATCTCGCGGATAACGTCGTTCAGGCGCTCCAGGTTGGAGCCCGTCTCCTCGAGCTTGCGCAGTGACTCCTTCTTCTGGTATTTAAAGCGCGAGATTCCGGCCGCCTCCTCGAAGATGTAGCGGCGGTCCTCGGCCCGGCTGGAGAGGATCATGTCTATCTTGCCCTGCTCCATCACCGAATACGACGATTTGCCGATACCGGTATCCATAAAGAGCTGCTCGATGTCCTTAAGGCGGACCGGCGATTTGTTTATAAGGTACTCGGACTCTCCGTCGCGAAAGACCCTGCGGGTCACCGTCACCGAATCGGAGTCGAGAGAGAGGATCCGGTTGCTGTTGTCGATCGTTATCGAAACCTCGGCGAGCGATAAGGGCTTTCGCGATTCCGTGCCGGTGAAGATGATGTCCTCCATCTTCTCGCCGCGTATGTTTCGGGCCTGCTTTTCGCCTAACACCCATTTTATGGAATCGACCACGTTGGACTTGCCGCAGCCGTTCGGCCCCACGATGACCGTAATACCTGGCTCGAAGACTATTGGGGTTTTCTCGGCAAAGGACTTAAAGCCGAATATCTCCATCGATTTGAGAAACATGTGTCCGCCGGTGGTCGTTTCGTTTAGTTTCGGAATGGCCAACAGCGCCCGCTGGGCGCGAAGGCCGGGGTGAGGAACGCCGAAAAGCCGCTCTCTGTAACCGAGAGCTATTACATTAGGGCCCTGGCGCAGAAGGCAAGAAGATTTTTGGAGACGGGTGAATTTTTAACCCACCCGCGCCGGGAAGGGAAAGAGAGTATTCATGCCAAATGGCCCTTTCGGCGGCGTTTCGGGGGGGATGGAGAGGCCCGGCCGGGCCTGGCTGGCGCCCTGTTAATCGGTAAGAAAACGCTGGAGCCGTGGCCCTGCCGCATCGAGTTGGGACCGGTGACGCACTCCCGTCAACATGCGGTCCTAATTCGCATCATGAGAGGCCATCACCTCTTCCAGATCCGAAGAGAGATCCGATATCTTATTGGAATCCCCGGAAATTCTATCGGATTCCGTCGCCATGAGCTGTGTGGCTTCGTTGATCTCGGAGATGGATTTGACGATTTCACCAAGGGCCGACTTTTCCTCCTCGATGGAGCCGCTTATCTCGGAGGTCTTCAATCTGACATTCTCGGACTGCGCATTTACCGATTGGTTCACCTGTTCCTGCCTCTGTACATATTCATATACCCGCTTCATGCCGCCGGCTATGGAGTTGACGGCCTCGATAACGCTCGTAATCTTCGCCGTCACCTCCATAATGTCCCCCATGCCCTTTTCAACCTCCTGGTTGCTCGACCTGATTAGCGTGTCGATCTCTTTTATGCTCGAGGCGGTCTGGTCGGCGAGCTTGGATATCTCGTCGGCAACGACGGCGAACCCCCTCCCAGCCTCCCCGGCCCTGGCCGCCTCGATGGCCGCGTTTAGCGAAAGGAGGTTGATGCGGTCTGAGATATCGTCGATGATTCCAATGATGTTTTTGATGTCCCTGGAGCTTTCGACGATCTTGCCGAGGCTCTCGTTCATCTTCCGCAGGGATTGTTCACCCGCCCTGGCCTCGGACGTGGTGCTGTCCGTTTGCCCCATCATCGTCCTTGTGGTCTCTCCAACCTCCATGATTACGGAGGAGAGCTCTCGGATGTGCGAGATGAGGAGCTCGAGGCTTTGCGCCTGCTCCTGTGAGCCGTTCGCCATTGAGTCCATTCCGGCGGAGATCTCTTCGATCGCTGAGGTAAGCTCTTCGACCGAGGCCGCCTGGGTATGAGAGGTCTCGGCAAAGGTCACCGATGTCTTCGAGAGGCTGCCCGACATCTCGGTAAGCTGTCCGGAGGCTTTTCGGGCGGACCGCAGGAGCCGCTTGATGATGCCCAGTTGGTCGTCGTTCTTTTTAAATTCGAGCTTCAACTCATCCAGGGTGGCGTTGAATATCGAGGCGATGAGCTGGCTTAGTATCGTTATCACCGTAATGGTGACCGTAAAATGTATTACCCCCCATGTCGCAGCCTGCAGGCCCGTGGCGTCGAGATTGCCCTTTATCAGGTAGAATACCACGAAGTTATTCAGGATGAAAAAGATTCCGAAACCGATGACCCATCTTCTGGTGCAATACAGGGTGGCAATGACGACAGCAACCATCAGGTAATAGAAGGATGATGAGTAGATCGTGTGCGGCGCTTTTACTGTGCGGGCGAATGCGCCTGCCAGAATGATGAGCACGAACACGCTGACCATGAGGTTCGCGGCGAAGTTGTAACGTCCGCTCCGCAGTATGAACATCGATATTATCGCAAAGATAAAAATGGAGCCGGACACCGGCCCCGTGGTCATGAAGGTTTCAGGGAAAAAGAGCAGAGAAACGAAAAACACCGGCAGCGTTATCATGAAGATCACGAAGCATAAGACGAGGAAGGACTTCGTCAGTTTCTTTTTAAAAAAAGAGGCGTCATTGTACCGTATAAGAAAATAATCCATAATTCTTTTCATAGAGGTTCATCTCCCCGGCGGCCTTGCTTTATCCGCCACCGACATTCCATCCTGCGGGCTTATGCGCTGTTCAAACTCCGGATATTTCGCCCGCGCCCGGAGGGTAGCTTGCCCCTGAGCGATGGGCCTTGATATGAAGCACATTACCGCCGGGCCCGAGTGTAAGAGCTCCCTGATCGGCTTTTAAGAATTTCTTCGTTTCGCCTGAACATCGACAATAGACGGACCAAAGCGTAAATACATTATACAGCTTCATGTGTTTTGCAAGCTTTTTCCGGACCACTGGAGGCCTGCTTTATAATCGATCCCACGAATCCTCTCAAAAATAATATGGATAATATGAGTGATTTATACTGTAAAAAACCGCTATTCCTCAGAAAAATATTTCCCGCCCGCCTTCGGCGGATAGGATTTGAGATTGCCGCCTCGCTCTGCTCATCGCGACAGTATGTTCACCCGGATTTTGTCACACCCAATGAAACTACATGAGGAAAACGGTTTGATTATTGGCATGATATATGCAGATATTGAAAATACGTCAATCCATCCACTGAATATTTGCCGACAGACCTGCTTGACAGAGCGCCAGAAAAAGCGCACATTACCCCTGTATGGATATCGAGAACCCGCCTTTCAAAAGCGCACTCCCCGCCAGAAGAACCGGAGAGGAATCGTGCCTATGCCCGGTTTGAGCGCACACCTGCCTCGTTTGACGGAAGGCGCGGCCATTGCGGCCATGGCCGCTTTTGTCACGCTCGCCGCGTGCGGAGCGGCGACGCAGACGAGGGAGCGGGACTACGCCTTCAAGGCCTACATACGGGGCAGCTCCTCGAAGGAGAATCTCTCCATGGAAAAAATTGACGGGCATCCCTCTTACGAGTCCCATTTCACGCTCGAAAAGGTGGAGGAATGCGTAAAAATCACCATCATCGCGCGTAATACCGCCCTCATAAGCGCCTATGTCGACCCGACAGTCCGCGCCTATTTCGTGCTGGAAAAAGCCGTCGACGTATCGCGCTTCAATCCCCGCGCAGGGCGGATTGTATATACCGAGATTGCCCGAAACTTCGATATTAACTGGAAGAGCGAACGCGACACCGTTGTCTGCTCCAGGACGGAGGATCCGCTGAAAAAGCTCACCCCCGGAGCGTACCGGATACGCCTTTGCGTCTTCGATGCGAGGGAGTTCGTATTCTCGATCGCCATAGCCACCAACGAGGCGCAGGCGATTACACCCGCGCAGGCGGAGGGAGGCCCCCCGTGAAGGACCACGGATACGACTATATGGAATCGGAGGACTCCTACGATATGGCCCTGGAGTGGGCGGCCCGGGGCGATTACGAAAAGGCCGAGGCCCATTTTAAAAAGGCCATCGAGCTCAATCCGCGTTTCATCTACGCCTATGTAAGCCTTTCCGAGCTCCACGCGCGGCGCGGGCGCTACTCCGACGCGATCGGCGTTCTCAAGCGCGCCTCCAGGGAGGACCCATCGTTCCATCGGCTGCATTACCTCATCGCGAAGTACGCGTACAAGATGAATAACGCCCAGCTTGCCCACAGGCACATCCTCGCAGCCCGTGAGGCCGCGCCCGAAGAGGAGCTGTATCGCCGTGCGGCAAGGATAATAGGCTGAAGCGGCCGGGCGCAGAGCGGGCGTGAACATCACGAACCCGCTTTTTTTGATTGACGATGCCGTATTCCTGTATTATCATAATCGCTGACATGTCCAGTGCGCGGAAATACAGTCGCGAATCTTCGATTTAAAGCGCACTCAATTAGCGGTACGATAACAGATTTTCGGAGGAAAGTTTTATGAAAAAACTCTTCGTGGTGCTCGCCGTGCTCGGCCTGCTCTTTGCGGCGTCTAACGACTCTTTCGCCCGAGGGATAATAATCAAGGGCGGATATGCGATAATGCAGGACGACTACAAAGACGCTGATTACGACAACAAGCCCTTCTTCGGCCTTTTCTTCGACATGGGCTCATTTATTTTCAACAGCCTGCGGTTCAAGCCCGGCCTGGACTACATCGCCATGAAATCGGATCAGGGTTATGGAGACTTCGATGTATGGGGAATCCACCTGGACTGGTACTGGTACTTCCTGGGCAAGGCGGCCATACAGCCCTACCTCGGCTTCGGCGCAGCCCTCAACTACTATGATTTCGATGACCGGCACGCCGAGGAGGATTCGGACGCCGGTATCGAGGGTTTCGCCGGCGTGCAATTCGATCTATCGGGGCCGTTCGCCCTGCTTCTGGAGGCGCGTTATGTGATGCATGATATCGCAAACCGCGACCAGAACATGGTAAAGCTCGGCGTAGGTATTCAGTACAGCTTCTAATATTTCGAATGTGCGCAAAAAAAGGCGCGGAAACAATCCGCGCCTTTTTTTGGAGTTGCGCCTCCATCAACCCAGCCGCCGGCGGTCGAAGTCGGAGCGTGAGAAGAGCGGAATGACGCTCACCCCCGTCGCCTCGATCGCCTCTCGGCCGCCCTCCTCGCGGTCCACCATCACCGCTGCCGCGATGATATCGAGCCCCGCCTCGCGCATGCGCTCTATGGCCGTAATGGTCGACCCCCCGGTGGTTATCACATCGTCTATAGCCACAACGCGCTTCACGCCGTCGAGCAGGCCCTCGATCCACCTCGCCGTTCCATGCTTTTTGGGCTCCTTGCGCACTATGATCGGCCTTATCGACACGCCCTGGCGGTGCGCCTCGAGGCTGGTGGAAAGAGAGATTGGGTCCGCACCAAGCGTAAGCCCGCCGACGGCATCGGGCCTTAGATTTCGAATCGCCTGAAACATAATGCAACCCACAAGCGAAAGCCCCTCCGGGTCCAGGGTGGCCGCTTTGCAGTCGAAGTAATACGGGCTCTGACGCCCTGAGACCAGCGTAAACGGCGGGTTGTCCCGATAAATGAAGGACTTGTTATAGAGGATTTCAAACAGCCTGTCGCGTTCGGTATGATGCATTTCGCTCTCCTTGTATTTGTTCGATATCAATTGCGCCGGCCGGCGCCGCTTGACCCTTGCCTGCTCGACACCCGGAACCCGCTCTCCGAAGTCTCTTATGCCCCGGTCGGGGTTTTCTCTCCTTTGGGCCTCATTCCAGCATTCGCTCGGGGTGCAGGCCGGGGAGAGAAACAGCCGCGAGCCAGGCGCGCGGTAAAGGATGCTCTGACCCTTTGTCCAGCGGAAGTCCACTCTTTTTAAGGTGCTCTGACCCCATGATTCAAGCCGTTTTTGAAGTTTGCTCTGACCCCATGTTTGCTGAAGGCTCGACTTTTTTTCAAGTGCTCTGACCCCAATTCCTGGAACCTCGCAATCCTTTGCTCTGACCCCATGACTCAAGCCGTTTTTGATATTTGCTCTGACCCTATTGTGGTGAGTTCATTTCCTGAAACGCTCGGGCCAAAGGCGCGCAAGCCGCTCGGCGATGGCCTTTTCGCTGCCCTGGGCCGAGGGCCTATAATAGCTCTCATCAGCCAGTTTTTCGGGAAGGTAGCGCTCCTGGACGAAATGGTCCTCGAAATCGTGAGGATAGCGGTATTCTCTACCATATCCCATTTTACTCATAAGCTTTGTAGGCGCGTTTCGCAGGTGAAGCGGTATCTCTATGGAAAAATCGTCGGCTCGCTCCCTGGCCTTCTTTAAGGCCATGTACGATGCGTTGCTCTTGGGCGACGACGCCAGGAAGGTCGCGCATTGGGCCAGAATGATTTCGGCCTCGGGTGGCCCTATATTCTGTGCGGCGGTCATGGCCGCAACCGCTATAGGCAGGGCCTGGGGCGAGGCGTTTCCCACATCCTCGGAGGCGAATATAACCATGCGTCGGGCTATAAACACGGGGTCCTCGCCGGCAACGAGCATTCTTGCCAGGTAATAGACGGCCGCGTCCGGGTCGGAGCCCCTCATGGACTTGATAAAGGCGGAGATCGTATCGTAATGCCGGTCGCCGGCGCGGTCATAGTATGCCACGACGCCCCTAAGCGCCTCTGCGATCACCCGGTCGTCGATGGGGCCATCCCCGGCCAGAAGGGCCGCCTGTTCGAGCACGTTCAGCATGCGGCGGGCGTCGCCCTGGGCCAGGGCGACCAGTTTCTCCTTTTCGGGGGCTTCCAGTCGCGCCCCCGATGCCGCGAGCACCGCATCGTCTTCGAGCGCGGTATCGAGAATCTTCATCAGATCTTTTTCGGAAAGCGGCTTCAGGCGAACCACCCTGCATCGTGAGAGGAGCGGCGCGATAACCTGGAAGGAGGGGTTCTCCGTGGTTGCTCCTATAAGTACGATCTCTCCGGACTCGACCGCGCCGAGGACCGCGTCCTGCTGGGCTTTGTTGAAACGGTGGATTTCGTCGAGGAAGAGAATGGTCTGGGTTTCGTTTTTACGGTTTTCCTTTCCGCGCTCGATCACCTTGCGCACCTCCGGTACGCCCGACGACACGGCGCTTAGAAAATGCGCCTCCACGCCGCAATGGCCGGCGATTAGCCGGGCCAGTGTCGTCTTTCCGCATCCAGGCTCGCCCCACAACAGCATGGAGAATATGGTCTTTTTGTCGATTACCGAGCGCAGAATCCTGCCGGGCCCAAGGAGGTGCTCCTGGCCGACAAATGCCTCCAGCGTTCTCGGACGGCGGCGTTCGGCCAGCGGGCGTATGTCTCTGTAGTTTTCCATAATATTGTATCGTCTTATCTGAGCGAACCTGTGCGCCGGTCCGGTCAGCATCGGCCTTCCTAACAGGAAGAGGCCGGTGGATTGGGACGGGACGTTCTCTGACGAGAGGTGCTCTGACCCCATTTCAGAATGACTGCAATGAATTTCCCGCTATTTAAACGCGAAATGCCTTCCTTTCGGTCTGTTTTCGTATTTATATAGGTCTGCACCTGATTCCCGGCCCGCTGCAAGGGTGCTCTGACCCCTTTTCCGGGGGTATGGCTTCATCAGCCGATAGCATTGCGCAGGCATAAAAAAATCCGGCGTGAACCGGATTTTTTTTTGGTACTTCAGCCCCGGGATTACTCCTCGTCGGTGCGCTCTTTCGTTACAACGCGGACATTAACGAAACGCCGCCCCCGGCTCTGAGCCGCGAACCGCCTGATCTTCTTGATTCGGCGCCTTTCGGCCTCTTCCTTCTTGCGTTTTTTTTCCTCGCTGGGCTTCTCGTAATACCTGCGGCGCTTGAGCTCTTTGAAAACGCCTTCGAAGGCCATCTTCTTTTTAAGATTTTTAAAGGCTTTTTCGATATCGCCGTTCACTTCAACTTCAATAGGGCTGGGCATCTGCTTCTCACATCCTTTCAAGTGTAATTTCAGGCGACTCTATTGACGCAGTCGTATTTTGTCAATAAAAATAAGGGTCGTCGCCAAACCCCGAGGGATGATCGATATCTTCACCGTCGCCGGGGATGGAGACATGGGGCTCCCTCCCAGATCCACAACAAGTCCGATATAAGACGGCGCGCCTCGACTTAGATATGCGCGCCGTCCTATCGGAACGAATGACAACGAGGTTCTATTTGCCGGCTATAAGCGATTCCACCAGCCCCACTATCTTGGCGATTTCCGCGGCATCCGCAGGGGCGTTTTTCCTGAAATACTTGATGTATTTCACCTTGCGGTCCTTCCCGATGACCATGCAAACCGACGCGTCATTACAGTTGGCGAGGCCCCAGGCGTTTTTGAGCGAGTAATCGGGGTCGGTCAGTATCTTGGTGTTGTATTTCTGCTCTTTGCCCTTGATGACCTTGCGGATGATAAAATTCGGCGCCTTCGAGTCTTTCAAGTTTGCGATCCCCTGGCCGCGATATTGGGCCTCGGGGAACTTTTTGGCCTTGAGCGCGTCGGATATGGGGTCGCTGAGATCGGCGGCGTCCGCATCGTTATAGAAAATGGTCAATACCTTAACTCCGAGATCGGGAACCTGTGCCGGATTATCGGCGGCATCGCGAATCGTCACGTTCGATACCGTGTCACCGACATTGGCGGCGTCGAGCTGCCCGCCAAAAATCGCCAGGCAGAGTACAAGACCCAAAACCGCGACTTTTTTCATGGATAAAACCCCCTCTTGAATAGTGTTGATTATACGGACTTTTTATTCCGTGCTTGCGATACAGGCTAAACGTATCCGGCGGGCTTGTCAACACATTATAATTCGCGTTGAAATGCCGCCGCTCCCACATCGACATTGCCGATTGCCGTATGCGCGCCATTTCAGTGCCGGTAAGATACCCGTCCCTATGGAACAGTCCTATTTGCATGCCATAAAGATAGGCTATGTCGGTTTATTATGCTTGACCCGGGCCCCGCACAGGGTATATGCTCATTTGCATGGGCAGTCCGGTATGCTTTGGATAATTCGTAGCGTTTATTCTGTATGCCTACTCTTTCTGGAAATGTCCGGGGATGGCTTCGGGATACCCCACGATTTATTCATGGTATATCATTTATCCATCAAGGAGGATTCACAGATATGACAGGCGCCAGAAGAACCGTTTTTACCCTCATCATGCTCGCGGCGTTCGCTTTCGTTTCGGCCGGCTTGTTCGCGCAAACCTCACCGGTGGGAACCTGGAAGACCATCGACGACGTTACCAAGGAACCCAAGTCCTTCCTCGAAATTACGGAAAAGGACGGCAAGCTGTTCGGCAAGATCGTCAAACTCATCAAGAAACCCGGCGAAGACCCCAATCCCCTCTGCACCAAGTGCACGGGCGCCAACAAGGACAAACCGATCCTCGGCATGACCATCATGTGGGGACTCTCTAAGGATGGTGATTCTTATTCCGGTGGAAAGATCATGGACCCCGACAACGGCAAGACCTACAGCTGCAAGATCAAGGTCATCGACGGCGGCAAGCGTCTCGAGGTGCGCGGATTCATCGGCATTTCGCTGGTGGGCCGCTCGCAGTACTGGCTTAAAGGCGATTAGTTCGGTATTCGATGGGGACCGTACGGGCGGTCCCCATCGTCCCCGTCGCATGTAAAAAAATCCCGTATTTCACAGGCCAAAACATCACCCGCAAGCCGTTACATAAAAATCGATTGAATTCCCATACGCCTGCCTTATGACGAGGTACATGTTCTCTAAACCCGCTCTGACACCCTCATCCATGGGAGGATACGCGTGAACTATCTTATTATCGGTAACGGAGTCGCGGGTAGCGAAGCGGCACTCGCCATTCGCAAATCGGACCCAGAAGGCGCCATCACCATCCTTACGTCTTCACCGTACCCATACTATTACCGCCCGGGCGTCATCGAATACCTGGCAAACGGCATCACGCGCGAAAGACTTTTCGTTTACAAGCCCGACTTTTACGAGAAGAACCGCATCACTGCACTTCTCGCCACGACCGCCGAAAGAATCCTGCCGGATAATAAGATCGTGGTGGATCATGGCGGACGCGAGCATTCATACGACAGGCTGCTCCTGGCAACCGGAGCCGACCCGTTTCTGCCGTCGATAGACGGGGCCGACCTTCCAGGCGTGTTTACCCTGCGCGATATCGAAGACGCGGACAGGCTGCGCGATTTCGCCTCGGGCTCCAAACGCGCCGTTGTGGTGGGCGGAGGCCTGCTCGGACTGGAATCGGCCCACAGCCTCGCCAGGATCGGCCTCGAGGTATGCGTAGTCGAAACATGCGGAAGGCTCCTCCCCCGCCAGCTCGACAACGACGGCGCGCGCACCCTCCAGCGCCTTTTGGAGGGGAAAGGGCTCTCGTTCGCGCTGGAGGATGGGGTCAGAGCAATCGAGGGCGATGGTTCGGTCGAACTGGTCCATCTCAAGTCGGGAAGCAGCCGGAAGACGGACCTGGTCCTTGTTTCGGCGGGCATCCGCGGCCGCTCCTCTCTTGCCCGCGATGCCGGAATTGCCGTCAAAAACGGCATCCTTGTCGATGACAATATGAAGACTTCCGTCGCGGACATCTACGCCGCAGGCGACCCGATCGAACACAGAAGCAGGCTCTACGGGATCTGGCCGGCTGCGAGGGAACAGGGGCGCGTGGCCGGGCTTAACATGGCCGGTGTGCCCACTATATACAATCCGACACTCATGGCCGCGACGCTCAAGGTTACGGGAATCGACCTGTATTCCGCAGGCAATTTCGACGCCTCCGGCTGCGATGTAATGGTCTCGTCAAGCGATAACGGATACCGGAAGTTGCTTGTCGACTCGGGCCTGGCGATAGGCGCAATAGCCCTGGGCGACCACGAGGCCGTCAAGGCGGCGCAGCGTGTGATGGACGGCAGGGGCGAGCTTTCGGAGTTCAGCAGATTTTTTTGACGCTGCTGGCCCGTTGACGAAGGTTCAGGGGGCGTATAGGGGGGTCAGTTTAGGGGGTCAGAGCAATGAGGAAAAGCCCCGGGGCCGGTAAAAGGTGGGAGAATTGGGGTCAGAGCAATTATTGCAAAAATTTTAAGGAAATGGGGTCAGAGCAAAAAATCTTTTAACTAAACATCCTCCAGATTCGTTTATACATAGAAAACCAAGGAGGAATCGAATGGCCCGAAATCCACGAATTACCGAAAGAGGCAATACACACCACGTTTTTTCGCGATGTATCGAAAAACGCGACTTGCTCCTCGACGCCTATTTCGCTGATCTATTGGTCGATGTCATCGCAATGGCGCAGGAAAAATATCAATTTGAGCTGATAGCCTACGAAATTATGGACAACCACTTTCATTTCGTAATAAAAACCGTGGAGAATGGGCCTTCTATATCGCGCATCATGCAGTATATCAAATCACGTTTTGCGCAGCGCTATAATCTCTTGACCGGCAGAACCGGGCCATTCTGGAATGAACGATTCAAAGACACGGTAGTGGAAAAGACGGATTGCCCGCAGCATTATCTATTATGGCTTCTCTGGTACCTGGCGTTCAATCCGGTGCGCAAGAACCTCATTGGCGATCCCCTGAAGTACCGCTATGGCAGCATCAATTGCTATCTTAACCAAAACCACTATAGCAGAGTGAAGATAAGCCTGCACGCATATTTCCAGGATCTCGGCCGAACCTTTCAGGAGCGCGTAAAGGCCTTTCTCTGGTACGAAGAGGCTTATCGAAAACGCTGGGCGATTCTATTTTAATATACTCTCAACCCGACTTCGTAACATTCCCTCCTCAGCTCCACCAATAACATGCTTGGGCTTTGCAGCCTGAGCTAAAAATCGTTTCTAATCTTCCAAAATTTGCTTACAATATGGCGTGTGAGGGCATTGAAGTCGACTAAGCGCTTACTATTCAGCCGCTTACCGTCAAGAGAAGCACGATGGTGATAACCGGGAAGGTTAAATGGACACTAGCGGCAACATCCAGTCTGGGGAGACGAAAAGGAGCAAAAAAATTTGCTCTGACCCTTAAAAGCAGCCATATGCCCCCTGAAACTTGCTCTGACCCCTTTGTTTCCCTGTTTTCCCCGTAACGGCATCACCTCAACTCCTTAAAATATCGCTCCACCCTATCCAGGCCCTCTTTTATATTCTCAAGCGAGTTGGCATAACTGAACCTCAAAAAGCCTTCCCCGCCGGTTCCAAAATCGATGCCCGGGGTCACTCCGACCTTGACCGTGTCGACTATACGAAATGCCTCCTTGAAGGAATCATCGAAGATATGGCGGCCATCGGCAAATACGTAGAAAGCGCCTGTGGGCTCCACGTGAATCTTTAAGCCGATTTGCTTCAAGCGATCGATCATGTAAACCCTGCGCTCATCATAGACCCTGCGCATACGTTCGATATCGTCTTTTGTGTCCCGAAACGCGGACACACAAGCCCACTGAACGAAACTGTTCGCTGAAATGGCGAAGTTCTGATGAATTCGTTGCATGACTGTGGCAAATTCCTTTGGGAAAATGACGTACCCCAGCCTCCAGCCCGTCATGGCAAAGAGCTTGGAGAAGCCGTTTATCACAAAAGCTTTGTCGGTGAACTCCAATATGGAGCGGGCCCTTCCCCTGTATACCAATCCATGGTAGATCTCATCGGAGATGATGTATTGGTCGCCGAACTGCGCGATATCCCGAAGATTTTTGTCGGTCATCACTATGCCGGTAGGGTTGCACGGGGAGTTGATAACGATTCCCCTGGTGCGTGGGGTCAGAGCACCCTTAATGGCTTCCGGGCGATACTGGAAACCGTCTTCGGGATGGGTACGCACCAGAATCGGCTCGCCCCCCACCGTGCGGATAAAATTAGGATAACAAGCGTAGTGCGGGTTGGAGAGAATGACCTCATCACCGGGCTCGAGGATGGCGAGCATCATGAAGAGAAAGGCCGGCGATGTGCCGGAGGTCACGAGCACCTGCTCGGGAATTACTCTGACCCCATATTCCACCCAATAGTGCTCGCAGATAGCCTGGCGAAGCTCCATAAGCCCCATCGCGTGGGTATAGTGCGTTTTCCCGGAGCGAATCGCCTCGATGGCGGCATTGCGAATGGCCTCCGGCGTCTCGAAATCGGGCTCACCGACCTCGAGATGGACCACGTTTTCACCGGCCTTTTCGAGTTCCTGGGCCCTCGCCATAACATCCATAACGATAAAGGGTGTAACTTCCTGCGCTTTCTTCGAAATCATGACAGTCTCCGCCTCATCAATAGCCCCGTGCTCCGGGAATGCCACTGACAAACAATTCTCTTAATATTGCTTACCAATAAGATTTATAATTCCATTTTTCTGGTATTTCTTGGCCGCCTCAAGATAAAATCGAAAAAAATGGGGGTGATGACGACCTTCCGCCCGTAACGAGTCAGAGTTTGAGAGAGAGCATATTTTCCGGTATGAGCAGCTCCGCCTGCCAGCCATATAATAAAGACAAGGCCCCATCGCCCTACTCTTTACAAATTATGCTGCTCTGACCCCTTTTAACCAATCGCCCACCAGAAATCTGCTCTGACCCCAATATTTCGATCGCCAACCGGCAGTATGCTCTGACCCCCTATCCCGCATTCCAGAACCACCATTCCGCTTTTCTAATGCTCTGACCCTAATTTCTCCACCCCGCCAGCTACAAGTCGCTCTGAACCCATTTAGAACCCAATTTAACCACTCTGCTACAAATATTGCTCTGACCCTTACAAGCGGCCCAGGCCTCGAAATAACCTGCTCTGACCCCAAAAGACCCCAAAATCCCCGCGCAACCGCGACTCATCCCCTCCGGCGCCCGAAAAGCGCAAGCACCGCCCACGATGCCGCTGCGATGAGACCGCTAGCAACGAAGTTGATTATGTGATACCCGAAGGCCGTGGTGATGGCGTCCTGTGAATTCATGCCCACCAGCATGAATCCTCCGGCCCATCCCGCCTCCAGGGTGCCGAAGCTGCCGAAGCTGTTGACCGGAAGCACGTTGGCAAGTACCTGGCCGGTGTTCCCCACGACCGCCTGGACGAACCCCACGTCAACGCGAAAGGCCAGGATTGTGAGATAGGCGAATACATACAGAACCGCCCATACCGCGACGCTCGACAGCACCAGGAGTGGAAGCTGGCGCGCCGTGCGGTAGTCCGAAAATTCGCGCACCACGGGGCCGGCCTTTTCGCGGATTCGGACAACGAGCCCTGCCTGGTCGATACGGAGCAAGCGCGCAAGGCCGATAAAAGCCCGATCGGCGAAGATCACCATATATTTCAGAAAAAAGAGCGATGCCACGGAGCCGCCCAGACACACACCTCCGATTACAAGCAGCCCAGGGCGGATCGCGCTTCCGTAAAACGCAAGCACCGAGGCCAGGAAGAACATCGCGACTATGATGAGGTCGTATATGCGCGTAACGACCAGTATGTGAAGACCGCGCGAGAGCGAGGCGCCGCCGACTTTTTTAAGGTAGTAGATCAGCGTAAGCTCTCCGGTGCGCGCGGGAAGGATCTGGTTGAAGAAGTTCTGGTAACTCGTGATGGCGAACATCTGAAACGGCGCGAGGCCCATGCCGCGGAGCATAACATGGTAGCGAACGGATTTGCAGAGGTTCGAGAGCAGGTAAGCGCCGCAGGAGGCCAACAGGAGCCAGGGGTCGGCGTTTGCAAATGTTGAAAGCGTCGCAGTGATATCGATATTGCGAAGGAGATAGATCAGTATTACGATCGAAAGCGCAAGGAAAACGAGCGACTTGGGACTTAGAATCCGCCGCTTCCTTTCGCGGATGGCCTCCTCCGGGGCCAGATCGCCGTTTGTAAAAGTATCTTTATTCATGCAATGGCCGCCCTGACGAGACTTCTAAATAAGTCCACCAAACTCATCGGTTTCGATTGTTCTTAACGAAGAGCTCGGCCAGAAGCCCGAAGAAGAAGGTTTGAAGGCCGAATAGCGCAAGCCCCAGCACGGCGTTTACATGCACCACGGGCTTGGGGATCAGCCCATTGAAGAACATGACAAGCTCGATGGCGAAGATTAGAAATGCCCCGAAAAGGAAAACGAAGCCCGCGGTGGAGAAGACCCGCATGGGCTCCACGCTAATGAGCACCATTAGTATCTGCGCCGTTACCTTGAACGGGTACTTCAGCGATACGAAGGAGCGACCCGTTATGCGCTTCCTGAAGCTAACCGGGACGTGCGCGAACCGCATTCCTTTGTGATACGAGTCGAGCAGTATCTGCTGGGTGTAGTTGTAGTCCCCGGGCAGATTGAAAATCTCGAGGTAGTCGCGGTTTATGGCGAATATCCCCGGCTGGCCGTCCTCCAGGGGCCATCCGGTGAGGAAGCGCATGAGGCTCGTGAACACGATGTTTCCGATGCGCCGCACAAAGGGCATGCGGTACTCTATCCGCTCGAAGCGGTTGCCGTACACCACGTCCGCCTCGTCATCCAGAATGGGCCGGACGAGTTCGGCGATATCGCGCGGATCGTGCTGGAGGTCCGCGTCGAATTTCACAACGATATCGGCGCCGTCGCGCCGGGCGCCCATAAGCCCGGTCCGGATGGCGGCGCCAAGCCCCTGGTTTACCTTGTGCCGGAGCACGCGGTCCGCCCCGGCCTTCGCCGCGAGTGCGCCGGTCCCGTCCGCGGAGCCATCGTCCACCACATACAGGCGGTATTCCAGCCCCGCCTTTTTCATATTGGGCCTTACGGCCAGAAGCGCCGTTATGGTCTCTCCTATCCTCTCGGACTCGTTATACGCCGGAATGACCACCACCAGCTTTGCACGGCCCTTCGCCTGCTTCCGCATAGAGTTCCTCTTCGATGATATTATAACGGCTCGCCGGCCCGCGCCATCCTACGGGACGAATTTGTAAATGGTGCTGTAAATACCGCCTTTCGTCTCGAAACGCGCGACCGGCTTGAAATGGCCGGCTGGCGCGGCATCATCCCTGATTTCTTTAAAAAGCGCGGCCTTCCTGTCAACAGCATTTTTATCGCCGTGTGCAAGGCGGCGGATATAGAAATCGTCGACAAAGACGTAGGCAATCTTTTTCTCCCGAAGCTCGCGCACGAGCGAAGCCGTATTTCGGCTTTCAATTTCCATAGGACCGATGTATCGCCTTCCCTCGAGGCGCGAATAATAATTGGGCACGTTTAACTCGGCGATCAGCATGGTGTCGGATGGCCCCGCGTGTTCGTTGAACCACAGCGCGGCCTTCTTGAATTCTACGCGCCTCAGGCTGTAATGATCCATGGTCCGCACCCCGTAAAATGTCATTAAAATGGAGACCGCGGTTGCACAGAGAACGAGAAGCAGGCCTGTATAAGAATTCAATTTTGGTTTTTCGTGCAGGATGATGACTGCGAAGATCGCCGAAAACAATAACGCGAAAACGAGGGGGCCCCACTCACCGCCCGAAACCGAAAGGCCCATCCCGCCCAGAACCGCGCACACGGCGATCGCAACGAGGGCCGCACGCACGGCCCTCCGCTCGAAAAAGCGCCCAGCCCTCTCCCTCAAGAATGGATAAAGGCCTTCGCACATCCCTAAGAAAAAAAGGAGCACCAGCACCCAGAGCACCGGCATCACGTATCGCTCCTTTGTATTCTGGTATATCATGTGGACAAGCACGTAGCCGCCGAAGAATATCGAAAGAGGAGCCGTCTCTTTCCATTTTCGCGCAAAGAGAATAACCGCCCCCCACACTGTTGAAACGACAACCACGATAATCGAGACGCCCGCAGCCACGAAGAGCGGCGTGCGCAACGCGACACTTCCGGAGAAATAGGCGTGCGTGGCCATCCAGGGGACATAGCCGGAAAGGATGAGGAAGCAATCCACTATATACCGGTAGACGTTCGGCCCCCGGCTCGCGATTTCCTTGACATATGGATTGGAATAATCGGCCGAGAGGAGGCTTAGCATAATCCATGCCGCCACGCCGCTCGCGGCAAGCCCGCCGGCGATGATGGAGAATATAACGCGGCGTCGTTCGCAGAAGTCCCGAAACATCGCCGCGGGAACGGCGAAGACCGAGTCCCATTTGGTCGCCGCCGTGAGGAAGGCCATGGGATAGGCCAGCACGGAGCCTTTAAGCGCAAGGAGAACCGTAAGCGAGGAGAATAGCGCGAGGCTCATCTCGAGCTCCGAGTTTATCGCTCCGTAGATCGTATATGGATTCATGGCGAGAAAGGCGAGCGCCGCTGCGGCCTTCCCGGAACTGAGGAATTTTCTATACAGGAGAAAGCTTACAACGAGAAATGGGACGAAAAGCGCCATGTTTAGAACGAGCGCAGAGGAATATATGACATCCGCCGAGTCGAACGGATTGATCGCCGTGGCCGCGGATAGAAGAAGCGTATAGACCGGAAGCATCTTGAAGTTCGAACCGGGGAAGGAGCCGGAAAGGTATTCCACGACGCGCGGCCTGAAATTGCCGATGAAGTCCTCGGTGGGGGTTTCGAGGTAGTCGAAGTAGAGCAGCCCGTAACACAGTCCCGCGAGGAGGACCGCTCCGACAATCATTCGATACGGGGTGAAGGCTTTTCTCTTCATGCATATCCACCGCAGCCGCAACGGGCCGCAATACGAGCCGTCGTCGGCTACCTCTTCCCGTCGCATTCGAATTTGCGCAGGCGATACTGCACGTCCTCCATAAGATTCCGGTTTACCGCCAGAAGATCGGCGAGGAACGCGAAGAGCATGGTCTGGAAACCTATACCCATGAGGATTGCGACAAGTATCAGTGACTGGATGTGCCCCGCCCCGCCATCCGCGAAGAGATAATACAGAAACCGCACGCCAAGCAGAAATCCGGCGCCAAAAATGAGGAGACCAAGCGTCATGAAGAAGTGGAAAGGCTTGTACACCACAAAGATGCGAAAGATCGTGAGTATGGAGCGTTTTACATACGAGGAGATGCTCTTCACCAGGCGCGAGGGACGCAGGTCCTCGTTCACGCGGATCGGCACCGAGGTTATGGCCATGTTCTTCTGGCCGGCCTGAATGATCGTCTCGAGCGTATAGGTGTAGTTGTTGAATACGTTAAGCCGCATGGCCGCGTCGCGGCTCATGGCCCGAAAACCGGAGGGGGCGTCCGGGATGTCTGTGTGGCTTGCCATCCGCACCACACGGCTTCCAAGCTTCTGCAAAAATTTCTTGATCGGCGAGAAGTGCTCGATCTCGGTGATGGGCCGCGCCCCTATTACGATATCGGCCCTGCCCTTTAAGATGGGCTCTACAAGCGCCGGTATGTCCCGGGCGTCGTACTGGTTGTCAGCGTCGGTGTTCACTATAACGTCCGCCCCGAGGCGAAGACAGGCATCCAGGCCCAGCATGAAGCCGCGCGCCAGCCCCTGGTTTCGGGTGAAGCCGACTATGTGGTCCACGCCGCTTTTACGCGCGACCTCGACGGTGTTGTCGGTGCTGCCGTCGTTAATGATAAGCCACTCTACCTTTTTGAAGCCCTTGACTTTGCGCGGCAGCTCCTTGAGCGCGAGGGCAAGCGTCTTTTCCTCATTGTAACATGGTATCTGGATGATGAGCTTCATGGGAACACTCCTCGGTACATCCACTACTCTTGTCAATACGGCGCTTTTTGTCAACACAATTGAAATGCCTCGAACTCTCCACTCTACATCACGGGCATGACGTTCTGTTTAACCTTCCACGGCAAGTTGCATTGTTTTTCAAAGGATTGAATACTTCAACAGGGACCATAGCTCAATGTGGAAATCGATAAAAAAGACCATGGTAGTGATGGTTTCTTATCGCTGGAAAACGTCATATTCCTCGATGGCCGCACCCATCAATCATGGAGTTTTTATATTGCATCCCGAAAAGCAACCCAAATTCATGGGCGAACCCGTCTTTCAGTGTGGGCTTGACTTATACGTTCGGTCCGGTATACTCATACGGGATGGAAAAGGCAAGCGTGAAATCGAACCTGGAGGCTGGCGCCCGCAAGAACGTCCGCAGTCCAAGGGTCACCTCTTTTCTGGCCATGTTATGTCTTTTCGCATTATGCTGCTGGAACGATTTTTCGACCGATATCGATGAATACGGCGGCGAGAACTGGTCATTCGTCGTCGTGGGGGATTCCAGAAGCGGCGGCGGAATATACTCCACGCTCGCAGGCTGGATTACGCAGATACGCCCAATGCCGGTATTCGCCATGCACCTGGGGGACATGATTCCGTTCCCCGGAAACGAGTTTGAGTGGGAGAACTTCATCAGATTGTCAGCCCCCCTGAGGCGCTCAATGGACTTTTATTGCACACCGGGAAATCATGACGTTGACAATGAGACCAGCCAGGTGATATATCAACGACACGTCTCGCTTCCAGGCAACGAGCTTTATTACTCATTTTTTTTATAATAACATCCACTTTATCGTTCTTGACTCGGAATATCCAGGCCAGCTTGGAAGAATCGATGATCCGCAAAAGGCCTGGCTCGAGACCGAGCTCGGCGCGGTCGGTCCGTCATTCCGTATCGTTGTTTTTCTCCACAGGCCTGTATTCTCCGACACAACGCACACTCTTTACAACGCGGACGAATTGCATAACCTCTTTCGGACGCATAATGTGATCATGGTGGCCTCCGGACACGAACACCGGTTCCATCGAACTATACAGGACGGCATCTGTTACCTGATAAGCGGTGGAGGCGGCTCCCCTCTTCACAACAATTTCAGCGGCAACTATCATCACTTCATGAAAATTTCCGTATTTCCTACAAAGCTAAACGTCAAAACGATAGGAGTATTCGGTGAAACCATCGAAAATTTCGACCTGGCCCTGTAGTCTTGGCATAATACTGTGCGTTATTGCGGCATTTCATTTTAAACCGGCATACCCATTTTCCATCAGCGCACGGGCCGGCGTTCATGATTTCAGCAACGACGCCACGCGCGATTTTTACGGTCTGGCAAAAGGCGGTACTCTGTCATGCGCATTCTATGAATCGCGCCAATTCAGCATAGAAACGACGTCAGGGCTGTTCCACAGCTCGGTCAGCTATAACGGATCGAACCAGATTCTCTATGTCGTTCCCTTTACGGCCTCATTTGCGCTTTCATTCTCTATGGACGATTCTAAATGGGCTCCCTACATCGGCATGGGTATCGGCGGCTGGTATAAACGCGAAGAGAGCCCAACAACCGGGAGGTCATTCAACTACATCACCTACGGTTATCACTTCATTGGCGGCTTGAAGTATCCGATCTCATCGGCTCTTTTTCTCCTCATCGACATGAGAAACTGCCTTATTATGACCGACTTCAAGGAGGAGATGAACCTCAGCGGAATGCAGACGACGGTGGGCGTAGCGTACAGGCCGGGTGGTTAAGGCAATCTCTCAACAGGCTGAGACCCGGCCCCATAATTAGAGAAACGATCTCCGCGTCATCCATCAGGCCATGGGAAACGTGATCGTGGGATACTGTCTTCGTGCTGTTTTGTCTAACCGCCGCCATCTTTTCCGGGCGAATCGCTGCGACGCACACACCAACGGCGGTATATGGAGAAGTTCCTTTCCGGATACGCTTCCCGGCGGGTGACTGAACATACCAGGAATGTGAGCGGCATTAGGACCAGGAAGACATGCCGATTTAACGATAATATCAAAAAATACGCCCCATTCAACAGGAACCCGGTAAAAATCACGCCGGTCTCGAAAGCGTAATTGGTGGAAGGCCCCAAAAAAATAGGAGTGCAGGTTGAAAAGCGCGCAGAACAGCGCGGATGTCCCGACAACGATCCGAAACCCGATTTCAATATTCAGGAGCAACTAAGCGTATAACGCTTTCAAGATGTTCATTCAGATATCCATATACTGGGAACTCAATTGCCAACCGCCCGTTCGTAGAGTATATAGTCGGCCGGAGGCATGCCGTCAACGCGAATCATCTTCCATCCAGGCGGGTCTTTAAGCGGAACCAGTCCGAGGCTCGGGTCGTTACGAACATAATCGCCCAATATGTTTCTCGTCGCCCTGTAAAGCTCCGGCTGCATAAGCATGAACCGTATCCGCGGGTTGGCGTCGAAATAGCGAACGAAGTCGTCTATATCCGCGAAATAGCCGTGCCCGGTCCCCCTGTCCATTAGCTCGGGATACAATAACACCCAGGAGTAGTGATGGTCCCCCCGAGTCTGATAAAGCCCGTCCTTGCCCAGGTTTTTTTTAAAAAAGGCCGCAAGCTCGTGATAATCGTCTTCGAGTCGGACCGTCTCTGAGGGCCGGGGAATGTTCCGCACGAGCGGATACGCAACGACGAAGAGTGCGAGCGTTCCGGCCAGCGCCGCACCGCCTATCGTCTCCGGAGAAAACCGCACCATCCAACCGGCTTTGCGACGTTCGAACGCCACTGCAAGCCCTCGGGCGAACACCCACGCCGCGAACCCTATAAAAAACAGGCTTACCGGCAAAATATAGCGCCGGTTGGGCGCGATTATGCTATACCACGAAAGCGGAAGGTAAAATCCGAACACCAAAAGCGCAGTGAGCAATCTGCGCCGACGACCGATCGGTGCGCGTACGAACCCGAAAACTCCCGCCGCAAAGACAAATACCGCGACCGCTGCCGCTGCGACCTTCCGAGCCGGAGAGGCGTTGTCGTTTGTGAACTTGGGCACCTCGTGTACCGAAAAAGAATAGAGCGAATGGAGCAGTATCCTGAACTGCCTTGCGGTGCCCTTAACGAAACGCTTGATATGCTCTGATGGGTCCTTGTCGAGGATGTCCCAGAAAGAGCGTTCCTCACTAACTCTTCGCTCCTCCGCATCCATGGCGAGGTATTTCGTATTATAATTGTAAAAAGGGAATTTATAGGCTATGGTGTTTCTCGCGAGAAGCGGCAGTGCCACGATAATGAAAACCCCAAGGAAGAGCCACAGATATTTATTCGATAAAAGCTTCCAGAAACGCAATCGGACATCGGCAAGCAGAAACAGGCCAAAACCAAAAATGATGAACATCCCACTCCCCTTTACGAGGAAACTGAGGGCAACAAAGACACCGGCCGGAGCCCACAACCTGTTGTCGTCGACACCCTTAATCACCAGGTAAAAGGATATTGTGGTAAATATCACAAGCAGCGGTTCGCAGGAAACCATGCTGGCCTGTATCATAAAGGTGTCGTTCGCCACAAGCAGCATGCAAGCAGTAGCCGCAGCAATTATTCCAGCCTCCCGCTTGATCAGGTAATAAAACATGAAAAGAAAAACTCCGCCCAGCACCAGATTAAGAGTTTTCACCGCTACAAAATATTCCGTCGAATGTTCGAAGAAGAGGGAAATGATGAACGGAAAAAGCGGGTGCTGGTTGGCCGGAAGAAACGAACCGGAAAGAAGCGCGAGAAGAAAGTCCCATGGGCCGTCCTGCTTGCGAATCTCGAGCACGTAGCGGAAAAAGGCGCTGGTATCGGTCTCTCCGATATGATGGTGCAGCCCCATTGCATACAGGCCCGTCATGAGATAGGCGATTCCCAGCAATACCGGCACGATCACATCGAGCGTGCGAGCCAGCCTGTCTTCATTTATGTACATTGACATCTTTCCCATTTTTTACTCGTCGATATAAAAAGAATGAAGGCGAAAAAAATCAACAAAAGAATATGTCTTATCTTCCCAGCATCTTTCGCACGGCTCGCACGATAATGTCAGGGTCCTCCAGATGGACCATATTTGTCGCGAGTTCGGATTCAACCCGTAGAGGGGCGATGGAGCCGGCGAGCAGGCGTATGTCGTACTCATTGCGAAGGGCCTCTATCTTTCGTGCCTCAACAAGCGGGACGCCGAAGAAGAGCATGTGATCGAGGTATTTCACACGTGACGGCCGTATGAGCGTTACCGGCACCCGCAGCGCTGCAGCGTATTCCCCCTGTGCAGGGCCGGACAGGGCGCTATACTCGGCCAGGGCCGCGTCATAGTTGGCAGGATTGGAGAAGAAATCCACTAAACATGGCCTGATCTCAGTTGGCGAGTGCAAATATGGCGTGATTTTCAGAGCGCGAACCACTCCAGTCCTCGCGGCGGTTCTGCCTGCCTTGAGTATCCATCCCCTGTCTATGAAATTTCGGTATACCGCCGCTTCCAGTTCCAATTTATACTTCGGCATGTCGGCCGGAAAGGGATCTACAAGTACGAGTCCTCTGACCATAGAGGGATGACGCGCGGCAAAGTTAACCGCATATATGGCACCGGAGTCATGTCCAACGATCACCACTGGCCGTTTCACCCCGATGGCGTCGAGAAGCGCCCGAAGACTTTCGACCGGGGCGTCAATCCTTCGAGGTCCTCTGGCCTTCGGACTCAACCCATACCCGGCTCTGTCGTATGCAAGGACCCCGGCGAAACGCGCGATCCCGCGCTGAACCGGAAGCCACTCGATCGATAACGCGCACAGTCCCGATTCCAACACCACAAGTGGCGTCTCCTCCCCCATCCTCACGACATGGAGGGCGCCCTTCCGCGTATCGATCATCTCACCCTGTAGGACTTCGTTATCACAGGGTGCTGGCCTCCCGGCCGACAGATACCAGACGATCAGTATGAACACGACGAGCGCAATCGCCATGAGCGTTCCGCACCCAAGCGCCAGCCTTGTTCTTAGCTTAGATTTCACCTACGAGCTCCATCCATCAGGGATACCTGTCCATGCCCCGCGCGCCGGTAGACCTCTACGAAGTCAGGCGAGATGTTAAGCGACGAAATATTACGAAAAAATTTCGGACGAAATTCGCTCCTGTGCGCCAGCACATATCCCAGTCTGCCTTCGCGCAGATTGTCGAGATAGTCCGCAAAACCGGACTGTACCCTGCGATGGACACGCGTAGAGACAATCTGCCCGTTCGAAATCTGGCCCAGATTTTTCGGAAGATTGAAGGCGGCGACCTCGCGGGAAGATATCACTATGAAATCCGGCAGGCGTTTTACTACCTCCATTTCGTTCCCACGCACCTGGTACGAGCTGACGCCCTTAGGAAAGCGCGGGAGATAATGAAGCCTGTTGTAATACTCCAGTTTCGAGCCTTTGGGGACGGCGGTTTGCATCCATCTTTCAGTATCATAGCGCGAATCGCACAGCATGGCCGCGTTTACCGAAAGTGTGTTGTAGAGCGAGTAGGCCAGCGAAAGTGCAAGTACGCCCGCGACTACCGGCCCGGCAATCCGGGATTTTGCCGCTGAGGCCGCACCGATAATGCGGTCCGCTGCATAACCGGCATGGACGGCGAGAAAAACGCTCTGCGGGAAGACGAAGCGGACGTTGCTCTGTCGGATGATCTGCACGAAAAAGAGCGAATACGACACCAGCGCGACAAGAAATATCATGCGTAGAAGTAGTCCAGCTCGTTCATGGCGAAAATCCTTCACAGTAAGGCCGATGCCCAGAAGGCCCAGTAAAAATACGGGTATGCCGGTTGCATCGCGCATCATTACGCCGAAGGCGTCCCTCCACAAAGCGAGTATGCCGGATGGCCCTATCGAGTAGCTTATGGAGCGCGTACCCCCCTCGCCTGTGAGGTGATGGAAACGTGCGATGAGCCCGTCGAAGTTGAGAAAGAGATTTTCGACTATGGCGGCCGCTATGACGAAAACTGCGGCGAATATCAACAGGTTCTTCCTGGATAGTACGCGAGCGGCCTTAACGCCCTCCCCCCGCGTAATGAGCGGAAGTATGACGAGATACACAATAAACGGAAGCACGAAGATTGCATACCCCTGGTCCTTGCTGCCGAAGGAGAGACAGGCGAAAAAGGCCGTATAGACGTAATCGCGCCTTCGCTCCCCCTTCACTGCCCTAATGAGAAAATACAGGCCACCCATCCCCCAGAACACGTAGGGCGCCTCGACCTTCGAGAGGTGCGCGTAGAAGTTCAGGAGCGCGTTCGTCGAAGCGAACACCGCTGCCCACAGCGCGGCGCGCCGGCCGAAGAGCTCGTGCGTCCCGAGATAGGTGAACAGCACGATACCGACGCCCATGACGACCGACACCAGCCGGTCGATGAGCATGAGGCCGCTCGCGAAATCGGCCGAACGGACGTATATAAGAAACTCGTACAGCCTGAAGCCGTCGGCCGCCGCGTGCGAGGCCACGGCGTAGACGAGCAGCGGAATGTTCACCAGCGCCAGGATCACCTGGTGCACCAGCGGATACTTGTTGAAATAGCCGAAGGAGAAGCCCTTGCTCAAGCCAATGAGCGGGTGGAAGGGCGCCAGGTCGTCGGACATCCAGCTCTCCACGTGCGGCAGGCCCCAGGTGATACCGACCGTGAAGAGCACGGCGGCAAAGAGGAGGACGGGGATGATCGGCCTGACCTTCATGCGCTTACCTGAAGGCGATGTACTTGCTGCCGGTAAAATTTATCGCAAGCCCCCCCATGGATCCAAAGAACGCGGCCAGAAGATAATGCTCATGGAAAAAAGTCGTTTGCTCGAATAGAGATACGGATATAACCCAGTTGATCAGAAAACCAATCGAACATATGACAAAAAAAAGCGAGTACTGCCGAATCAGATTCCCATTGTTTTTATCACGAAACGTGAATCTTCGATTTAGCGCAAAATTCGTAGTAAGCGCAACGATAAAACCCACTACACGGGCGATGCGGAACGGCACTCCGGCCACGTCATAGGCCAGAAATACGAATAACAAATCCACGACCATGCCGATTGTGCCGATAATCGAAAACGTTAAAAATTGGATCAGTGTTTCGCCCGGCTCTATACCGACAAGTCCGAATCCAAATTTAAACAGGCGCTGGAACATGCCGTCATACCAATAAAAATATTTGAGCTAAAAGGGTTAATCTCGTTCATGACCATGTCAAGCAGATAAAAAATGACGCTGGCCCCATTATATCTCGGCCATTTTTAGATTGATTTTTCAAATAGGGCCAGGATAGCTGTTCACCGGCTCCGCTTGATGGAAATCAATTTTCATCTTCCCGTGCATAAAAACAGGGCGGTGCAACACTAAAACACAAAATCGAAGAGAGCCAAATGGAGTTTAGCGAATCAATCAACCGTTCAATTCTATATTTTTTTAGAAAACGAACGGTTTTACTGAGCGTGTTTTTGATTCTGGTCCTCAACCTGCTCCTAAAAAAAATACTCGGTGTCAACGAGAATGTAGTTCTGGCCGAGGCCCGGCACTTCGGCGACCCATCCTGGATCCCGAATGACTGGTTTTTAAACCAGCATATCGGGTACCGCCTGCTCTTCAACACCATCTTCGGATATACAGCCCGATTTCTTCCTCTTCATCTGCTTTCGATATCCGGAAGGATTCTAATCTATTTCATTTTCTCGATCATAGTCGATAAAGCCGCCCGCACGCTGAAAATCCACGTCCTGTTCATAATCCCGTCCATGTTGCTATTCATCCTTTTCCAATCACTGGTAGCCAGGGAATGGATGCTCGGAGGACTTGAGACCAAGAGCTTTGCATACGCCTGCGCTCTGGGCGCACTCATTGCGCTCGCCCACCGACGCTATAAACCCATGTTTCTACTTACCGGACTCGCAGCATCCTTTCATATACTTGTCGGCATCTACTCCGCCTTTAGCCTCGGTGTGGCAATTCTTACGTTGAAAGAGCAACGAGAAAATTTCCGGCAGATCATTATCTCATCGCCTCTTGCGCTTATAACGGCCATCCCCGCTCTATATGCCATTTTTCAATATCTCGGCGACAGCGCGACAGTAGACTCTGTCCGTGCCGCCGCAATCTATGTCATAAAGCGCAACCCGCACCACGTTTTTCCAGCAGCATGGACAAAGCCGTGGACAGTTCGGTTTATTGCGAGCTGCCTATTTTTTATAACGGTACTGTGTTTTTCTCGTGTGCAGGAGCGGCGGATCTTCGCCTCCTACGGGCTTGGGTCGGCCGTTCTCTTCTGTACCGGACTTGTGCTGTATTATACCGGCAACTACAATTGGCTCAAGCTTTACTGGTTTCGACATCCGGATGTCATCATCCCCTTCATCGGTTTTTTTCTGACAGCATCGCTATTAAGTGTCCCAATTATTGACTTGTCTCCCGATCGAAAAGCCGGCCCAGTTAAATCATTATCGTCGCTACTCCGCAAAGCCACCATTGCCCTTGGGATTATTCTATCGCTTACCGCGATCGGAAAATCTTTGTTTACTTTTCGAGACCAACTTTCTTTTATCATCCAAAGTAACAGCCCATTCTATCTAGACAATCTAAACCCGGAACTCAGGGAGGCCCTGTTCTGGATTAAAGCTAAAACGCCTGGTAACTCTTCATTTCTAGTTAGTCCGGCTGTTGATCAATTTTACATCGCGGCGGAACGGGGCATGTTCGTTTCTTTCAAGCATTCACCACAGACGGACAGCGACAACATTGAATGGTACAATCGTATCCTGCTCCTGAACAACGGCAATGAACCCGTGAAAAACGGTTTTCACATGGTAACCGAGATTGACGATGCATTTTACCGTATTTCTCCTGATTTGATAAGGTCTTTAGCGGAAAAATATAGCCTTGATTATTTACTGACAAAATATGATTTTACCATGCCTTTTACCAAAGTATATTCAAATAGCATTTATGCTCTTTACAAAATAAATGATGGGAACCCATAATAATTAATTTTAAGGTTCCCATAAATTGTAACTACTGAAAATATCAGCAATTAAAGATCGCCCTATAATAGCTTGTGAATCTGTACCAATTCATTATCCATAAAACGGATTGATGGTTTATAACTTGCTTATTAAATGGCAAGATGTAAATATTCCATAGAGAAATTTTAACCAGCCCATGATAATACTAAAAGGGTTTTCAAATAATTACACATTTAGAGGCATAGATGAGAAACAAGCTGAGCATAATTATTTCCGCGTTCAATGAGGAAGAAAATATAAATGAACTATACATTCAGCTTTCCAGAGTTTTGAATTTATTGCGCATGAAATCGATAGAAATAATATTCGTCGATGATGGGTCGAAAGATAAAACTTTATTGAAATGCATGGAATTGCAAAGAAAGGACCCAAGGGTAAAAATAGTACATTTCTCTAAAAATTTTGGGCACGAAATAGCAATGACTGCCGGAATGGATTACGCCGAAGGCGACGCGGTAGTGTTCATGGACGCGGATCTTCAGCATCCTCCCGCTTATATTAAACAAATGGTAGAGCTCTGGAAGAATGGCAATGATATAATTCTGACCAGGAGGGTGGACAATGAATCCACCTCTAAAATATATAAATTCATTTCGAAAACTTTTTATAAGATATTAAATTATTTTTCGGATGTTCAGATCCTGGAAAACGCCCCGGACTTTAGATTGCTTGACAGGAAGTATGTTGATTTTTTAAAAAGTTTCAATGAAAGGGATTTTTTATTCAGGGGCGTACTCAATTTAATAACATCAACAGAAAAGACGGTCTTCATAGATTTTATCGCGCCTAAAAGGTTCGCTGGAAAAACAAAATATACATTTTCCAAAAGTGCTAAATTGGCCGCAAACAGCATTTTACAGTTTTCGGTTAAACCTCTATACTTTGCGCTATGGCTTGCAATTATATCAGCCTGCCTGGCCGGCGGCATTGGGATACACGCTATAATAGAATACTTTTTCTTAAACAACCCTACCCCGGGATTTGCAACGACCATAGCCATTACGGTATTTATGGGTTCGATGAACTTGTTTATTCTGGCAATAATCGGCGCATATATCGCCAAAATTCATTTGGAAACGAAAAAGCGTCCGTTATACTTCGCCGAATATATTACTTCCGGAAAAAAACTCAAAGGTGGAAAAACCAAAAATTATAGTAAACGCTGATGACTTCGGGGTAAGCCCTGGCGTCAACAAGGCGGTAATCAAGGCTTTTAAATATGGCACCCTCAATTCGGCGAGCCTGATGGTAAACGCAGGCTATACCGAAGATGCCATTAAATTATCGCTTGAAAACCCCAAACTTTCAGTTGGATTGCATATTAATTTAACGAACGAATCGGCCTTGTCCGATCCCGGCGATATCCCCCTTCTTGTAAATAAAAAAGGACAGTTAAAAAACGGATACGTTAAACTATTATTATTATCATTTTTTAAACCTCTTGCATTCAAGCGACAGGTGAGAATTGAAATCAGACGCCAGATCGGCAAAATGCTTGGACATGGGATTAAACCCTCGCACCTGGATTCCCACAGACATGTACATACTATTCCGTCGATATTTTCTATTTGTAAAGAATTGGACCTTGAGTTCAATATCAACCGAATAAGGATTATCAATGAAAGCTTTGGAAAAACCTTTTTTACAATTAAAAACCCCATTTGCTTTATTGATGGTGGCGTGATAAAGTATCTCGTAACCAAAATATTTTATTACATTAACAATACAAAGAGCGATACCTATTTTTACGGCATTATCTATCCAACAAAATTATTCGGCAAAAACGTTTCCAGGATTTTGGTTCCAAATAAATTCAAGGCTGTGGAAATAGCGGTTCATCCGAGCTGCATCGAAGAGGATAAAAAAATCGGCGATTCTTCATTCAAAGATTATCTGTTGTACTCTCCGAATAGAACAAAGGAGCTGGTAACGATTATGGATAAGGATTTCGTTAAACACATCATATACGAAACATGATCGACTATCACGAAAAGTTACAGATATGTCTTTATCATGGTTTTCAAGCAAACCTCTGGTTATCTTTTAAAGATCTCGAGGACATATCGCATGACAAAGAGGGTTCGTTCCCGAGCCTATTTGTTCGACCCGCCCTACAGCACATATTTATATCGTATATCATGACTGTCCGACAGGAGCTTACTTCCTTACCGGCAGCAATCTCATCTTTCCTCGTAATTCTTAGCGATCCATTTTCTGTATTCGCCGCTTTTAACGCGCTCGACCCATTCACGGTTAGCCAGATACCAGTTGACCGTAGCGTCGAGGCCCCGGTCGAAATCCATGCGCCTGGTCCATTTAAGCTCATTTTTTAGCTTGTCGCAGTTGATGGCGTATCGGCGGTCGTGGCCCGGACGGTCCTTTACGAAGGTTATGAGCTTTTTATAATAATCGAGCGGTCTGCCTTGCAAGCCGGCAATCTTTTCGCACATTACGTTAACCAGTTTTATGTTCTCCCATTCGTTTTCGCCGCCTATATTATACGTCTCGCCCAACCGCCCGCCTTTCATTATCAGCCAAACGGCCTCGTTATGATCGTCCACATAGACCCAGTCCCGCACGTTTTTCCCGTCACCGTAAACAGGCAGGGGGCGCTTGTAAACCGTCACCCATTCTGACCCCCCGGCGTCATTCAAAGTGACCCCCCAAACGGCAGGGAAAACGACCCCCT
>MVZN01000032.1 GCA_002069125.1 Spirochaetes bacterium ADurb.BinA120
GGCGACCGGCCCGTCGGCGGGCGGATAAACATAATTGCTGAATTTGCCAGTACTTACAATTTATGGGAATCTAAAAAACTTGATTTTTAGAGATTCCCTGAAAATAATCAGATCGTCAAGTCGTAATTAAAAGTCAATGGAATAACCAAACAGCCCATCCACTCGCTCTCCCCCTATCCTTCCATCCAATCTTAATGGGAGAGGGGGATGGGGATGAGGTGATTAAGGCGCATGCCTCCTCGAGCCCGTCCAAGCACGACCTGGGCCGCAATGCCTGCTTTTATCCCACTTTTTTCGATTGTATTGCCATAGGAAAAGATTTATAAAGGTATTAACCAAGAGCGGTCGCCCGGTTTTGTCGCCTTATCAAACTCAATCGTTATCTCAATTTTCGGTATGGAAGGAGCGATCGACGGCGATACGCTGAAATATTTAAAATTGGCAAAAACGGGTTCATAAACCGGTAAATTGTTGACGGCTCCGGGGCATTCGATACTATCCCGCCGACCTGTGTCCTAAGCCAACCCGTGAAAGGCTCCATGGCAATGCCATCCGATCCAAACGACAACCAACTCCGGCGCTACTTCGACGGCGGCGGCGCGGCCCTCCGAGTGGTGAAAAACGCCCTCGACGGCGCGCGCGTTGTACGCATAGCCACAGCCTATTTCGAGCCCTCCGGCTACCAGGTCCTGCGCGAGACGCTTCGCGGAAAGGAGGTGCGCCTGCTCCTCGGGCGCCCCGACACCGGCGCCGACAAGATACGCGAGGTGATAGACGAGTTCTTTTCGGCGCTTGCCGGAGGCCGTGTCGAGGAGCGCACCCGCGCGATGGAGGAGCTGTGCGCGGCCTTGGAGCGCGGCCTTTTTCAGGTGTCGGTCTCTACCGGCGAAGGTTCGCGCCCATCCACCCTCGGCCCGCGCTATCTGCATCATCACGCCAAGGTCTATATGGCGGACCGCAAAAGCGCCGTTGTGGGCTCGTCCAATTTTACGTTCAACGGGCTGGTGACGAGCCGAGAGGCCGGAATCTCCCTTACCGATCCGGACGACGTGAGATATTTTGTCGAGCGCTTCGACCTGTATTACAAAAAGGCCGTTCCGGTCGCCGAAGAGCTCCTCGACCGCCTCAGGCTCTGGCTCCTCGTGTACCGCCCTTTCGACATCTACATGCGCTCGCTCATCGAGCTCTACGGGCTCCCTTCCGAGGCCGCCCGGGGAAGGCTTCCGGAGCTTGCGGGCTATCAGCGCCCGGTGGTGTCGCGCATCATCCGAAATTTCGAGGACTACGGGGGATGCATGCTCGTCGCGTCCACGGGCCTCGGAAAGACCATCATGGCGGCCCACGCCGTGGCCTATCTAAGGATGAAGGGACAAATAGATTCGGCCATTGTCCTCTGCCCGGCGGGGCTCAAGTCCATGTGGGGGCGCACAATGAGGGCGGCCCGGATATCGAGCGCCGAGTTCTCATACTACATCATCTCCATCGATGACTGGAAAAAATACAAGGATATAGGCATCCTCGAATACGAGCTAAGACACGCGGACGAAAAGACGGTAATAATACTCGACGAGAGCCATCACCTTCGAAACGCCGATAAAAGCGGCGAACTCAGAATGAGGAACAGGCGCATCGTGGATTCGGTGAGCCGCTCGGCGCGCGTGCTTCTGATGACCGCCACACCGTACAGCCGCAAGGTCGACGATATCAACGATCAGCTCATGCTTCTGCCGCACTTCCAAAAGGAGGAGGGCCTTCTCGGTATGGAGGCGGCCATCCCTTGGAGCGTGGACAGCCCCGGGAGCCTTTCGGAGATACCGCCGGGCGTGGTGCTTACCGCCCCCAGCGTAGTTAAATACTTCAGCTCGCGCGATGGGGATGGAAACAGATTCGTGCTGTTCTCCGGAAACCAGAGGCGCTTTTTCCCCAGAAGGATGCACATTCGAAACATCAACTATTCAAACCCGGCCGACGACCTGCTGCTCGCGCTTCTCAAGAGCGGGCTTTTAAACAGGAGGACGGCCTCTTACGGCGAAGACGAGGCGCTGCTTTTCGATGATGCTCCGAACGGCGTCCGAAACCCCCTTTTCGAGGCGCACATCGTCCATCAGTTCTGCTCCTCCCTGCGTGAGGTGGACACCCTCCTCGGAAAGATGCAGGAGGAGGGGGGATTCTCGACCCTGCGGTTTGCAAGCCAGGCGGAGCTCTCCGAATACGTGCACGCGGCGCGCTGCGATCTGCATCCCCTCATCGCCGGCGGGCCGGGGCCCTGCGGGGACCCCAAGATAAGGGAGCTAATCGGGATACTGCGTTCCTTCGAGGGTGAAAAGGCGGTAATCTTCTGCCATTACCGGGAAACGGCGCGCTATGTCGCCGACTGCCTGAGGCGATACGCGCCTCATCGCGCGGTGGAGACCACCGTCGAGCGAAAGCCGGACGAGATAGAGCAGATCCTGCGCCGTTTCGCGCCCGAGGCCAATACGATCGACATCTACTCGGACGAGGAAACGCCCATGATGGAGAGCGAGCCCATCGACGTGCTCGTCGCCACGGGCGCCATGTCGGAGGGGTTCAATTTCCAGGACGCCCGCCTGCTCATCAACTTCGATCTGCCCTGGACCGTGCTGGTGCTGGCCCAGCGGATGGGGCGCATCCTCCGTCCCTGGCACGAGCCCCGTGACGTTTACATCTATAATCTCATCCCCTCGACGATGTCCAACGAGAGCATAGGCCACGCTCTCAACTGGAGGGAGCGGCTGTACGCTCGCAACAGGGAGTTCAGCTCCTTTGCCGACATACCGGTGATGGTGGAGCAGGGCTCCGAATTCGAGATGGTGGAGCTTGCCCGCTCCGTTAGCCGATTCGGGGATGCCGAGCTCGAGCTCGATGAAGTGTTCGATTTCATAGAGAGGGCGGATCGGCTTCGAACCAGCGCGTTCATCGACGACCTGGCGGCGCTGTCGCCGGGCGATCTGGAAATCCTGCGCGGCCTTCCTGCCGGCATAAGGAGCGCCAAAAAGGCCCCTGTAAAGTCCACGGCCCTGTACGCGCTCTTCGCGTACAGGGACCGCGTATATCCGGCGCTCTTCGGGCCGGGGGGGGATGTCCTCATGGACAATGACCGGATGGACGAGATAATGAATCTCATCCGATCGACAACGGACGAGGAGGCCTGCCGCGCGCCGGAGGATCCCGACGGGATGGACCTGTGGCTCGCGCGCTCGCGAAACACCTGGGCGGCGGCGCGAAAGGTCATGCCGGAGGACATAGAGGTCCTGTGCTGGATGGCGCTGGTTCCCGGTTAGCCCTAAAGGGGACGCTGTCGGTCCCAGAGGAGGCCTCACTCCGCCCGACCCCCGCAAGCCTCGAATCGATCTCCCCGCCGCCTGCACGCCGAATGAATGCTTTTTAAAAACAGATGAGGGAATGCTTATAGCGCCTTTTAAGATGCCGGAAGGATCGGTGCGCCGCTTCAATCCGGGCGGGGTCGACCGCGTAGATTGGACGACCGTTCAATAGCGTTAAGCGTTTGGAGACCCGCCTTCGCCTTCCGGCTCGATCCCTTCGGCATAGGAGCGCGCCACCGCAAGATCGAAGGCGGTGGTTATCTTGATGTTCCGGGACTCGCCCGGGACGATCCTCACCCGATGGCCGGCGTCGAGCGCCAGTCGGACGTCGTCGGTGGCCGAGTCGATTCCGGACTCGCGCGCCCGGATATGGGCTTCGCGTATGAGCCAGTGGCGAAAGCACTGCGGGGTCTGGGCGTAGTAAAGGCTTTCCCGTGATGGTATGGCGCGCACAAAACCGTCGGAGCCCTCGGCGACCGTGTCCGTCGCGCGGACGTAGACCGCTGCCGCGCCGTGAGCTCGCGCCTCCTCAACGCACTCGAATATCGTTTCGCGCGCGATGAACGGTCGTGCGGCGTCGTGGATAAGCACGATGTCGTCCCTTTCGTACGGGAGGGCCGAAAGCCCGTTCCACGACGAGCCCTGTCGCGTCGGGCCGCCCGGCGTCACGGCGCACACCAGGTTGCGCCCGTATCTCGCGGCGATGGACTCCATCCGGGCGAGCATGTCCTTCGGGCCGACCAGCACCATGCCCGCAAGGCCTTCCACCGAGGCGAAGGTCTCCACGGACCAGGCGATGACGGGCCTTCCGGCGAGGTCCAGGAACTGTTTAGGCTCACCGGCGCCTACCCGCTCCCCCCGTCCCCCCGCGAGGATGATGGCGTAGATCGAGCTCATGTGTTTGAATTAAATCTCATCGATAAAAAATAAAACGGCTTTTCACCCGAAGTCGGTATCCTTATATCGTAAATGATTAAAAATCTTGTTGCATAACTGGCCGGGAGAGCCCTTTTCCCCCCGCCTGCGGCGGGGGAACGTCGATCATCCCAAGTTTGGCAACAAATTTAAAGATTATACCGATTTTTTCAATCCATAATCGATGAGCCGAAAAGTGACCCCATATAAAAAATTGGCCAAGTCAATATACCGGCCCAAATGATCGGACTTGTAAGCCGCTACTTTCTGGCCCACTTGAGCCCCACCGTCTCTCGAAGCACCCGTATGTCATCCCCGGTAACGAGCAATGACATGACCGCAACGGCGTAGAGCGCGCTTATGACCAGAAAAGAGGCCAAAAAGTGAATGCGAGAAAGAAGCGTGATGTGCAGCGCGTACAGCCCCATCGTGATCAGGCCGAGCTTTACGTATGCCATGAAGGTGCGGTACAGGCGTACATATCGCTTTCGATAGAGGAAGAGGTACATGGCGAAAAACGCAAGCGCCCAGGCGGCAACCATAGCAGCCGCCGCTCCCTCGGCCCCAAAGGGTGGAATGAGAGAGAGGCAGGCGACGAGGCTGAAGACGGCCGACGTCGCCTGTATGCGAGCCAACACTGGCTGCATGTCCAGGGACTGAATGATCGCTCCGGCCACCGTAAATACGAAGGGCACTCCGAAGGCGCTTATTCGCAGCACTCCTGTCGAGGCGGCGTAGTGCCCGCCAAAGACGAGCATGACAAGATCGTTTGAATAGAAAAAGAGGACTATAAAAATATAGAAGGAGAGCATTGCGTAGAGCCTGGCGTAGATGTCGTGGGCGAACTGGAATTTTTCCCGCTCTTCCGGGTACGGGCAGCGGTACAGATATGGCAGAAGCACACGGTTGAGGTTCGATGGAATGAAAAATAGCGATGAGAAGAAAAGATAGCCTCCGGTGAAAAGCCCGGCCGGAGTGGTGCCGCGTAAAAGCGAGAGTATGGGAACCGTGGCGTTCTGCGAGATGTTGCCGGAGATCGTCCCCAGCGTGAAGGGAAGGGTCGTTTTAAAAAAAGAGGCCAGGTCCGCGGATTTCCATCGCGGCCGAAAATACCGAAGGGTAAGCGCGCCGACCACGGCAATATAGAGGATCGCGGTCACGGCCCGCACCCAGGCAAGGGCGAAATAATCGTATTGTAGAAGAACGACGCATATCGTTCCGGCAAGCACCGTGAAAGAGAAGGAGGAGTTGAAAAACGAGCTCAAAAAAAAGCGCTCCTTCGCGTCGAAAAGGGCGTAAAAGCCGCTTAGAAATACGTTTCCCACGCGCGCTATCCCCAGGACCAGAGCGAGATATGCCGTATTCCGGTTGTATCCGGTAAAATACAGGGCCAGGGCCAACAGGCCGTACGCGGCCGCGGACAGGAGCAGCCTCATCTCGATGGCGGCGGCGAAATGCGAGCGCTCGCTTTCGGGCTCGAGGCTTACCGAGCGCACCAGCGCCTCCGCGGAGCCCATATCGGCGAAGATGGAAAAAAAGGTGGCGAAGGCGAGGGCCGATGTGTATTCGCCGAAATGCGCGGGACCGAGGTAACGCGCCGTGATGACGGATATTACGAAGAAGGCAAGCTTGTCGAATACCGTGGCCGCGTTCGCGGCCACGGAATGGGCGAAAACCCTCGACTTTGGCGCCGAGGGCTTTCTGATGGAAAGGCGCTTCTTGAGTGTCACCAGGTTTCCTGCCTGTGGGACATAATAGCCGGAGCCCGCGGAAAATCAAGGAAAAGAGGGCTCTTTTCATTTACAAGGGAGATGGAGCGAAGGAGGGCTCCTGTCCATAAAAATAATACTTGATGTCGGTTCCGGTTGTGATATAATTTTTTGGATGTTGTCCGCTTACAGAGATGGGCTTTATTGCGTTACAGCGAAAGGGCTTGCGGATGAGGAAAGAGATAGATATTAGGGCGCTCAAGCGGATCGACGAGCTTGACAACCCGTACTTACGCCACTTCGTGAGAAGGCACAACCTGGACGACAGGGAGGCCCTTGCGCTCGGCGTGCTCATGGAGCAGACCGATCACATGCGGCTTGCCATAAGGACCAGCTATTCCATGATCGCCCGCGATGTCGGCGTCTCCACCAGCGAGGCATACCGCCTTGTACAGGCCCTCCACCGCCGTCGGATACTCGAGTCGCGCACGGATGGCGAGCTGATCAGAATCGCCTTTTATCCCATCAAGGAGACGGTCGACGAGATCCGGCTGGCTTACAAAAACGCGCGCCGGCTCGATGTTGTTGAAGGAGATCTTCGGACCATTAAAGGCAGGGACTATCTGCCGCGTGCGGACCTGTTCGACGATATCTATCCCCTTATGGGCTCGCTCATCGCCAGGAAAATGTCCGAGGCGCTCCGCTCCCTGGCCCACTACATCGATAAAAGGCTCGAGGCCGCCACAAGCCTTCGCCTGTGGCGCTATCGCGTCCGCTCGCGTATAAGCGGCGTTCCGGCCGGCGAGCTCATGCTGCGGGACACTCTTCCATTCATCGTCGAGGAGCTCTTTATTATCGAAAAGAAGAGCGGTATTCTCATGGCGCACCATTCCCGAAAGGCCGAAGGCGAGGTGGACCGCGACCTTGTAAGCGGCATGCTGACCGCCATAAGGGATTTCGTAAAGACCTCGTTCAAAAAGAAGCGAGAAGACGAGGTGGACGAGATAGCGTACGGTGAAGCCCGTATCCTGATACGCGCCGAGCCCTACTTCTACGCCGCGTTTGTAGTCACCGGTAATCCCGATATCGAGTTCAACCTCGAAATGGACCGGTTCGCCCTCGAGCTGCATCGCGCGAATCGGTCCCTTGTGCGTTCTTTCAACGGTGATATGGATTCGCTCGAACCCCTGCGCGCTCCGGTAAGGGGGTTCGTCGAGCGCTTCAGCACCCTTCCCTCCGAGGAACGCGAGGGCGGCGCTTCTCTCAGGAGCCTTAAACGCGCCGGAGCGGTCGTGGCGGTTCTTTTAATATGCCTCCTGGGGCTTGCGATTTATCATTCATGGAACGACGCCCGGATTCGAAAGCTCACCATCGCAAGGCTTGCCGGGACCCTGCCGGTCCATATGTACGATGTCGAACTCAAGGTGGGCCGGGGCGTGGTTACGGCCACGGGAATGGCCTCGTCGGAGGACATAGTGCGGCGCCTGGGGGATGCGCTGGCCTCCACGCCCGGGGTAAAGGGGGTGGACAACCGGGTCCTTGTGGTCGATATCGAACGGATAAGCCGGTTTCGCGGGGAGATGGAAACTATAAGGAAGCGCATGGACGCGGTATTGCTGGCCCAGACCAGGGAGGAGCTCGAAAAGATAGTTATACGCTTTCCAATTAACGTGGCCGAGCTGGGAAAGGAACAGGATTTTCTGGTCAAACGGATATATGAAATAATCAGGCACCATCCGGCCGCGCATTTGGACGTGGTCGCCTTTGCGGACAAAACCGGGAGCTTCGAGATAAACAAGTCGCTGGCCGAACGAAGGGTGGCGGCGGTGCGCGCCGGGCTTATAGCCAGGGGAATCGAGCCCTCGAGGGTGCATCCGTTTCCCTTCGATCCCGCCCTGATAGAGTCGGATCCCCGAATGGCGGCGCATCTCGATGAGCGGGGCATAATGATATTCGCCCGAATGGCTGAAGAGGAATAGCCGTGTTCGAACGATTCAATCAATGGCATGGAATGGTGGCCCCTTGCTGATACAAAAAAAAATCTGCCTCCTGGGCGATTTTGCGGTCGGGAAAACGAGCCTTATACGGAGATTCGTGTATAATGAGTTCAGCGAAAGCTACCTCACCACCATAGGGGTGCACATTACAAAAAAGGAGATACTCTTGGGCGGTGACAGGCTTGTGTTGATCATCTGGGACCTGGCAGGCAACGACGGCTTTCAAAAAACCGCCGCCTCCTATCTCGCGGGCGCGGCCGGGGCCATATTCGTGGGCGATCTCAGCCGCTCCGAAACCATGAGCGGCATTCCTTCACAGATGCGCATGTTCGAAGAGTCCAATCCCGGTTCGCCGGGTGTAATCGTTTTCAACAAGACCGATCTCCTGCCGGGCCCGGTGAACCCAATGCAAACATCACGCGAGGCCGGAATACCGGAGGGCGCGCCGGTATTTTTAACGAGCTGCAAGACGGGAGAGAACGTTGGGAGCGTGTTCGACTCCCTCGCCGGACTGATCCTGGGACGATAAGATGAATAAACCGGCCTCCATTTCAAAGCGCCGGCGCGCGAGTGTCCCATCATGACTCTGCCGGATCCGGAAATCCTGCCGGGCCTCTGTGACCGTTACGGGATACATTTTATCGCTTTCGATGACAGCTTCGAACTACTTGGACCCGTTCCCGATCTGTCGAAGACGCTGGGAATCGATATCCCCGAGAGTGCGGGGCTTTTCGAAGTCTTTCCGGAACTGGTTGGCCGCGAGTCCGACCTGGAGAAAATACTCGACGGGACCGGTGAGCTGTCGATCACCCATATCCTCTCCGCGAATGGGGCGGCCTATTATGATCTCCTGGCGCTTCCACTCCCGAACAGGCCCCGATGCGCGCTTCTGGTGCTCCACGATGTGACCGGCGAACTCGAGGCCAGACGCCTTCTGCAACAGGCTGGACACGAGGTTTCGCTTCTCAGTGAAATGCTCCGGAGCAAGGACGACAACCTTAAGGCACTCAATGAGACTACGCTCCTCTATATCAACAGGCTGCATGCCACAGAAGAATCACTGATGAAAAGCCGTGAGGAGTTGCGGCGAAGCAACGAACGGATGACCAGGGAGCTCCTGATGGCGGGAAAGGTGCAGCGCCAGCTTGTCGAATTCGATCCGCCCGGAGCGCCCTGGCTTCGCACGGCGCATACCTACCGCCCTCTCGAAGAGGTGGGCGGGGACTTTATGGCGCTCATTGAAATGGAAGACGGCGCCTTCGCCGTCTGTATAGGCGATGTAACGGGCCATGGAGTGGCCGCAGCGCTGTTCATCGCGCTGTTAAAATCAACCTTCAGGCAGGTCCTCCAGGATTACGGCGGCTCACCGGACGTGCTGCTCGAACGGCTCAATGACATGCTCATAGGAAATCTCAATGGCAATTTTGTCACGTGTATATATGGGATACTTGCAAAGACGGAGCAGGGGGCGGAGTTCGTGTTCGCTTCCGGGGGACATCCGTCTCCGGTGGTGGTACGGGCCGGCGGATCGATCGATTTTTTGCAGGCGGAAGGGACGATGCTGGGATTCAGGAGCCCTTTGAGGACCAGGGCCGTAACGGAGACACTGCTTCCCGGCGACAGGCTCTATCTTTACACTGATGGCCTTCCCGAATCCGGCAATTCACAAGGCGGGATGATCGGATTCGACGAGGGCCTCGAGGAGATGTTCCAGTTTTCCAGGGCCGGTACTCTGGAGGAGACGCACGGGAGGATCATCGAATACTGCGACCGTTTTCGCGGCGAAGAGCCCTTGCATGACGATATAACCATCCTATCCTTCGAGATCGTCCGTACTTCCTAGGATTTCCATTTAAACCCCTTCTCCCTGAAAAGGCGGACGCATGTTTTCACCACGTCCGCGTCGTAGAGCAGCCCGGAGTTGGTTTCTATCTCGCTCAACGCGCTTTCTATGCTGGAGGAAAAACGGTATGGCCGGTAGGTTGCCATGGCCTCGACCACGTCCGCTACGGTAACGATCTTAGCTTCAAGCAGTATCTCGTCCGCCTTCAGGCCGTCCGGGTATCCCGAGCCGTCGCATTTTTCGTGGTGCTGGAGGGTGATTGTAGCGACGGGCCAGGGGAACTCGATGTCCCTGAGAATCTCGAAGCCGACGCGCGAGTGCGTCTTGATGACGTTGAATTCGGCCTCGGTGAGGCTTAGTGGTTTGGTCAGGAATTCGCTCGGCACGTATATCTTGCCGATGTCGTGCAGACGGCTGGCCACGCCGATTCCATCGATGATCTGTTCGGAAAGGCCGAGCTCCCGTCCGATGGCCTCGGCAAGCGTGCCCACGCGCTGCTGGTGTCCGACGGTATAGGGGTCCCGTTTTTCCATGGCGAACATGAGCGTATTTACGGTCTGGCTGAACAGCCGCTGCGAGAGTTCTATGCTCTCCTTTAGCTCGCGGGTACGGCTTTCAACCGCTTCCTCGAGCCCCCTGTTCAACTCGCGCAGCTCCTCCTGGCTTCTTGTAAGCTGGGCGTTTTTTTCGGAAAGGTGCTGCTGCAGCAGGTGTATCTCGTTTCGGCGCTGTTGGAGGGACTGGCGGATCAGGCACTCGCCTGTTACATCCTTTACCACCAGTGCCGCGGCGTCGGCCTCCCTTTCATCGTGGATAATGTATAGATCGAAAAAGACCTCCGAGGAGGGCGGACCGAAAAGGATCCGGTTAATACGCTTGATGGAGGTCTCGCGGCTGTTGCCGTCTATTATGGAGGTTATCTTCCTTTCGACTCCGACAAGCTCCGGGAAGACCTCGAATGCTTCTGCGGTACCGTGGTCGGCATCCAGGCCCAGAAATACCTGGAGCGAGGGCCCGTGGAAATGAATGGTGTAATCGCGGTCAATGCGCGCCTGGTGCAGGCCGAACCTGTACGCCAACAGCGAGTTGTCGATCATCAATCAACCCCTTTATGGAAATCGTGGCCGGGCATAACCGCGCCCGATGAAAACATATTCAAAAGACCGCAAAATGGCAATAATAAATCGTTGATGATAATTCGTTTGCCTGAATCAATGTGGTGTTCTATAATGAGCCAATTTGGAGGGAACGCCCATGGCACCAAAAAAAAAGACAAACCCGAACCTCTCCCCGTCGACCAACGAGCTTAAGGGGACCGACGTCGAATCGCTTAAGGTCTCCTTTGTCAACCACCTGGAGTTCTCGCGCGGCAAGGATGAATACTCCGCCACGGAGCGGGACCTCTTCCACAGCCTGGCGCTTACGGTGCGCGACCGGCTGATTGAGCGCTGGATCGAGACACAGCAGACCTATTACGACCGCGACGTCAAGCGCGTCTATTACCTGTCCATGGAATACCTCATGGGGCGTGCCCTCGGCAACAGCCTCATCAACCTGGGGCTGTCGGACAATATGGGGCGCGCCCTGGAGGAGCTTGGGCATCCCATGGGCCCCCTAATGGACCTGGAGTGGGATGCCGGCCTTGGCAACGGCGGCCTGGGGCGCCTTGCCGCCTGCTTTATGGACTCGCTGGCCACCCTCGAGATTCCGGCGGTCGGGTACGGCATCCGTTATGATTACGGCATATTCTTCCAGCGCATCATCGACGGTTATCAGGTCGAAACCCCGGACAACTGGCTGCGCTTCGGCAATCCCTGGGAGTTCCCTCGCCCGGAATTCCTCTATCCGGTGAAGTTTTACGGCAGGGTCCACCAATACCACGACGAGGCAGGCCGCTTCCGCGCCGACTGGACCGACACCGAGGTTCTCCTTGCAATGGCCTACGACACCCCTGTCCCGGGGTTCCAAAACAATACCGTCAACAACCTGCGCCTGTGGTCCGCCAAATCCACGCGCGAGTTCGACCTTGGCTATTTCAACGACGGCGACTACGAGAGGGCCGTTTCCGAAAAGGCCCAGTCGGAGACCATCTCCAAGGTGCTGTATCCGAACGACAACATCTTCGAGGGAAAGGAGCTCCGCCTCAAGCAGGAATACTTTTTCGTCTCCGCCACGCTGCAGGACATCATGCGCCGATACCGGAAGACTCACGACGGTTTCGCCGAGTTTCCCCGGAAGGTGGCCATCCAGCTCAACGACACGCACCCGGCAATCGCCATACCCGAGCTCATGCGTATTCTCATCGACCGCGAACGCCTGCAGTGGGACGAGGCGTGGGAGATCTGCCTGGGCACCTTCGGCTACACCAATCATACGGTGCTTCCCGAGGCCCTGGAAAAATGGCCCGTGGCGCTCATGGAACGCGTACTGCCGCGCCATCTTCAGATCATCTACGAAATCAACCGCCGCTTCCTGGAGCGCGTAAGCATCGCCTTTCCCGGGGACGGCGGAAAGCTCTCGCGCATGTCCATCATCGAGGAGGGGCCGGAAAAGCGCGTGCGCATGGCCAACCTGGCCATAGCCGGAAGCCGCTCCGTGAACGGCGTTGCCGCGCTCCACACCGAGATCATCAAGGCGACCCTCTTTCGCGATTTCCACGAGCTGTGGCCAGAGCGCTTCAACAACAAGACGAACGGCATAACCCAGCGCCGATGGCTTATGCATTGCAATCCGGCGCTCGCCTCGCTCATAAGCTCGCGTATCGGCGGCGCCTGGACCAAGGACCTGGACCGCCTGCGCGATCTCGAGCCTTTAGCGAACGACGCTCCTTTCCGCGAGGAGTGGATGGCGGTAAAGCGCGCCAACAAGGAGGCCCTGGCGCGCTTCATGGAAGAGCAGTGCGACGTGACGGCAAGCCCGGAATCTATTTTCGACTGCCAGGTCAAACGCATACACGAGTACAAGCGGCAATTGCTTAACGCGCTGCACGCGGTCACCCTCTACAACCGCGCCCGCGCCGGGCGCTTGTCCGGAGGGGCGCCGAGGACCGTTATCTTTTCCGGAAAGGCCGCGCCGGGATATTATACGGCCAAGCTCATCATCAAGCTCATAAGCTCAATCGCGCGGGTGGTAAACTCGGACAAGGCGACGCGCGAGGCGCTCCGGGTGGTATTCATCCCCAATTACTCGGTCACCGTGGCCGAGAGGCTCATTCCCGCGGCCGACCTCTCCGAGCAGATATCGACCGCGGGCACGGAGGCCTCGGGCACGGGCAACATGAAATTCGCCCTTAACGGGGCACTCACCATAGGAACGCTCGACGGGGCCAATGTCGAGATCGCCGAGGAGGTCGGTGAGGACAACATCTTCATCTTCGGCCTCAGGTCGAACCAGGTGGACGAGCTACGGGCCTCCGGTTACCGGCCCCGCGACTGGTACGAGCGCGACCAGGAGCTCAGAGAGGCCATCGACCTCATAGCCGGAGGCTATTTCAGCCCATCCGAACCCGCGCTCTTCAAGCCGATCGTCGATTCCCTCATGGACCGGGACTTTTACCTTCTCTTTGCCGATTATGCGGACTACGTGCGCTGCCAGGAGGAGGTTGCCGCGGCATATTCCGACAGGGAGCGCTGGGCGCGCATGTCCATACTGAACGTGGCGCGCATCGGCAAATTTTCGAGCGATCGCACCATCGCCGAATACTGCCGCGATATCTGGGGGGCGGTCCCGGCGCCGATCGAGCTTGGAAGGAAAAAACGCGCCTGAGGAGCGCGAGCCTCGGAAATCCGCGTTTTCCGTCGCGCCGAATCACTCCCACGGGGAGCGGTGCGTGTCCGCCCAGGATGGAAAAATCCCGGAAATGGGTATATATATCGTATAACCATACCGGCCCATGCGGCCGGTTGTTTTTTCGGCAAAAATTGGATTATGTCTCATTTATTGCTTGCAATTTTAAGATAAATGTGCCAAAGGTATAGTATGTTATCCGATACTGTTGTGAGTTTCACCGGAATGCGCCCGTGCGCGGGTTTTTTTTCGAATTATTTTCCTTTTTGTGAAAATAATCGTAAAAAAAACACGAAAAGGAACGAAAACAATAGTAGGCGCGCGTACGCACATTCCTAAAATTTAATATAGAGGTGAGCTACAATGCCCAGGTGTGCAACCCCCAAGAAGGCGACCGCGGCGAAGAAGCCGGCGGCCAAGAAGGCGACCGCCGCAAAGAAGACGACTGCGGCGAAGAAGACCACGGCCAAGAAGGCGACCGCCGCAAAGAAGACGACCGCGGCCAAGAAGACCACGGCCAAGAAGACCACGGCGGCAAAGAAGCCGGCCGCAAAAAAGACCGCTGTAAAGTAAGCGATCTTCCCGACGAAGACGAACATGAAAGGCGGGGAGTCCCCGCCTTTTTTCTTATCTTAAAAAGACAACTATCGCGGCTCGTTTTAATATATAAATCTCGGTTCCAATCTCTGATCAATTTGCCGAATAGACCGGGTCGTACCTATCCTGAGTCCGGCTGGCCAAAACGGCGGCGCTCGTCAACCGGTTTACCCGAGCCGGTCGAGCCCAAAGGTCTTCGATAATATTCGGTCAACGACGCTTGTCGGGAGCAGCCATTTTACAAGAGGGAGCTTTACCGATTCCTTGCCTATGCGTATTATCGCCGGCGGTTTTTTCGCCAGTATCTTTTTAACCATTTTTCGCGCGAAGAGATCGGCGTCGGTCGGATTGCGCTGTGAATATTCGGCGCGGCCCTCGACAAATTGCGCGATCGGCTGGTAGTGCGATTGTTTGCCCTTTCGGCCCTCCAGTATGGTGGCGGCGGCCTTTCCGAAATTGGAGCGGATGGCCCCCGGCTGGGCGGTGATTACGCGAACGCCGAATGGGGCCAGCTCAACGCGCAGTATGTCCGAAAGGGCGTTTAGCGCGGCCTTCGACGCGCTGTAGGCGCCCGCGAATGTTGAGGGAAGCACCCCGGATACGCTGCCTATGTTGACAATCATGCCCGAGCGCCGCTCGATCATTCCCTCGGCAAGGGCCTGGGTTAGGGAGAATGATCCGAATACGTTCGTCTCGAATTGCCTGCGAAGCTCGTCGAGCGATATCTCGATTAGCGGCCCCATAAGCCCGTAACCGGCGTTGTTGACCAGAATGTCGACCTGTTTGCCCCGGCGCTCGAGCTCCTTAACGCACTCCTGGATGGAATTCGGATCGGTGATGTCGAGCCTCATTTTAAGGAGCTTTTCGGTTCGTATATCGCCTATAGCCTCGGGCTTTCGCGCCGTGGCTACGATTTCGCACCCCGCGTTCGCGAATGCGCGGGCGAGCGCAAGGCCGATGCCGGACGAGCAGCCCGTGATGAGTACAACTGGTATGCGTTCTTTCATATAATTGCCTTTCCTGTCGGTGTATTGTGACGAAACCGCTACCGGCCCGGGCTCGAGAGCCTCGGCCGGTCAAGCGCTCGACACTAACAATACAGGGCATTTAAACGTAAAAATCAATAGATTAATTTTCGTTTTCGCCGTGAGGGCTTAAATACAATCAAGCCGCGGGTTTCAATATCTCCCGGCCGATCCCTTCAATCCATCATCTCCCGCGCGCGTTTCTCCATGAGGCTCCTGAGTGCGTTGCGGTCCGAGCCGATGTGCCGGGCCACCATGAAGAAAAGCAGCCCGCACGGCACCCACCAAAGCACGGCGAAGTTCATCATGAACAGGTGTCCCATGGGCACGAGAAGCCCCCCGATGGCGGGCCCCATTCCCTGGCCGAGGTTGTCCGTAATGTTGAAAACCGAGAAGACGGTGCCCCGGTGCTCCGGCCTGTTTACGTTCATGAGTATGGCCTTTACGTTGGCCGCCGCCACGGAAACCAGGGCTCCTGCGAAGAAGCCCATCAGCATATACGCCGTCATGTTGGACAGGTCCATGTTGATGAGAAGCATGGCGGGGATGATTCCGGCGAGCACCCCCGCTCCGCACATGGCCGGCATATATGAAGGTTTCTTTTTATACAGCCATTCGCCGAGGTAGGCGAACGCAACGCTTCCAACGGTCGAGCCTGCTCCCAGCACGAGAAAAATTGTGGTTGCGGTCTCCTTCGAAACCCCCCGGTATTCCTGGAAGAAGGTGATCATCCAGTAGGTCAGGATGCCCCAGGGGACGGTTCCGGGCAGGCCCTGGAGAAAGGTGTAAATGTTCGTTTTATTGGAGAAGATGATCCTGAAATCACGGGGATGTATCACCTGCCGGTAGGCGAGCCCCTTCTGTATGAGGTCCTCGAGCGCCTCCTCCGTGCGGCCGCGCTCCGGCTCGCGCGCGTACATGGCGAAGAAGATGGCGATTGGAATATTGGGTGCGCCGACCAATATGAACGAAAGCCTCCAGCCGAAGTCGTTAGTGAGGTATCCCGCGACGCTCACGCCGAGCACGGCGCCGATGGACCATGCCAGCGTAATCCAGGCGGAGGCGGTCGCGCGGTGCTCTTCCCTGAAAAAGTCGGCGAGGATGGAATAGGTCACGGGATAGACCCCGCCCAGGCCTATACCCGAGAGCACTCGGAGCGCCGCGAACGAACCGATTGTCTGGGTAAAAAAGGGTATGCCCGTCATGAGGCAGGGGACCTCTCCGAGCAGGATGACGATGACCAGAAGCGATTTGCGGGCGGCCTTGTCCGCGATGTAGCCGAAGATTATGCTCATCGCCGCGCCGATTAGGATGAAGGCCGAGCCTATGAGCCCGAGAAGGGTTTCGCTTACCGCATACTCCTTCGAAAGCTCGGGCAGGATGGCCGACATGATCATCTGGTCGGCGAAAAGGAGAGTCGTCATGACGAACAGGAGGCCGAGGGTGGTGATGTCCCTGGCGCTCATCCGCGGTTTTCGCATATATTCCTCCCGTAAAATGCCCGGAGTGTCCGCCGTGGGTCCGCGGGCCGCGGATATGGTGAGGCATGAAGAATCTTTTTTCAAGGAAAAAATGAGCGCTCGCTCAGTCACCGCGCCGGCGATCGGCCATTCAGCGCCGCGGGCAGGCGTAAAAAAAGCCCTCTCTTTCGAGAGGGCTTTTTTGGGGCGGGACGCGCGGTCAGGTCGTGGCGGCTGCCGCGGCCTTTTTCTTGCGCGACTGCATTATTCCGTAGGCGATCGCCCCGCCGGCTAGCGCAAGCAGGATGATGGCCAGTACGGGCCTGTAGTATATCCACGCGATCGCTATGGTGATAAGAGAGAGCGCGAAGGCTACGATGCCGGAAAAGAGTCCAAGGCCTATCTTTAGCAATCCCCCAACCGCCGGGACGACGTCGGCGACCGTAACCAGCGGCTTGAATACCATCATGAGCCCCATGTACATCATGACGAGCCCTACGAAGCGGACTATCCAGGTACGCATGACGTTGGCGTCCTGCGCGCTCTGAATCATACCCGCTGCGTCAATGATACCCATTTCAGTCAGGAGCTGGCTGGTGCCCTCTTTGCCGCGATACGGCTGGAAGGTATCGCCGTTCTGTACCGCGATGACCGAGATCTCCTTTGGCGATTTTACGACTTTGAGGCTTATACGCACGTCGCCAACCTGCGGGCTCTGGGAATTGGCGCCCAGGAAGAGCCATTCGCCGGAGGGCTTGGCCTTTGCCCGAATATCGGGCGGAAGCTTGGCGATCTCGGCCGCGGTAAAGTTGACGGTCTCCGCCCCTCCTATACCGCTTATCTGTCCGGGTATGAGCCTGAATGCCCCAAGTACGACGCTTTGGGCCGAGATTCTCATGGCCTCATAAGGCATGGCGCCCGGGTTTTGGTGGCCCTGGGGCTGTTTGAAGATCGAGGAATCGACCGCGGACGATGACCAGCCAGTTTTATAATCGTAGGTGGTGACCGTCTCCTCTCCTCCGCCAAGTTTCTTCTGGGTTTTCTGGCTTTTGGATTCAATCCACTGGAACATCTCGACCGAACGGTCCAGGTGGATCGCGTTGGCGCTGTAATTGAATGCGCTGTCGGTTAACACCTCGTCGGTCTTCGCGGTACCGCTCATGTGTACCGGTTTAAGGTTGTTGGCCGGATCCACTTTTAGAGAATCTACGCTTATAACCTCATTCCCCAGGCTGCTCAGGTCGCGATAGGTTTTAACGGCGCAACCCTCGTTCATAAAGAGTACCGGAAAGGCCGCGACGAAGAGGGCGAGGCCCACAAGCACCCCCTTGATGGACTCCATGAGGCGCGCGCCCCATGATTTGGAACTGACTTCCGTAACCGAATCGGACATCGTATCTCCTCCCTGATTTTGATTCTGTCGGAAACGGCCGACAAGGCGTGAGAGTAGTATGTTAAAAAACAAATGTCAACCAATAATCGGGCAATATTACGCTAAGCTGCCATTCTTTAACAGGACAACATGGGGTATGTATCATAATACAGTGGACTTGTTGCGTATCTGACAAAAATGTCGCGCGCGAGAAGGCCGCAGGCCGACGTGGCGATCTCAGAATACAAGGAATTATTCATAGAAACAGAAAGCTAAAGAGATTGCGCTGGCCAGGATGGCCGAGTGCCGCGAAGCACACGGATGTGCGTGAGCGGCCCACGCCCCGATACGACCGGGGCTCGCAATGTACTCAGTAAAGCAACAAGTCTAATATGTATAAGCCCCCACTGAGCTCGATCACCAATGGATTTCTTTTGTCCAAATCCTTGACAAAAGCTCCGGCAAGGCCGATTCTTCGTGTGGGGCCGCGCGGCCCCGGAATACTATGCTTACATGGCGGGCCAAATGAACAACGAAGAGAAGAACAGGCCGCAAAATTTTATCGAAGAGATCATCGAGGAGGATTTAAAGGCGGGTAAAAACGGCCCCGGGGTCCATACCCGCTTCCCGCCGGAGCCCAACGGCTATCTCCACATAGGGCATGCCAAATCGATATGCCTTAACTTCGGCCTTGCAGCGAAATACGGCGGCCTTTGCAACCTGCGGTTCGACGATACGAATCCTGAAAAGGAGGACGTGGAGTACGTCGATTCCATAATGGAAGACGTGCGCTGGCTTGGCTTCCAGTGGCACGACCGGCCATATTACGCCTCGGACTATTTTGGCCAACTCTACGACTGGGCCGTGCTTCTAATACGCAAGGGCCTGGCCTATGTCTGCGACATGGGCCCCGACGAGATCGCCGCAACCCGCGGCACTCCCACGGAGCCGGGCAGGGAGAGCCCCTGGCGCGGTCGCTCGGTTGATGAGAACTTAGACCTCTTCGAGCGCATGAAAAAAGGAGAGTTTCCGGACGGCTCGAAGGTGCTGCGAGCGAAAATCGGCATGGACTCGCCCAATATGCACATGCGCGACCCTGTGCTCTACCGTATTAAGCGCGCGGAGCACCATCGTACCGGCAACGACTGGTGCATCTATCCGATGTACGACTTCGCGCACGGACAGTCCGACTACGTCGAGGGCATTACGCATTCCATCTGTACGCTCGAGTTCGAGGTGCACCGCCCTCTGTACGACTGGTTTCTGGACCATCTGGCGGAGGAGGGGAGGGTACGCCCCAGGCAGATCGAGTTCGCACGCCTCAACCTGAGCTATACGGTGATGAGCAAGCGCCTGCTTCTGCGCCTCGTAAAGGAAGGCCATGTTAAAGGATGGGACGACCCGCGCATGCCCACCATCTCGGCCCTTCGAAGGCGCGGCTGTACGCCCGAAGCCGTTCGCGCCTTCGCTGCGATAATCGGCGTAGCCAAGCGGGACACGGTGGTCGACATGGCGCTTCTGGACCACTGCATTCGCGAGGATTTAAACAGGCGCTCGCCGCGCGTTATGGGGGTGCTCGATCCGTTGAGGCTCGTTATCGAAAATTATCCCGACGGCCGCGTTGACGAATTGGAGATAGCGAACAATCCCGAGGAACCGGCGGCCGGATCCCGGCGCGTGCCTTTTTCGCGCGTGCTCTATATAGAGCGGGAGGATTTTATGGAAGAGCCGCCCAGGGGCTTTTTTAGACTGGCGCCGGGGCGCGAGGTGCGCCTGCGCGGGGCGTGCCTCGCTACATGCACCGGGGCCGTTAAGGACGAGGCGGGAAATATTGTGGAGGTCCGGTGCGAGTGGGACCCGGCCTCGCTTGGCGGAAACGCCCCCGACGGGCGCAGGGTAAAGGGGACGCTCCACTGGGTTTCGGCCGCGCATGCCGTGAAGGCGGAGGTAAGGCTTTACGACCGCCTGTTCACATGTGAGGACCCGTACAGGGCCGAAGAGGGGAAGGACTTCATCTCCAATATAAATCCCTACTCTCTGAAGATCGTCTCCGCTTATATCGAGCCGCATGTCGCCGGTGCGCGGCCGGGCGAACGCTTTCAGTTCGAGCGCCTGGGCTATTTCTGCGTGGACCCGGACACAACCGACAGGCGCCTCGTCTTCAACCGGACCATCCCCCTTAAGGATTCGTGGGCCCGCGAGGCGAAGAAGGGCCGATAGACTTATTTCCGCCAGGCGGCCGTAAAATCATTCCTCCTGCGGGCAGCGGCCGGTCCAAACTGCGGTGGCAAAGCGCCATCAGGCCTTTCGCCTGGGCCTTCGCTTCGGCGGGTGGTAGTGGATGTATACCCTTCTGAGTAAATCTATTTTTTCGTAGAGCATTTTCTCGATCTCGTCGGCTATACGGTCGCCCTCCGCGACGCTCTGGGCGCCGTCAATGGCTATGGTGATGTTCGCCATGAAATACGGACCAAACCTGTGGGCATGGATGCTTTCGACCCTTAAAACCTCGCTGTGCGAAGAGATTATCGCGCGGATCGCCGCGTCCATCTGCGCACCCGGGACCGTGTCCATCAGCTCGGCCGTGGATTCGCGCAGTATGTCCAATCCCGTTTTGGCGACGACTACGGCGACAAGGGCGCCGGCGAGAGGATCGCCCCACGGAATTCCCAAAAGCCCCATAACTATGCCGGCCGCCGCGCCCAGGGACGCGAATATGTCATTCCGGTGGTCGCGCGCAAGCGCGTTGACGGCGAGGTTCCGGGTGGCCTTTCCGACGGCCGCGGCATCGAGCATTAGGAACACTTTTACGATAACGGTTCCCGCAGCCACGGCCAGGGTGAACGATTCGACAGGATTGCGGCCATTTTTTCCGGAGAGGAGGCCAAAGGCCGTGTTGATGGAATCCCAGAATATGGCGATACCGGTCGTAATGACAAAGGCGCCTATTACGACCGCGGCAATGCTTTCCAGTTGATGATGGCCGTAAGGGTGCTCCTCGTCGGCCGGCTGGGCGGAAAGTTTGACCAGGAGCTTTACGAAAAGAAAATAGACCACGTCCGAGAATGAATTGACGCCGTCGGCAAGGAGCGCCTTGCTGTGGCCGAACATCCCCGCCGATATCTTGAGGATGGAGAGGAGGGCGTTTGACACCAGCCCGAGATTGACCACCCGGTAGCCGTGCCTCTGACGTCCGGCGTCGTAAGCGCATTCGGCGGTATTGAGAAGGTCCGTTTCGGTTGTCATTGTCCTCTCGATAGACGTAATGGTCGTTCGAAGTCCGGTTGGACGAATACTGTCTTCGGGCCGCAATTTTCTCCTCTATTGCGCTTTAAAGCAATACAAAAACGGGAATGGAATACGCCGGAATCGCGAAGGCTATGGCCATGAGCGGCGACGGGAGACTTTGGGAATCGAATGGGCCGGGTCATTTTAATATTGACACTCATTGTAAAATGGCTTCAGCTAAAACGATGGGCCCCCTGACGATGGCGCTGCTCCAGTGGGGACAGCCCATGGCCGCAGGGGCGTTTTAAAAACAGACACCCGGAAGGAGAACTGATGAAATATCGATTGCCGCTGTTAAAACTGACCATCTCTCTCGAGTTCTTCGCGTATACATTTCCAGTAGGATTACTCGTCTATTTCGTCGTGATAGGCGGAAACAATATCGAAAACCTGACATACTTCATGCTGAGCGCCGGAGCCGGTTCGGTGGCCGCGTTCCTCACCTTCAATATATTGCGATGGCGCGACCTCTGGCCTGTTTTCCGCGCGCTCAAGAGCTCGAAGAGGCTGTCTGAAGAGGAGTTGGAGGAGTATAAAAAACGGCTTATCCGCAGGCCCGGGAGGGAGGCTCTCGCCATTCCCTTGCGCTACACCCTGGGGGTGGGAATGGCGGTGTTTTGCCTGGAGTGGTTCGGATCGCTGAACGAATACACGCTTTATATTATGCCCATAGCCACATTAATGGTCGTTCCAATCAACATGAGCCTGTTCTATTTTCAGACGGAGGTAAGCCTCGCCCCTTATCTTCAAGATTACCGTCTTTCAGCCGCGTCGGCCCCCGAAGGATCATACTTTCGACTTGGGACGTTCACCCGCATCCTGTGGATGCTCGGTTCCGCCCTGCTGGTTCCGATGGTTATTTTCGGGACATTCCTTTATATGGTAATGAACGGGATGATCGTGCTCAATAACTTTTTCCTTCACATGGGCTTTCTGAGCTTCTTTCTACTGGGAACGATAGTAATCAGTTCGTATTATTTCGCCAAGTCCACCAAGACCAATATCGCCGGGCTGAAGTCGGCCCTTAACAGGATCTCCGACGGCGAGCTAAGCGTCCGCTTCGTCCCCATGATCTCGACCGACGAGTCCGGCGAGATGACGGTCGACATCAACAATCTCCAGCTCAAGCTGTTCGGCGTCATACGCAGGATCCAGGAGTATTCGGACGAGATTATGTCGGCCATCGGCGAGGTTTCGGCCACCACCACGTCCTTCGCCGAGAACGCGCAGAACCAGGCCGCCTCGACCGAGGAGATAAGCGGTACGCTCGAGGAGGTCAGCGCCGGCATAGAGAACATCGCCGATAATTCCGCCGGCCAGAGCGAGCGCCTGGAAGCCCTCCGCAAAATGATGGAAGAGCTGTCCGCGGGGATGGTCCGGATCCGCGCGAAGCTCGATGAATACCTCGACATCTCCGGATCTATAACATCCAGCGGAAAAACAGGCGAGGAATCCCTGGGTAAAATGCGCGAGAACATGGCGGCGATTAACGAAAGATCGAAGGAGATGATAGCCGTTACTGGCATTATAAACGATATTTCCGACAGAATAAACCTGCTTTCGCTTAATGCCGCGATCGAGGCCGCCCGCGCGGGCGACGCCGGGAGGGGGTTCGCCGTGGTCGCGGACGAGATCTCCAAGCTCGCGGACCAAACATCCTCGAGCATAGGGGAGATCGACCGCTTCATCAGAAAGAACAACGAAGAGATCGAGGGCGGGATGGACGGCATCAGGCGGACGATCGCGGTACTCGAGGGCATCCTCACCGGAGTGCGCGCGATAGGCGATGGGATGGGCGAGTTGGGCGCCGTGATGAGAGACCAGTTCGAGCTGAATGAAGAGGTAAACCGGTCGACCGAAGAGGTTGGCAAACGTTCCGAGGAGATAAGAAGCGCGACGGACGAGCAGAGGATAGCCACCGGAGAGATCGTCAAATCGGTTACGAGCGTAAACTTGCTCACCCAGTCCTATGCCAGCGGCGCCGAACAGATGCTCGCAACAGCGGAAAACACGGCTTCAATGGTTGAGAATTTAAGGGACGCGATAGATTTTTTCAGGCTTGAAGAGGGTAAAAGCCAGGGATAGGCGGGCGCAAGCGAGGGACTCCTCCCTCCGCGGTTTCGGCCCCGCCCGCTATCAAACATGGGATGAGATGCGGGCCGGCTTCCCGGCCGCACACAGCCTTTTTATGACGGGCCGGATTGTTGGTTTTGCGTGCCCGTTGTCCGCTCGTATTATCTTTTCCCCGGGGTCTATGCGTACATAGGATTCATGGCGTGTCCGCCTCAGCGCCTGATCGCACGGTAAATGGGGCGATCCACAGGCGATCAAGCCGTCGGAAATTTCCCTGTGGGTGAAACCTCACCTTAAACATTTCGAGTGGCCGTCAGCTTTCGGTATGGAAGACAAGGAGCGACAATACCGCCGAAAACGCGAACAGGCGGCAAATTGAAGCTCATATTTAAAAACGATAATAATAATGATTATCGTTTTTTGCTTGAAATAATTCACCCTCAGGCTACTATCGGGACAAACATAATGAAAGGAGGTAGAATATGGCCGATGAAATACCCGTTGGATGCGCCAGACCGACGGGTTCTGTCGAAGGAGAGCCCGGGATTGCGCTCAATCCGATCGAAAAGGAAAAATCAGTAAAAGGAGGACCGGCAGCAATGATTAAAGTCGGGAAAAAGGCGCCGGATTTTACGGCGCCGGCATACCATAAGGGAAAATTCACCAATTTCAAGTTGTCCGATCACCTCGGCAAATGGGTGGTGCTGTGCTTCTATCCGGGCGACTTCACCTTCGTTTGAGCGACGGAGGTTTCGGCAGTTGCCGAAAAATATCCCGAATTCCAGAAGTTGGGAGTTGAAGTTTTTTCGATGAGTGTAGACAGCATTTTCGTGCATAAGATGTGGAACGACACCGAGCTTTCTAAGATGGTTAAGGGCGGCATACCATTTCCCATGCTCTCCGATGGAGGAGGCAGGGTCGGTTCCGTCTATGGCATCTATGACGAGGACGCCGGGGTGGAGACCCGCGGCAGGTTCCTTATAGACCCCGACGGAATTGTTCAGGGTTTCGAGGTGCTTACCCCTCCGGTGGGAAGGAACGTAAGCGAAACACTCCGACAGATCCAGGCCTTTCAGATCGTTCGCCAGAGCAAGGGAGGTGAGGCCACTCCTTCGGGCTGGAAGCCGGGCAAGGCGACGCTAAAACCCGGCCCGGACCTTGTAGGTAAGGTATGGGAAGTCTGGAAGGTTGAGCAGGCTTTCGATTAAGAGCTTAGCGGCCGGGTGCGGCACCCCGCGCCCGGCCGCTAAACTGTCGAAAACACTTGACAAAAAAATCCGCACCGTAAATGTATAAACCGCAATTGCCCGGTGGTGTAACTGGCAACACGTCTGGCTCTGGACCAGAAATGTCTAGGTTCGAACCCTAGCCGGGCAGCATGGAGGCCCCGTCGGAAGGCGGGGCCTTTTGTGTCTGCCGATGCTCAACGACCTCACCCCTTCATTTAGAATTGACTCCATCCGGCCCTTATAAGCACAATGAAAAGCGAGAGAGGCCAATCTTAGATGAAAGATTTTACCCTGATTGCCGTTTGCGCATTCGGTCTCGAGTCCCTGCTCGAAGGCGAGCTTAAGGCCCTTGGATACGCCGATCTTAGAAAGTCGGACGGCAAGGTCTTTTTCAGCGGGAACGAGCGGGATATCGCCCGCTGCAACCTGTGGCTTCGGACCGCCGACCGCGTTCAGATTCTCATGGCGGAGTACGACGCGCCGGATTTTGGCGCTCTCTTCGACGGGGCCTTTGCGGTGGAATGGGAGCGCTTTATCCCCGAGAATGGCCGGATGCACGTTATGGCGCGCTCTGTGAAATCGAGGCTGTCGAGCCTTCCGGCCTGCCAGTCCGTGGTCAAGAAGGCGGTGGTTAGGGCCATGTCCAGAAGGTTCGGGCGCGAGCGCTTCGAGGAGAACGGCCCGCTCTTTCCGATCGAACTATCCCTTTCGTCGGACCGCGCGTTGATCACGCTTGATACCAGCGGAGACGGCCTGCATAAACGTGGATACAGAAAGGCGAAGGGCGGGGCCCCTTTAAGGGAAACGCTTGCGGCCGCGCTGGTGATGTTGAGCCGCTGGGACACCTCCCGCCCGTTCGCCGACCCCCTGTGCGGCTCGGGCACCATCCCAATCGAGGCCTGTCTTATAGGCGCCAATATGGCTCCCGGGCTGGGGCGCTCCTTCGCCGCGGAGTTCTGGCCGCTCATGGCGGGAAGGGCCTGGCGCGACGCGCGCGAGGAGGCCAGATCGTCGATCCGCCGCGAGGATTTCAAGGTGTACGCCTCGGACTTCGACGCACAGGTATTCCGGAAGGCCCGGGAGAACGCCGCCGCGGCCGGAGTCGCAGGGCACATCGTATTCGAAAGAAAAAAACTGGAGGAATTCAGCTCCGCAAAGCCCCGCGGATGTCTGGTCTGCAATCCTCCGTATGGGGAGCGCATGGGCGAAAAGGCCGAAGTGGAGGGGTTATACCGGGCCATGGGAATGGTGCTGGGCAAGCTCGATTCATGGTCCGTTTTCGTACTTACCGCGCATCCCGATTTCGAGAAACATTATGGCCGCCCGGCCGATAAAAACCGGAAGCTCTATAACGGGAAAATAAAATGCTATCTGTATCAGTATTTCGGCCCGCTCATTTAGGCCCCGCTCGATGGGCGTTGAATGCCCTAATCGCCCGTATTGACCGCTCATTCCGTTCCCGGATAATCATGGTCCCCGCCGGTACGCGCGTAGAAACGCCCTTCAATACCTGCGCTTCATCTGTATGAGCGTTCCGCGCTCCATCCTCACCCGGTATTCGATCCCCATCGGGTACAGTATGAGAGTGCCCTCGCCGTGCTCGTGGTCCTCCTCCCAGTTGCCTGTATATTTATTACCGTCGGGGAAAAGGCAGGTGCCGTTGCCGTGGCGTTTGCCGTCCTTCCAGTTACCCCGGTACTTTTCGCCCCCGGAAAGAACACAGGTCCCGAAACCGTTCCGGCGGTCGTTATACCATTCCCCGCTGTAAGAGCCGCCGTCCGGAAGCGTCAGAGTACCGTAGCCATGCCGCTTGTCGTTCCGCCATTCGCCGGTGTACCTGGTCCCGTCGGCGCCGATAAAGGTGCCGTTGCCGTGGCGCATGTTTTTCACCCATCCCCCGGAATATCGGCTCCCGTCGGCGTATTGGTAGCTTCCCTCTCCCTGCCATTCGCCTCTTTCCCAGTTTCCGGAATAAGCGCGGTTGTTGGGATAGGTAATCGTCCCCTGGCCGTGCGTCATGCCGGCCCTCCAGCCGCCTTCGTAACGGGACCCGTCGGGGTAAACGCAAACGCCGTGTCCATCGGGGAGGCCGTTTTTCCATTCGCCGGTATATCGGCGGCCGTCTTCGAATTGTCTGCTTCCGCTTCCGTTGGTGCAGTTGCCCGTGCAGGGTTCGAGGGCGTGCCCGGCGGGAACGGTGAGGTAGAGGGCTGTGAGGACCAGTATAAGCGGACCTTTCATGGCGCGGTGCTCCAGGGCTTTCCCTTTAAGGATATCGTATCGCTTATGTCCGGTATTTGCAAGCTTTTTGTAAGAGTAACTCCGACAAACGGGTGATGGGCGTTTTCGGGAGTATATGCCGTTTCTCCGATATGATCCATGGATGGGAGGGTGCAAGTGGGGCTTGTTAATAGAATATTTAAGCGCATTGCGGCGTTCGATGAAAACAGCCCTGTCCTGCCTGACCGCGGATTATCCCTCCGGCGGAAGCGTCCGGATAACGCCGACTCCTCTTATCAGGTAAAAAACCGCTATTCCATAATAGATGATGAAGAACCACGGGATGTCCATCTCCGTCGCGGATGAGGCCGTTTTAATGATGATGGACAGCGTCAGCGAATACATGGAGAGCCGGAACAGGATGTTGAACGGCACCTGCCTTTGCGCCAGCGCGAATCCGGCAAGGCCGATAAGGGCCACGAAGAGGGCGCTTAGGTATTTCGCAAGGACCGAAAACACGAGAATGAATGCCGTTATCGCCGCGGTGAGTACCCAGTGATACGATATGAGGCGCTCAACGTCTCTCTTCGCGATGGGCGCGTACTGCTTTAAGGCATCCAGGCTGTAGTGGCGTGTTTCGATTTCGTTCTTTTTATACAGCACGCCCTCGTTCGAGAGATAGATACCCCTGGGATAATCATTCAGGATGGAATGGTCCGTCTTTCCGGAGGGATCGAACACCCAGATGAACCGCTCCTCGTCGATGGAAATTACGGGAAGCCTGCCTTTCGCATTGAAGCCTTCCGGCGTAAAAACGAAATCCGGAAAGTCCGTACGGAAATACCGTCCCGCCCGCTCCAGCGACACGTCGATCTCCCGGGCCACGGGAATTGCCGCTATCGACGCGCACACGAGCGAGAAGACGAGCAGGTATATAACGGCGTGCGCCGTCGGCCTCATGGCGAGGGCGGCGTACGCAGTGGCGTCGTACAGGCTACGCGCGACGGAAAGGATCAGGTTGTCCCTGTATTTTCGTTCTTTCATGGGGCTCTCCGAAGGTTAAGGGCCGGGGCCCAATATACTGACTGCTCGCTCAGCCCGATTCGGCCATACGTCGCGTCATAATGCAAATCATTTTCGGCGGGTCTTCCGGCATTCCGCGCGGTATACCGGGCATTATGCGCCACGCTTCGGGCCGTTCAATACATGAGCATGGGAAGCCCTATGACCCCCAGGTCGATTATGAAGTGACAGATAACGCATGGCAGTACGCTCCGCGTACGTTCGAAAACCATGCCGAGCACCGCGCCATAGATGAAGCTGAGTACGAAGAACAGCGGCCCGCCCACGGCAAGATGGATGAGGGCGTAAAGGGCCGCCTGCGAGGCAAGAGCGGCGGCCAGGCCCAGGCCCGAGGCTTGCAGTAGCCGAAAGAGCGCGAGCCGGAAGAAGACCTCTTCGGCGAGTGAGTTGAGGAGGGAGATGGCTATTACGGGAGGCCAGTATTCCGCTCCGCGCAGGGAGTATCTGGCGGCGCCCAGAAGTATGACGGCGTAGGCAAGGCTGCCGAATAGGGCGAGACCGAACCATGGATTGAAGAGCCGCCGAACTTCGAGTCTAAAAGAGGGGATGAACGGTAATCCGGCCTTTACCAGGAATAAAAGCCCGGCCATCTCCAGAAGGAAAACCGGCAGATAGGCGGGAATTCTCCCCCATGCCTCGGAAACGCTTTCCACCGGGAACAGGGGCCAGGTGACGAGCCCCGTCCTTATAAGGAGCGCGATGAGGGCGAAGAAGGCGAGAAAAAGGGCGGAAAGCGCGCCCGCCGCGACGCGCGCGCCGAAGATGCGCCTTGCGTCCCCGGACAATTCATTGTAGCGGTTCTTAAGCGCGGTCGCGGCGAGTATGAGCGAGCCAATCGCCACGAAGGCGATCATTACTATCTGCGCCTGGGTGAGCCCGAGCGCCGCGATCGATTCGGTCCGGATGAATTCGATTATAAAACGTGCGTCGCCGTAGAGGATCAGATAGAGCGCCGTAATCTTCCCCCCCTCGCGCATGCGCTCTGTCGATCCCGGAGCGTATATGCGTTCGTGCATCTTTCTGAGCGTGAAAAAGATCGCGAGGTTATAGGCGATATCGTAAAGAGGCACAGGATTATAGAACTCGACGCTTAAGCCGAAAAAGTTAAGTGCGATCGGGCCGCCCCAGCAGCATCCAACGAGAAGGCAGGCGACCCTGCCGATCGCGTTGGAAAGAGGAATGTAGAGGAAGAAGGTGTCCGAAATGTCCCAGAAGCGGAAACGCATGGCGAAAAGTAGCGCGCTGATAAGCACGGTCGGAAGCATCAGGCTCGCGTGAAACGTGTGGTAGCTTTGCGAGCTTACGATGTCAGCCAGAAGCGAGTAGCTCCAGAGCTGGCTGGGATGATAGAAGATGTTGGCCGCCCGGGAGCTTATAAACCCCGCAGGCAGGATGAATATCGCTATTATCAGGAAAAAACGGCGCACCCTGGCCCTGTCATAGTTCAGCGCGAGGATTTTGCGGTAGACCAAAAGGAGCCCTGTTGCGACCGCCAGAACGACGATGGTATTGTAAATGGAATTGGTGATCGTGACGAACAGCCGGGGATCGACATCGTATTTAAGCAGCAAATAGGAGATCATGGGTGTGTCCGTTCCATCGATGGATTTCCGTGCTCAATCGAGTCGAGCGAGGCCCTGCCGCGCGCCCATGTGTCCCGGATCGAGTCTGAGCGCCCGGCGGTATTGCGTAAGGGCTAAGTAGCGGTCGCCCTCCGCCTCCGCGATCAGACCGAGCTCGAAATGTATCTCGCCGTCGAAGGGGGTAAGCTCTTCGGCGCGGCTGAAGCTTCTTCTGGCTTCCGCTATTCGGTACTGGAATTTACGGGTCATCCCGAGCGCGTAATGAAGCTCCGCCGCGTCCGGGTTCGTATCGATACCGGTGGAGAACTCCCGGGCCGCTGCCTCCAGGTCGCCCTTTCTAAGATATATCCATCCGAGATGGTAATGAGCCTCGAACGATGCTCCTGTTTCGATTGCCTTTTTGAGGTTTCTTGCGGCCTCGTCGAACCTTCCAGTTTTAAGTAAGGCCTCGCCCATAAGGGTTAGGGCCTCTCCCGAGCGGGGCCGGATGGCGAGCGCTTCGCGAAGCGCGACGATCATCCGAAGGTAATCGCCTTCACGGCGAAGTTCCCGCGACAGAGAGAGGAAATCGTCGAAGCTTTTAGGCTCTCCGGCGGGTTTGGCGGCCGGGGGCGCCATGGATATGCCGTCGGCGTGCGTCGATATCCCGGGGTAATCCGGCACGATGGCCAGGGCCCTGCGAATCTCGACGGCATGCGCCGGGTCCCCCCGGCTGTTGAGGAGCATCGCGGAGACGACATGCCCGGTCGCCATGCTCATTCGTTCAATTTCCGCGGCGAGCCGGTCGCGCCCTCGCCCATGTATCAGCAGGGATGAGGCCGGCGTGCGGTACAGCCGTATGAGCGAGAGAGCGTTGGAAAGGTCGTGCATGGTCGTTCTCGACATGGCGAATTCGAGATAAGGGTCGTTTTCCGTATGCAGCCTGCCGCACTCTTCGAGGTCGTCGATGGAGGCCTGGTCGAACTTGAAGATGTCGAGAAAGGCGGCGGGCGAGCCGTATCCTATCTCCGTGAGATCCCCGCGCGCGTACCGATCGAAGCGCGCCGAAAATACGTCGGGTTCGACGATAAAAGGGGAGTCCGAGCCCGCGATCAGCGCGTGCTGGTTGTCGTGGCTGGTGGCGAACCAGAAGCTGACGTATGGGAATTCCGCGCGGAACGTCTTTAAAAGCGAAACGAGGCTCGAGACGTCCATGTCCACCGGCATCCACGAGGTCATAATGCCGCCGGGCCTCAGGCGGCTTTTAGCGGTCCGGAAGTACTCCCGCGTATATAGCCCGGAGTTGCCCGCGTAGAAGGGCCATATCGAATCGTTCATGATGATGTCGTAGCGCTCGGAGCTAAGCCGGAGGTAGTTGGCCCCGTCCATTATTATCGGACGAAACCTGGGATTGCGGACCACGCCGCCGTTGATGTCGCGAAAGAACCGGTCGGAGGTCTCGATGACCGAGTCGCTTATCTCGACCACGTCGAGCCTTTCAATATCGTATGACGTGACAATGCGGGAGGTCTCGCCGCTGCCGAAACCGACCTGGCAAACGAGCCGGGGCCCCGGGTGCAGGAGCATGGGGATATGCGCCTGCAGCTTCTGCGTGGTGCGCAGGGTGTACGCGGTGCCTGCGACATTGATGGAGCCCGTGGAAATGACTCGATGGCCGCTTGCGAAGTGGTGCACCGTGGTGATGCCCTCTATCCCCTCGTGGGCGTAATCGATCACCGAGCTCGGATCGTGCGCCGCCTCGCCTTTGTTATAGTAACGAAAGAGATGGTCGCCGGGCAGGATGAGCATTGCGGAGAGCATAACCGGCCAGGGCGCGAGCTTGCGGACAAAACGGCCGGCCCGGGCGGTGGGCTTCTCCGAGGGCATCCTTTCGGCCAGGACCAGCGCCGCGGTGGCGGCGCAGGAGCTTATAAGCACCATGATGAGCATGGATACCTGCGTGCCGGCGAGCGTTATTAGGAGAAAACCGGTCGCGACGCAACCGACTATCGATCCGGCGGTGCTCGCCGCGTAGAGGGCGCCGAGCGATTCGCCGAGGCGCGATATTTGCCGCGTGAAGACGGCCGCCGCAGTGGGGAAGGCCATGCCGACAAGAAAGGTGGGAAGCGCCATCACCGCCGCCGAGGGCAGCAGAGCGGCCCTTACAATATTGCCGGCCCAGGTAGTCGCGGTTGAACCGGCGTCGGCCGGCATTCCGGCCAGCAGACCGAAGGCCGGAAGCGACAGGAATATCGATGCCGCCACCCCCCACTGCAAAAGGCCCCAGAGCCTTAGATGATTTCGAATGACGAGGCGGCGGTCGAAGAGCGTAAAGCTCAGGCTTCCAAGTCCGATCCCAAGCAGAAAGGTGGTGAGCATGGTGGAAAAGGCGTAGACGGTAGTTTTCAGCATGAAAACGAGCAGGCGTGTCCAGAGAATCTCGCACGAGAGCGATACGAAGCCGGCGGTAGCGGCGAGAAAGAGGAATATCCGCGCGTGTGAGTCGGAAATGGCGGATGATGGTTTCGCGGTCCGCGCGCTCTCCGCCGCCTCGGCCGGCTTTTCGTCCGAAATGAGCCTCGCGGCGAGGGCCACCGAGAGCGCTATGATGAGATTGACGGCCGCCGCGATAAAAACCGTCTCTCTTACGCCGAAGGATTTTATGAGATAAAACCCGGCCGCAAGGCAGCCGGCGGCGGCCCCCAGCGTATTTATTCCGTACAGAAGTCCGGTCCCTCTGCCCACCTCTCCCGGACGGCGCACGAAGAAGCGGGCGATTACCGGAAGCGTTCCGCCCATTAGAACAGTGGGGATGGCCACCAGCACGAAGGAGAGGACGAAGCGGGCCGCGGTGAGGAGCGTATCCGAGAATCCCATCATGCCGTAAAGGAAGCGATAAACCGGATCGATCAGGGGGACGGCGAGGGTGATGAGCACCGCGAACAGGGCGATACCCGCCTCGAGGGACGCGTATACCGCGAGTATTCCTCTCTTCGTATCTATGAGCCCGCCGAAGAGCCGGCCGCCCAGCGCGAGCCCCGCCATGAAGGCCGACAGTACGGCGG
>MVZN01000033.1 GCA_002069125.1 Spirochaetes bacterium ADurb.BinA120
TTCGATATGATTACATAACACTGTTATGTTGCCGGCTTTGCAACCATATTTTTTGTGCGATTCGCAAAAATGTTCTCCTTCCTGAAGGCGACCCGGGGCCAAATCCATATTCAATATGTGGGATGCGCTCGTGTTTCCGGCTGATCCAAGCGCCCAAATTCACGCGCCGGGAATCCTGTAAAAAGCGCCTTTTATCTGAAAATAGTACTTGTAATTCGGGGGGTGGCACGGTAGCGTTTATTTGAATTTTACTATTCAAATTGTCCGTGTGACTATGGTAAGCGATGAAAAGATTCAACAGCGCACTCGCGCAGTTCATGACCAACAAGGCGATCCGCCTTAACGAGGTCATCAATGTTCCGGAACACCTGTTTTTTATAGACGAGGACCGGGATGAAATCATGGCCTGGAACCGCGCCCGCGCCCGGCAGACATGGCGTCGGCTTAAGAACAACGTCATCAAGCTAAAATCGGCCGGCATCAATCCCGATTTATGTATATTCTGCATCTACAACAACTTCAAATACCTCAAGCGCACCGCCTGCAAGGACTGCGGCTACGGCCGGCGCCACGGCCTCTGCGACAGCAAGACCCGGGCCAACGATTACGCCACCATCATGCGCGCTTTCGGCTATGCCGAGGAGAACCCACTCCGCTTTTTTACCGATTCATATTACCGGCGACTGATAGTCGGCATCGAAAAGGAGCTTGGCATCTACTGGTGGATGCTCTGGTAAGGCCCGGGGTGCCGATGGAAGAACCCGGCCGCGGCCGCGACGCCTAAAAATAACAGCATTATTCCCGTTAGAACCAGAAAGGCCCACACGGGACCCATCCCAATCAGCAGCATTGGCGAAATCGAAGTGATCAGCCCTCCCCCCAGGAGCGGCTCGTAAACGATCTGCTTGAATCCGAAGGAGGGCGCGGCGGCGGTCCTGTATTCCGGGTCCACTATCCTCAGCAATAAAAGCCCGACGGCCGTAACCCCCGTCTGCATTCCGAATTCCACCACTCCGCGTTCGAACCATGCGTCCGGAAACATCCGCGGCGCGAGAAACCAGGTGAGCGCGAGCATCCAGACAAGCCCGGCAATCATGAGGATGGAGAACGGCGCGGCGTAATCGAGAACCACGCGCAAATTGAGGGAAGCGATGGCCGAGGCGACCAGGATGTCGAGGGATAACCCCTGTATTCGTTCGAAGCTCTGACGGTCCAGCAGCCGGTCGACCTTGAGCCTGGATGAGGCGGCCTGAACGGCAATTCCGCCCAGCATGGCGAGAGGAAATAAGGGAAAGCTCTTCAGGATGGGATGCAGTCCTCGCATAACGCTGTAGGCCAGCCAGCCGATTAGAATGCTTACCCCTACGAATCCAAGGTGAAATGCCAGTGGCTCGATCGCGTTCGTGGAAACCGTGGACGTCCCTATGGAGCGGCGATTGCCAATTTCCAATATGCCTGAAAGAACGTCGCGCGGTATGGACCCGGGGCTGTTTATCAGAAGCGCGTACCTTCGTCTTGCCGCGATATTGACCAGAAGCATGCCGAAAACCACCGAAACTGTAATGCCCACCGTGGCCGACATGAGCCCAAGATCGCAGCCATCCGGAAATCCAAGCGCGCCGAAAACCTCGCACATGCCGGACGCGGTGCCATGTCCGCCGGAGAAGCCGATCTCCAGAATGGTCGCGAATATCGGGGGCACGCCGAATAGCGGCGTGAGCAGTGTCATCGTAAGGAGAATCGCGACGAAGTATTGTCCGAATCCGGCCAGAAATCCATAACAAATCTGGGGTCCGGCCTCGCGCCACACAGTCCCCGGCGATGGAATAGCGTGCCCAAGGAACATGCATGCGAACACGACCGAAATAAGCCTGCCTGGAAGCCCGCCCCATATTTCGATTATTCCCGCCGGAATGAGGCCAAGGGCCTGAGGCCCCAAGATCAGACCTATAAATCCCGCAATGAGCGAGGATGGCAGGAGTATCCGTTGAAGAAGGCGTATGCGAGCGCGCAAAAAGGTCGCGAAAAGCAACAACAACGCCAGAAGAGAAACGGCCAGCATAAGGTTATTTAATTGTTCCGCGGTCATCCGGCCCCTTATGATAATATATTTCTACGCAAGACTAATCAACAAGCCCTCCATGTCAACATAGTTGTTCCTTTAATAATTGTCCTCTTTAAAAAAAGGACGTGATGCAAGCCCAACGCCCCCGGCGCTACGTGCCACCCCCCGAGGGGATTTACCTAGTACCGCTTGCCGGATACGGCCCATGCACTGACTGACGCCATCGAACAGCCGTTAAGCAGCATGCACGGACGCGCCCGAGGCGAAGTCGCCCGCTATGCCGTCCTGGCGCGGGCGACACTTCCGACATCCTGGCGGTAGGATATTCCACGATGGACCTTCCGCAGCCGAACAGAGAGTCCATGGAATAACCAGCAGTAAAACACAAAGAACCATTTTTACGGATAATCCCGGATTGCCTTTGATACATTCATGCTGAAAGTCCAGGCCCCGCGCCGCTTGAGCGGCAAGACCATCGGTGCCGCACAGAACGTGCCAATGTCGGCGAAGCGACAGGAGGTCGCTTCTTTCGTCGACCGTTTGAGCGCAGCCCCTCCGGCGACTGATCGAGCGCGTTTTTCTTTGCTTCTTTTTCCGCGATGAAAAAGAAAGCGCGGTTCCCCCATTTACTGAAGGGTGCGCACCTGGCCCTGGAGGGTTTGGTGGAGAGGCTAACATGAAAATAATTTCTGTTTAGCTCCTTTAGTATCTGGTTGTAGAACTGGTTGAGCCCGAAAAATGACTTTTTATACCTCCCCCTGATAATCCCTTGACAAAATTTAAGTATTATAGTATAATCTAAAGTGATATGATGATTCAGGAATAGGCTTGTTCTAAGTATTTGGTTCTTACACCCGCCAAAGGAGTGAAGCATAAGTTCTGATACTTATTTAGACGGATGCGAAACAGGCAGGCCTGTTATTTGAACAAAGATTATTCCATGGACGAGGACAGCTAATGCCACTGTACGAATTCTCATGTAAAAAATGCGGTACCATCTTCACGGAACTTCGCAAAATGGGGGACGATAAATCGGCCAAATGCCCCGAATGCGGCTCCGACGATACCGGAAGGCTCATTTCGAGCTTCGCCTCCGCCTCGTCGGCGAGGGCGGGCGGGAGCTGTTCCCCGTCAGGAGGCGGTTGACGCCCCTTTTAAGGGCCGGTCCGGCCTTAAAAGTTTTACAACCGATATACTATCCTCAGAAATTTGTAACGGGCCGTAGCTCGACCGCGGGGTACACCTGTCCCTGTTTTGGCGGCATGGGATTGTACACCCATTCAATATCGACCGTTCCGAGCCTCCCGCCCCGGTAACGGGAGACACCGTTGAAGGTGCCCCGCACCAGCACGTCCTCCATATCGAGGCTTAAGCCGAACACCGCGACAGCGGCCCCCCCGGGCACTGCGGCGAGCTCATCCCCGTAGGCCGATGGCGAGAAGGCGAGCCTCCCGCTTCCCGCGGCCTGGCATTGTATTACCGGTATCAGGACTGGGAAGCCATCACCACCTACATAGGCCAGAAATTTGAGGGAGTCCATTCGGTTGAAAAGCCCTTCGGCCCATTTCGAGAGTATTCGTTCGCCCGATCTCCCGGCCCCTCCCTTGAAGAGCCCGGTTAGAAGCGCCCCCATGACGATTCCGCCCATGGGGAGCTTCTCGCGCCCGTAGGTTTCGACCAGGTCCATGTAGTGGACGGTGTGAATGCCGAAATAGGCATTATATCGGAACATGGGCTTTCTGTTGAACATCTCGTAGTCGGGCCCCTCCCCTGTTTCGCCGGTCCAGAGGGCCTTGCCTCGCCAGAGCTCTTTTTGGAGCGTCATTATGAGGAAGCCGGTTTTGGGGTTCTTCTTTACGTGCCTCTTGCTCATGCCTTCAGTAAACTGGCCCCAGTACATGGTATTCGGCGTTTTTGCCTGAAGCGCCGTAATAAGCGTAATATGCGGCAGCCCGTCCGGATTGACCGTGGCTATAAGGCCTATCTTGGCATCCGGTTCAAATTTCGGCATGTCCGCTTCGTTAAAAGATTTCTGACAAGGCATGGAGTCCCTCCTGTGTTATCGTTCCGTGCGCCCGTAACTCCAACGGCGCAGGCAACTCAGCATGTGGCGCATCCCTTGACGAGCTTAAGGTGCCCTTTGGTATGGACAGTAGCGGCCTCCTTTTCGACGCGCGGCGCGCCCGTCCATTGGGCTATGGACGGATCGGGAAGCATCTTCCGGGCGGCCTCCACAAGTTCGTCGAGCGAGGAGCGCGACAAAAGCGGCGTATCCTGGAATTCCCATTCCATCCCCAGCCTTCGGTATTTATCGCGGCATAGGTTGTTGAACGAGCAGAGCTCCCAGCGCTCCACCGAGCCGGCCAGGTTTTCCGCTATAAATCCGGCTATGGCCGTCAGGTTCTCGACCGTAGCCGTGGCCCCGGGGATTAAGGGCGTTCGTATCCAGAGCGATAAAGGCCGCCCGGAGCCCTTTTTGAAGTCCCGAACGAACAGAAGGTTTTCGAGGATGCGCTCGTTAAGGGCGCCGGTGCGGCGCCTGTGCTCCTCGCTGTCCATTATCTTAAGGTCGAATAGCACCAGGTCCGCGTGCGGAAGAACCGCCTCCAGGGACCGGCGTGAGGCGTATCCGCAGGTGTCGAGCGCCGTGTGGAGCCCGCGTTCGCGGCAATGGCGAAGGAACTCCGAAACAAACGGCGCCTGCACCGTCGGCTCGCCTCCGGAGGCCGTTATGCCGCCGCCGGACTGCTCGAAGTAGGCCCTGTCCTTCTCGACCTCGCGCACGAGCATTTCGAGCTCCCACTCTTTGCCAAGCAGCTCCATGGCCGTCGAGGGGCATACATCGGCACAGATGCCGCAGCCGGTGCAGATGTCGCGGTCTATCGTCATGCCGGAGCCGTCCAGTCGAAGAGCCCCTTCCGGGCAGGCCTCCACGCAGGTGGCGCATCCTATGCAGCGGTTCTCGATCCATTGCACCTGCGGCCTGCCGGATATGCTCTCGGGGTTGTGGCACCATGCGCAGGCCAGGCCGCAGCCCTTGAAAAAGACTGTGGTGCGTATGCCCGGACCGTCCTCGGTCGACATGCGCTGGATGTTAAGGACGGTCGCGGTGAGCTTTTTCCCTTCGCTCGAGGTTCGTGTCATTGTATCGTTCGTTCCGCGGGCCGGGCTCTTCCGGTAACTCCCCCGCCTCATGCCGCGGAAGCGCCTCCCTCAGTATTGATTGTGGCTCTCGCGCGCGATTATCTCGTCCTGAAGCTCGCGCCCAATGGCCGTAAAATACGCGTTGTAACCGGTTACCCGCACCAATAGATGCCTGTACGCCCCCGGATGCCTCTGCGCGTCGCGCAGCATGTCCGCGTCGATCATGTTTATCTGAAGCGCGGTCCCGCCGTTCTCGGCATAGCCGCGCAGAAAGGCCTTGAACTTGTTTCTGTGCTCCGGGTCCCTTAAAAGCGACGGATTGAAGGTGATGGTATGGCTCGCCCCGTTCGGAAGGCTGTTGAGGTAGCCCTCCCAGTCGCCTCCGTTAGGGTCCTTGCCGCCCAGGGCCTTCCCTACCGAGTTTGCATTGGCCGTGGGGCCGTTGATGTCGGCGCCGTTGGACGGGCAGATGGCATTGGAGAGGAACTGTCCCTTTGGCCTGCCGTCCGGGCTTGCGGCCATTATGAAGCCGTCGCCCACCCAGTAGTTCCACGAGAGCATTCCGGGCCGAAAGCGCCGGCCGGTGGACTTCGTAGTGTACTTCCAGGTCTCCTCGGTCCACAGGTCCATTACGGCCCGGGCCATCTCGTCGGCTTCGTCGTCGTCGCGTCCATATTTGGGCGCGCGGTTCTTGGCCTTTGCCTGCAGCACCTCATGCCCCACCCAGTTGTCTTTAAGGGCCTTTATGAGTTCGGCCATTGTACATTCCTTTTTGTCGAAGACGAGGTACTTCACGGCAAGAAGGGAGTCGACGGTGGTGGCGAAGGTGACCCCCTCTATCGTGGTAAAGCCGAGCTCGGCCCCGCCCTGGGTAATGTCGAGGCCCTTCTCGGCGCATCCCCTGACCAGGCACGAGAGGTAGGGCGTCGGCGAGAAACGGGCCCTGGCGAGCTCCGACATCTCGTATAGCTCCACGCATTTTCGAACTATGTATCGGGTCTGCTCCTCGTAGGCCTTCCAGAACTCATCCCAGGATTTGAATCTTTCGGCACCGCCGGTATTTGGCCCCACTCGCGCCGGTTTAGTGGTAATTCCGGTAAGGAGGTCGGTGAATGGAAGCATGTCCATGCCGCCCGTAAGCGCGAGTTCAACGGCCTTCAGGAGATTGAGATTGTTGTCCACGGTCCCCGAGCGATCGTTGCCGACCATGGTGTTCTCCAGGCATCCCACCGATGCGTAATCGTGTACGTTCGATTCGTGGATGAGATGCTCCACCCCCGCGCGCTTTGCCTCGCGGAGCATGCCCGCCATGGAGCGCTCGTCGAAGTTCAGCAGAAAGGGAGCGCCCTGGCTTGAGGAGATCATGGATACCACCGTGTCGAGGAGCTTTTCCGGGCTTTTACGGTGCAGGCGAACATTCGGCTTTGGCTCCAAAATCGGCGTCATCTCGTCGATCACCTCCAGAAGCGCATAGCTGAGGTCGTTCGTCATATCCTTTCCCTCCGGACCCAAACCGGAGAGGTTGAAGAGCTGGCCGAATCCCGCCGTTATTCCCTGGTTGCCTCCTACGCGTATCATTGCGTCGTAGGCGGTGTTGGCGTGCACCCAGAAGCACTTTAGAATCTCCTTTCCGAACTCACGGTCCATGCCGTTTTTAATGGAGTGCTCCCAGTAAGGCAGCATGTACTGATCGAGCCTGCCGAAAGAGACGCCGGGGCCCGGATAGTTCTCGTCGCTCATCACCAGCATGTGGGTTAGCCATAAAGACTGAACGGCCTCGTGGAATGTAACGGCGGGCTCCCATGGCACGCGCTCGAGATTGGCCGCCATCATCTCGAGCTCCGCCTTACGCGAAGGGACCGCCTCCCTCGACGCGAGCGAGCGGCACTCCGCGGCATAGGCCGCCGCCACCTCCCGCGGCATGAGCGCGGCGGTTATCATCGCCCGAAGCTGCGCGCCCCGCGGCCCCTGCTTGTCCCGCTTTTGCATGGCCTCGTAACGGGCCGAGAGATCCGCGTGGATGCCCTTCCAACCCTCGACGAGCACCCTTTTGTAGTCGGGTATAAGATGCCCGGACGTTGCGCCCGAGTTTCCGAAACCGTGGTCGTGGAACCATTTCATCATGGCCCTTGCGCCTTTCTTTCCATAAATGAGCCTGTCGCGCTCCATAAGCTCCTTTTTGGTCCAGCAGCGAGATGCCTGAAGGTTGAAGCGCGAGCCCGCCAGGAGGTCCCCCGGGAGGATCTCATGCGGCATGTAGCGCGCCATGACCTCCTTGACGAACCATGCTCGGCGTTCCGGAAGGCTCCATGTCCAGAAATCCTCGTGGAGTTTAACGGGCCGCGCCATCTGGTGAAATGACGAGCGAAACGTCTGAAGAAAGGCGTAGGTCTCCGGGACGATGTAATAGGTGATTTCGTCGTACTGCACGTCCCAGTCCGTGCCCGTAGTCCAGGGCATGAATTCGTTGTTCCAGGCCCTGTCCAGCCCCTTGAAGAAATAATCCCTGAGCCAGCTTATGCGGGGCGAAAGTCCCTTCGGCTCTTTGATTGCAAATTGCGCTGCGGTCGATGTATTCATTTCGTTCCCCCTTAATCTTGTTATACGACCCTCTCAGCCGAGACGGTCGTACTCCTTTGGTCTATGGCCCTGTTAAGATATCGCTCGCCGTGGTCGAGCAGGCGTTTCATCACCGCGGCGGCCCTTTTGTCGTCGCGCGCCCTGTACGCCTCCACGAGGCTTCTATGGAAGCCGAACACAACCGGCGCGACGCCCCTGTCGGTAAAGAACTGTCCTGTTAGGTTTGTATATACGTCCTTGAATGAATTGATGATGAGCGGGTACACCATATTCTCCGTGGCGATGGCGGTGAGAAGATGGAATTCGAAATCCATACGCACGATCTCTTTCGTGCACGAAAGCTCGCAGGCGTTCTCCATTTCGATGATCTCATGAAATTGGCGCAGGTGCTCCTGGTTCCTGTTCCGTGCGGCCAGCCGCGCCGTTTCCATCTCGAAGAGCTCGCGCATTCGGAGCATGCTTTTAAGCAGCCCGGGTTCGAGGTTCCCCCTGTGGTAGGCCAGAAGCGATTCGAGGAGCGAAAGAGAGCCGCTTCGGCGGTAGTCGTTTACATAGGCACCCTTTCGCGGCCTGAGCGTTACAAGGCCCCTGGCCTGAAGCTCTATAAGCCCCTCGTGCACCACGGGGCGGCTTACCCCCATGCGCGCGGCAAGCTCGCGCTCCGAGGGAAGACGGCTTCCTATTCCGAGCTCACCGGAGATGATGAGCTCCTCGAAGCGCGCGACAAAGGCCTCTACAAGGCTCGGCGCGCGCAGGGGAGAGAGATAATCGTTCACGCTTGGCCCCCAATTGGCTGTTGGTATTACCACCAGCCATTGAATACCAATGGTTTTAAAAGTCAAGCGCCATTTTATCACCGATCGAATTAATTAGACAGGACAGAATAAACAGGCGAGGAGAGTCTATCCCCCCCTCCCCCGATCCCTCCTTGCCTGGAGGGAAGATGGTACGACTACGATATCAGTTTGACCGCCCCTGTCCGGATTCTGCGCTTATGGCTTTTTTCACGCCGATGGAGAGCTCCGTTATCGAGTACGGCTTCTGCAGAAAGCCCGCTATGCCGCGGTCCAGCGCGTCCGCCAGAACCGATCCGTCAATCAAGCCGGAAGCGAGCAGTACGCGAACCCCCGGGTCTATAGCTCGCAACTTTTCAAAAAGCTCGAGGCCGGATACCCCGGGCATCGAAAGGTCGAGTACAACGGCGGCAAAGCCCCCCGGCGCCTGTTTGAAGATTTCCAGCGCCTCGTAGGCGCTCTCGGCCGAAGACACCTGGTATCCCATCTCCTCGAGCATACCCGCCGCGATTCCGAGAACCGGTTTCTCGTCGTCCACAAGGAGTATTCGGCCTTCGCCGGCAACCAGCTCGTTTTCCTCCGGAACGGACCCTATACTCACCTCCTCTTCCTCCAGGGCCGGCAGATATACCTTAAAGGTCGAGCCCGCGCCGGGGCGGCTTGCGATATCGATGAATCCTCCGTGCTGCTGGACTATAGTATAGGCTATTGCAAGCCCCAGGCCGGTCCCCTCCTCCTTCCGTTTGGTCGTGAAGAAGGGGTCGAAAATCTGCTCGCGAATCTCGTCCGTAATACCGACGCCGGTATCCTCAACCTCCAGGGTGACATAGGTCGTTCCCGGCGCGGCAACCGCATGGCCAGCGTGAGGGGTTTCTGGATACCGGGCGACAGAGGCGCTTACCTTAAGGACTCCCCCCTCCCTTTCCCCGGCGGCGCGCATTGTTGTCATGGCGTGCGCCGCGTTTACGCAGAGGTTTAAAAGCACCTGTTCTATCTGAACAGGCTCGGCCCTTACCCTTAGCGGTTCGGTCGACGGTCGGAATTCGAGTTTTACCGACTTGGGGAGCGTGTTAACGCAGAGCCGGTGAACATCGGCAATCGTGTCGTTTACGTCCATAGGCACAGTCTGCAGCCCGCTCTTACGGGAAAGGGTGAGCAGACGCCGCGTCATGTCGGCCGATCGTTTCGACGATTCGAGGGCAATCTCGATGTAGTTGAGTATAGCGCTTCGGTCCACCGTCCCTTCTTTTTTAAGAATGAGTTTGATAAGGTCGAGGCTTCCCATGATACCCATCAGCATATTGTTGAAATCGTGGGCTATACCGCCCGCGAGCGTGCCGATGGCCTCCATCTTTTGGGCCTGTATAAGCTGCATGCGGGTTTTTTCCCTTTCTTCTTCGGCGCGTTTGCGGTCGGTAATCTCGAACCCGATGCCTATCAGATAATTCTCTCCATCGAGCCTCATGCGCGACACGGCCACGTAAAACGCCAGGTGTTCGTCGTTTTTCCGCCTGAAGTTTATCTCGGCGGCGGCCTGCCCCGCCTCGAATCCTTCGAGCAACTTCGCCGCCGCCAGCTCCCTGTCCCGCGGGTCGACCATGTCGAGCGGGTTCATGGCCCGCACCTCGTCCGGGCTGTACCCAAAGGCGTCATCGCCCTTAATCCGTCCCTTCCATCGAACGAGTTTCCCCCCGCCGTCGAGGAGGAAGAAGATGCCCGGCAGAGTGTCGATGATGGTTGCGGCGAAATTCTTCTCCTGGAGAATTCTTTCCTCCGCCTCCCTCCGCTCGTGAATGTCGGTAAGAACACCATTGGCCCCGGAGAAGACCCCCTTCTGGAAGAGGGGCTGGCTGATGGTGGAGACCCAGCGGTATTCCCCGGTTTTGGTCTTGATTCGATATTCGCTGGGCTCTATCTCACCCCGTGCGAGCCTCTCGAATCGCCCGGCTATTCTCGCCACGTCGTCCGGGTGTATCAGGGATATGAAATTCAGCCGTGTAATTTCTTCGGCCGTAAATCCGGCGATCTTTTCAATCGCCGGGCTGATATAGGTGAGCTTTCCCTCGGAGCCTGCAGAGTAAATCGCCTCATTTATGTTCTCGACCAGGCTACGGTACTTCTCCTCGCTGCGCCTCAGTTCGTTTTCCGCCGCGATCAGCTCCTCGTTCTGCGCTTCGAACTCCTCGTTGGTCGCGCTTAGCTCTTCCATCGCGGCATTTAGCTCCTCGTTCGTCGCGGCGAGTTCCTGGTTCGCCGCTGTAAGCTGTACGATGGAATTCCCCTGCTCTTCCTTCGCGCCCTTCAGTTGATCGGTCAGGGTTTTCATCCTGTCTATCATTCCAATCGACGCCGTCAGAACCAAGCACAGGAAGCCGAGCTCCGTACTCCATTCGGTAAAGAAATTCAGGGGAAGCCGACCCAGGGCCGTCAGTATGCCCATGACGGTGAATACGGCGATCCCTCCTATGCCGGCCCCGAAATAGCGGACGAAGCGGCTTCCTTTGGCAAGAGCCGTAAGGACATATATAACAACCGCCGCCGCGATCACGAAAAGCAGCGTATAGGTGGCCAGCAGGCTCAGGCGGGTCGGAAGCACGAAGGCCAGCGCCGCGGACAGCGGGAAAAGAGCGTAACCGAACAGCCTGAAAAAAAGGTTGAAACGCGGGCTGGCGAGATCGGTCGCCATTGCCGAGCGGATAAAAAGCGCGCTGAACGCCCCCAGCAGGTTCATGAACACCGGCAGCGCTGTGTTGGCCCATTCCGGTGAATCGGGCCACAGAAACTGGAAGGCATATCCGCGATGGGACATCTGATATAGAAGCAGAATGGCGGAAAAGAGCGCGAAATACAGGTACATGCGCTCGCGAAGCAGCGCATATACGAAAAAGTTGAATCCGGCAATCAAGGCCAGCATTCCATACAACAGCCAGAGGGCGGGGAGAACGCCGTTTTTGCGCTCGATATAGCCCTGTTCGGAGAAAAGGCGCGCGGAGAACCTGAGGGAGCCGGAATTTAGCGCCCTGATATAGATCGTGTTGGCGCCGGGCTCGAGAATCAGAGGAAACAGTAAATTGGGGTCCCGTATCGGTCGCGAATCGAATCTGAGGCGGTCTCCCGTCCGGACGGCCTTAAGGCCGCCGGCTCCATCCGGGGAATACACCTCCACAAGGTCCAGGCTCGGAAAATCTATTTCGAGCAGGGCGCTTGCGGCCGTTTGGCCGCTGTTCGCGATACGGGCGCGGAACCAGTATGCCGACCGGGAATAGCCGAAGTTGACCGACCCTCCGGGGGTTTCCTTCCATGAGTCTCCCATTCGCAGGATATCACCGACGGCAAACTTCCGTTCACTGTCCTCGATATACTCCAGATGAGCCGACAGGTTCACCCCGTTCGAGAAAGGCACTATCGGTCGGCCCGCGGCCATAAGCCCCGCGCTTAGCGCAGGAATGAATATAATCGCCAATACTAAAAGGCCCCACGATCGGACAAGGCCCCTCCGTCTTGCAAGAAGTGCAGCCGGATGCGCTTTTATATCCATCCCGCAAGGATGCCCGATAAAACGCGACATGGCAAGCACAATTCGCTCCGCTACCGGCACCGTTGCCGCGAACATAATCACGTTCTCCACGGGCCCTTTGAGACTAGTAAATATTTCGTTTAACTATTTTTCCCTTATGCCGATATTATGGATGGGACATAATGATACAGTCGCGCATGTTCTTGAATACGCTGTCCTTACCATTTATCACCTGTGAGCGAGGGGCGGATGAAGAAGAAGGCCAAGAGCTTCAAAACGCAGTTAAAAAAGTACCTCGGAATAAAAGGGCTCGATATCGTCGTATATCTACGCGACGGCAAATCGATCGAACTGAACAAAAATAGATCTCTCGTAAAGGACCATATCGTCCTCGTCGACAAGAACAACAGGGAAATGCGCATTCCCATCTCGCAGATCGTTTCGGTTGATTTGTTCGCCGCCTGAGGTAAATCGCATTTTTCCCCCGAAACAGACCTTCTCCCCGCCGGCAGGCGGGGATTCTTTTATACCGTCGCTTCGTTAATAATAATTATTGACAGCCCGCCGCCGGCTTTATACTGTATCAGGCGACATTTGGAATGTATAGCATTTTAAATAGACATCTTTCTTGAATACGTTATATTTCATGGCCGGTCGGGCCACCGCTTCCGCCGGATATCGACACCCGGCCGTAACGACGGCAGGTCACTGTGTACAATCTCCGTGGCAAGGGGAGCCGTTGATCCGGCGTAATCCGCGCAAGCGCCCGCATGAACGGAAAAACAACGGTCGTTGCGGCGGGGCGACAACTCAAACGACATCCCGGAGTTTCTACCTTTAATGCAGAATGTCAAATATCACGCCATCAACACCGCGTCCGTCATCGCCTTCGCCCTTGTCCTCGCCGCAGGGATCAACCAGCTTATACGGTTGAGCATTACTCCGCTGCCCGGACATCAAGAGCGCAAAACCCGTGCCGTCGGAGCGCAGGCCCCGGCCAGGACCTTCGACGATTACAGGCGGATACTCGACTCGGGCTTTTTCCGCCTTGCGGGGCAGGAGGCCCTTAACGGCGGCTCGACGTTATCGAGCAAACTTACCGAACTCCAGTTGATGGGAACGATCTCCGGACCGGCTTCGATTGCCCGTGCTCTCATTAAAAAGAGCACCGAAAAGGACCCGGAGGTCTTCCGGATAGGCTCCCCGGTATACGGTTACACCCTTGTTAGGATCGACAACACGAAGGTTTATCTTCGGGGGACCGACAAGAAGCTGGAGATGCTGGATATGTTCGCCGGCCCACCCTCCGCGGATGCCGGCAAAGCGCCCCCCCCGGGAGGCGCGGAAGGCCGGATCAAGCAGACAATCAGCAGGGCCGAACTGCAGCAGAAGGTGCTCAACAACATGGATAACGCCCTGGCCGGGCTTCGCGCGGGGCCCTATCGTGTGGATGGGAAGATTCAGGGCTACAAGCTCTTCCGGGTCCAGCCGGACAGCGTACTCTATCAGCTTGGAGCCCGAAACGGGGACGTTGTGCGCAGGGTAAACGGACATCCCATAGACAGCACCGAAAAGCTGTATCAGATGTGGAAATCGATCCAGGGTGATTCCAGAATCACGATCGATCTGGAGCGCGGAGGGAAGCTCGTAAATTATGACTTCACCGTTTCCGAATAGGGAAATAACAAAGGGGATAAGCACATGACCTTTTCAAGATTGCCCAGGACCGTTAGCATCATTACGCTGATCCTCACGTGCGGAGCCCTGGGGGGCCCACGCCTTTTTTCGCAGTCCGTCGAGGATGGCGCGGCCGAGGCTGTCCGCAAACCCGTCGTCGAGACCCCGCTGAAAGCCGGCACCGAAAACCCGGTCACCCCGGAGGAAAAGGCATCCGAAACGCCGGCCAACCCCCCACTGGACAGGCAGGACGGGCCCCGGAAAGCCCCCAAAATCGACAGGACCGAAAAATATTTTACGCTCAACTTCAAGGACGTCGAGCTTGCCGAATTCCTCAATATAATGAGCCAGCTCATTAAAAAGAACATCATGGTCGACGAAAAGGTGCGCGGCAAGATCACTATAAGCTCGGCAAAGCGCATACCCGTCGCTCAGGCCTTCGACATACTCAAGTCCATCCTCGAGATCAAGGGATTCGCCGTAATCGAGACCGAGAACTTAATCAAGGTCGTCCCTATAAAGGACGCCATCAAGAAAAATGTCGAAATAATCGTGGACAAAGACGGCGCCGCGGCGATTCCGGCCGAGGACCGTACCATCACTTATCTCCTTCAGGTGGATTACGCCGACGCCAACGAGATCGCCAACGTGCTGCGCCAGCTCAAATCCAACGATACCGACCTCGTGGTATATCCTCCGCTGAACACAATTATACTCAGCGGAAACGCCAAGGAGATCGGCGGCCTCACCCGGATCAGCCGCTCCCTGGACAGGAAGATAGAGGAGATCAAGGATGACAGGGCGCGCAAAGGGAACATTCACGTCATTCATCTCGAAAACGCGGACGCCGAGAAGCTCGCCGCCGTTCTGTCGCGCATTCCATTTTCCGAAACGGCCAAAATCGACACGTCCCCGATAACGCCCGCCGCCGGAACGACACCGCCACAGCAGGCCCCGGCCGTGCGGCGCTCGGACCGCACCGCCCGAGTCACCCAGACACAGCAGACGGCGCCGCCGTCCGCATCGACCCAGAAATTGTCCATCATAGCCAACAAGGAGACCAATTCGCTCATCATCTCGGCTACGCCCCAGGAGTTCGCCGAGATAGAGCGTATCGTAAACGAGCTGGACACCGTCCGCGAACAGGTTTACATCGAAACCCTGATCGTCGAGGTGAACGCCCAGGATGGATGGTCGCTCGGAATCGACTGGATGATGGGGGACCAGAGCGGAAAGCATATATACGGCGGTTCCTCGATAATGGGCGCCCCGCCAAGCTATACGCCTCCGAGCGGCCTTGGCGGCAAGACCCTCGCGGTGCCTGCCGCCACCGGCTTCCAGCTCGGCTATCTCGCCGACAGGAGCATACTCGGCTATATCCTTCTCAACGCCACCGGGATCGACAATAAGTACAACATCCTCTCCACGCCCCAGATCCTTACCCTGGACAACCAGGAGGCGGAAATCAACGTGGGGGAGGAAATCCCGGTCCCGACGAACAACCGGATAAGCGACACCGGCGTGCAGTTCTACACCTACGAGTATAAAACCGTGGGCGTGAAGCTTAAGATCACACCTCATATAACGCAGAAGAACCGCATCACCCTCGATCTCTACCAGGAGGTCAATTCCGTCACAGGCACCACGACGGTCTCCCCCACCGGCACCGTCATCCCGCCCGAGCTCGGAAAGCGCGACATTAAGACCAAGATAACCGTCCACGACGGAAAAACGATCGTTGTGGGCGGGCTAATCCGCAATAATTCGAACGTCGAGGAGACCAAGGTGCCCATACTCGGCGACATCCCGCTTTTGGGCTGGTTCTTCAAACGCAAGACCGTTCAGAACACGAAGACCAACCTTCTGGTTTTCATAACCCCGCACGTGGTGACCAGGCCCGACCGCGCCGAGGCCCTGACCGACCAGAAGCGCGAGGCCCAGCGCCGGGTAAGAGGAAGATAGGCATGGCCCTGCGAGGCAGGAAAACAAAACCGCTCGGAGCCCTGCTCGTCGACCGAAAGGTCCTCACGGCGGAACAGCTCCAGGAGGCGCTCATCCTACAAAAAACGACGCCGCTTCGCCTGGGGCAGCTTCTAATAAAAAAGGGCCTTGCGACCGAGGATGAGGTCCTCGAGGCGCTTGCGGAACAATCCGGCGTTCCCTATCAGAAGAGCATCGCCTTCGACGACCCCGACGATATCTTTTCCCGGGTTCCCACCTATTTTTTAAAAAAGAACAAGGTGGCGCCCTTCAGGGCGGGCGGCTCGGTTATCTATGTGGCAGCCGCCGATGTGCTCAACATCCACCCCTTCGACGATCTAAAAATGCTTTACCCCGACCACGACATCGAGGCCGTACTCGCGCCCGAGGCGGAGATATCCAGGATCATCAACAGTCATTACGACATCATGCGCGCAGACTCCGCCGGGGAAGTGATCGAGGGACTCGCCGGCTCCGATTTCGAGATTTTAAGCTCGCCCGTCCTCGAGACCGAGGACATACTCGACATGGCGAACGAGGCGCCCATTATCCGCCTCGTCAACACCATGATAACCCAGGCCGTTCAGGACAGGGCGAGCGACATCCATCTGGAGCCCTACGAAAAGGACATGGCGGTCCGCTTCCGCATTGACGGCATACTGTACCAGATGTTCACCCCGCCCAAGAAGTTCCAGGGCGCCATAATATCGCGCATAAAGATAATGGCGAACCTAAACATCGCCGAGAACCGCCTTCCTCAGGACGGACGCATCCAGATCAAGATTGGCGGCAAGGACATCGACATACGCGTATCGGTCTTCCCCACCTATTACGGCGAGCGTGTCGTCATGAGGCTCCTCAACAAGACCGACATGAACTTCGACCTTTCGGCCATGGGCTTCTCCGCGGCCGTACTTAAATCCTTCGAGGCGACCATCCGAAAGACCTACGGGGTGGTCCTGGTCACCGGCCCGACCGGAAGCGGGAAGAGCACCACCCTATATGGAGTGTTGTCGGGCCTTCGCTCTCCCGAGATCAACATCCTTACGGTCGAGGACCCCATCGAGTACCAACTGCACGGCGTTGGCCAGATGCAGGTCAAGCCGAAGATCGATCTGACGTTCGCGAACGGCCTGCGCTCCATACTCCGTCAGGACCCGGACGTCATAATGATCGGCGAGATACGCGATCTCGAGACCGCCGAGATCGCCGTGCAGGCAGCGCTGACCGGCCACAGGGTGTTCTCCACCCTGCATACCAACGACGCGGCCAGCGGCGTCACGCGCCTCATCGATATGGGGGTCGAGCCCTTCCTTATCACCTCGTCGGTAAACGCGTTCCTGGCCCAGCGGCTGGTTCGGACGATCTGCCCGAGCTGCCGGCAGCCCTATCGCCCAACGGCGCAAATGCTCTCGGAGCTCGGCCTTGGCGGGGCAAAGGCCAAAGGGGCCAGGTTCTTTCACGGCAAAGGCTGCGAAAAGTGCCTGGGTACGGGCTTTATGGGCCGTACCGGTATTTTCGAATTCCTTCCCCTTTCCAACGACATCCGCCGGATGATCATAAATCGCGCGGAGGCCTACGAGATCAAGGAACAGGCGATTCGGGAGGGAATGGTGACCCTGCTCGCCGACGGACTCCAGAAGGCGATGGCCGGCGCCACGACGGTCGAGGAAGTCCTAAGGGTAAGCTGACATGATCTTCGAGTACCAGGCGCTTAACAGAAAGGGCGACACTGTCGCGGACGTGGTGGACGCCCCCAGCGAACAGGCCGCCCGCCAGAAGATCCGCGGTATGGGGCTCTATCTCGTAAAGCTCGAGGAGCACGGAGGGAAGCCCTCGGCGGCCTCGTCCGCGTCGAGGAGCGGAATCCGAAGGGCATACGAGGGACTGAGGTATTATCTGGACCTCAAGTTCAGCTCCAGACAGGTGGGCATATTCTCGCGCCAGCTATCCGTGCTTCTGGGCGCGGGGATGCCGCTTCTGGTGGCGATCAACGACATCATCGACCAGGTCGACAACAGAAACTTCAAGAGCATCGTAGTCGATATAAAGGAGAAGCTCGAGGAGGGATCGTCCTTTTCGGCCTGCCTGGAGCGGCATCCGATCGTTTTCACCGAGATGTACATCAACATGGTGCGAGTCGGAGAGAGCCTCGGTTCGCTCGACCAGGTGATAGAGCGGCTCGCCGAGCTCGAGGAGAAGAAGAACATACTCAAGGGCAAGATCCAGGCGGCGCTGTGGTATCCCGCATTTCTGATATTTTTCGCCATTCTGGTCGTCCTCTTCATCATGATAAACATCATTCCCTCCCTCACGCGGATGTTCCTGGAGCTCGGCAAGGACCTCCCCCTGCCCACCAGGGTGGTGATGGGATTCAGCGATTTCCTGGCGAGCTTCTGGCCCCTCCTTCTGGCTGTACTGGCGGCAGGCGCGCTCTTCGTCAGAAAGTACGTTAAAACACCCGAGGGAAGGCGCAAGGCCGACGAACTCAAACTCTCCATACCGCTTGTCGGAAACCTCTACCGTAAGCTCGTGGTGCTGCGCTTCACCCAGAACCTCGGGGTGCTTCTTTCCAACCGTGTGGACATAATGAAATCATTCGAAATAGTGAAAAAGATAGTGGTAAACTCCGTCATCGAGGAAAAGATAGACGAGGCGGCCGACCGGATCCGAGAGGGCTCGTCCGTATCCACGGCGCTTGCCAGGGCCGATTTTCTCCCGAGACTCGTCATCGGGATGATCGCCGCGGGCGAGGCGAGCGACAGGCTGGACGCCATGCTCCAGAATATTGGACGCGTGTACGAAACCGAGCTCGACCTCACGGTGACCAGCCTCACCAGCATGATCGAGCCGATAATCATCATAATCATGGGCGTTGTCATAGGGCTTATCGTCATCGCGGTGCTTCTGCCCATTTTCGAGATGAACCTAATATTACAGTGAGGGAGACATGAAACGGATTCTAAGAGCAATCGCACAGCGCGCGGCAGCCGCCACTACCGGATTGAGGGGAAACGCGGGCTTCACGCTAATCGAGCTCATGATCGTAATCGCCATCATAGGCATTCTATCGATCATCGTGGTGCCGCGCTTCATGGATATTCCGCAGAAGGCCCGCGTTGAGGCGACCAAACAGCAGATCGCGGCCTTCGGCCTTGCGCTCGATCGTTACAACCTCGACAACGGCATATACCCGACCACCGAACAGGGACTGGCCGCGCTTATAGAACGGCCCTCCTCCGAGCCCGCCCCGATGAACTACAACGAGGGGGGATATCTCAAGAAGAAGGAGCTTCCCAAGGACCCGTGGGGACGCGATTACATATACCGCTCGCCGGGCGATCACGGCAACGATTACGAGATCATGAGCCTCGGCGCCGACGGCAGGGACGGCGGCGAGGGCGTGAACGCGGACATAAAAAGCTGGTAAGCCCCGCACTCCCTGCAGTGTATACGGCCGGAAGGGCTCATAACCTTAAGGGGCGGGGCGGCTTTACCCTCCTCGAGCTCATCGTGGTGATCGCCATAATCTCGATCATGGCGATGCTCATCGTGCCGCGCATTCCGCGCTTTGCGGGCACGGACCGGGGCAGCTTCATCATCCTGACAGGCATAGTCGCCCGCTGCTTCGACGACGCCTATCTCAAGGGGAACACCAACTACCTCATCGTCCACCTTTACGATCGAGGAACCGAATCCGGGGAATACGATGAAAAGATTTTCAGCCGCGGAAACGGCCTCTCGGTGGTGACCATGGACCGGCAGGGCAGGTTTTCCGATTCGCGCGATAGGCTGCTCGCCTACCATCGCTTTCCGGACTCGTTTAAAATTGAAGAGGTCATCGTCCCCGGAGCGGACCCCATAAGGGAGGGAAACGTGTTCATTCCTTTTCACCCCTCGGGTTCCTCCGCGAACGCGATCCTTCATATTCTTACCGGCGGAAGGGATCGATGGTCCGTGCGCATCAGCCGCTTAAAAAAAGAGGCCAGGATAACGCATGAATACGACGTATTCGAATGAGGGCCGCGGCGGGTTTGCGCTCGTCGAGATTCTCATCGCAATCGCCATACTCTCCATCGCCATGCTCGCAATCATATCCGGCGTGTCCTCCGGCATAGCCGCCATATCCGGAAACAGGAACATGACCCGGGCCATGCTGATAGCGAAGAGCAGGCTGAGCCTTTATTACGTGTACCGCATGCGCGAGCCGGACGCGCAGGAGGAGGCTGTAAAGGAGTATCCCGGATTCAGCTACAGCAGGAAAACTACGAAGTTCGAGCACGAGCTCTTCGGGCCGGTAAACGCACGGCGGGTCGAGATAACCGTGCACTGGACGGAGAGGGGGCGCAAACGCAACTACACCCTAAGCTACGTGTATCCGGAGAGGATGTGAAGCGCGGAACCGCCCGTATAATGGCCCAAAACCTTCGCTCCGTCATTGCGCGCTTGGCGCGGGACCGGGCGGGCTTCTCCCTGCTCGAGGTGATCGTCGCCACTGCGGTCTCCTCGGTCATACTCCTCATGGTGTATTCGGCCCACCGTTCCATCATGACCTCCGTGTTCGACCTCACCGGAATCGCCGAGTTCCACGAGAACATTACCCTCGCCATCCGGCGCATGGACAGGGACATATCCTACGCGTACGCCCAGAAATTCAACGAGCACGTCTGTTTCATCGGCGAGAATCGTTCGGGCCAGACCTCCGACGGGCGCATCGATTTTATCACCACCGACTTCCAGAGCGAATCCATCTCCCTTACCCCGAAGAGGCAAAACCCGTCCAGCGACATCTACGAGGTTGGATACCACCTGCGCCCCGACCGCGAGGTCCCCGGGCTCCATCAACTAATGCGGCGAAGCGACCTTCATTACGACGACAACCCTCTCGAAGGGGGCGATGAAGACGTACTGCTCGACAACGTCGTGGATTGCAGATTCGAGTTCTGGCTGAGGAACGACTGGGTGGACAAATGGGACTCGCGCGAGGCAAAAATACACCCGCAGGCGGTGAGGACCACGCTTCGCGTAAAGAATTACCGCGGAGTCGTTGAAGATTTCGTGTTCATATCCTACGTAAACCCGGTGAACGAATGAGCCCCCGTAAGCTTTTCCATGCCCTTTCGAAGGCCGCCGTTCGCGACTACCGCAGGCGCGAAAAGGAGCTCCTCGAAAAGGGGCTTTTGGGCGCCTTTGCGGGTTCGTCGGGTTATATCCTGGTCATAGTGCTCCTCGTAATTTCGCTCCTGGTGGCCATTTCGAGCGAATTCATAATCACGGCCCAGACAAACGTGCGGTATATCGGCAAATTCAGCGAGTCCCTGCGCGCCCGCACCATCGCGCGAGCGGGCGTAAACCTTGCGGTCGCGCTCCTCGAGGCCGACAAAAAGGGGGCCGCCTCCGGCCTTCTTTCCGGGGTTTCGACAAACACGAACGTTGACTCGTATCAGGACATCTGGGCCATAGACCTGCCGCCACTGCCGATCGAGGGCGGACATCTGAAGATATCCATAGCCGACGAGAATTCCAAAATCAACATCAACGCGCTCGCGAATGAGGTGGTGGACAAATCCCCCTATTACACGGTGGCGCAACGTTTCTTTCTCAATATGGGGCTTTCCATGGACCTCGCCGATACGCTTATCGACTGGGTGGATATCGACGACAGCCGCTTTCCCTATGGGGCCGAATCCTCCGACTATTATCTGGCGCAGAGGCGGCCTTACAGGGCCAAGAACGCCGCCATGGACAGCATCCAAGAGATGCTTATGATAAAGGGCTTTACGCCGGAGATTTACTACGGCCTGGGCGGAGGCAACCACGGCAGGGAAAGCGGAATTGTGGAGGACAATCGCGGGGCGCGAGTGGTAAACCCCGACGCCGTGTCCGGGCCTGGCTCCGGACGGGCGCTGGACTCGCGTCGAACCGACCCCGCCGAGAGCTCGGCTCCAATCGGACGCGAGCGCAGCCGCAGGCTCGGCGAGTATTTCCGCGTAACGGGCGAACGGAGCGACTATCTAAGCGAGATGAACAAGATCAACATAAACACCGCATCCTACCGTGTCTTATCGGCGTTGACAGACGAAATGACTGATGATAGGGTTACCGAGCTCATTCGCCGGCGCCGTTCCAGGCCTTTCGAATCCATCGACGAGGTCGCGGACATCGTAACCGACGAAACCGTCAGGCGGAACCTGCTCACCGTGCGATCTTTCATTTTCCGTCTCGCGGTAACGGGCCGCGTCAATAAAACCGAAGTGACGATGATCGCCCTGTACAACAGGCAGAACAGGGTATTCTATTACATGAGCGAGCAATGAACATTTATTCCTTGACATCCGCCGCGAACCGTTCATCCAACAATAATTCCCCTAACTCCGGGAAGCGGAGGTCTTGACGTGTTCGAAAACATCACCGCGCTTGACATCGGTTCGTCTTCGGTCCGCATGCTTACCGCCAGGACTGGACTGCGGAACTTTCAGGTGACCGGGCTATCCATAGAGGACGTAATCCCCGAGGAAGGCGATTCCCCGACAGAGGCCGTGCGTCGCGCCATCGAGCGTCTCCTGGCCGACAGCGATCCTGGAAACCGTACGATACTGTGCAATCTCCCCATGGAGAGGGCCATAGTGCGCAATATCGCCTTCCCGTTCAGCGATGTGGAAAAGATATCCGCGGCCATCCCCTACGAGGCGGAGGAGAATTTACCATTCAGCATCGACGAACTAATAATGGACTTCCAGGCGCTCAAAAGTCCCCGCACCGAGGAGGCCCGCATTATGCTTGCGGCCACGCCCATAGAGGCCGTCCGCGAGCACGTGACCATACTTGCGGACTCGGGCCTGCGCCCCATAAGGATGGGGCTGGAGGCGAACGCGCTCTTCGAATGCTACCGGTATTTCAACCGCATACCCGGGGAGAACATCATTCAGGTGGACATAGGACACGAAAAGACCGTGCTAAACGTGGTCGGCGAAGGGGAGCTTCTCTATACGCGCTGTATTTCGCTAGGCCTTGGGACCGTGCACCGGGAAATCGCGTCCATAAACCATACCGGCATGCGCGAGGCGAGGCTCCTGTTCGAATCGCTTAACCTGGACCTTACATCCATCGAAAACAATTACCAGCGCGATTTCCATAAAACATTGGGCTTGACCAGACCGCGCCTTAAAAAAATATATGATCGCACCGTGTCGCTCGTTGAGGAGCTGGTGGAACAGATCCTTCTCACGCTGCGGGCATTTACGGTGGAATACGGCGCGTTGGAATTCGGCCGCATCCTCATCTCGGGAGGCGGCGCCAACCTCGCCGGGATCGGCCACCTGCTGTCGCGAGAGCTGGAGCTTCCGGTCGCCTCCCTTCCCTTTCTACAGGGTTATCCGGAGCAGGCCATACAGACGCAGTTTCCAATCGTTTTCGGTACAATGCTCTCGTATCTCAACTCGCGGCGGCAGGCCGTAAATTTCCTAAAGGGCGAATTCGTTCCCGATCTCGCCGGAGGCTCGCGCAGGATATACTATCTCGCCGCCCTTTTTCTCGGGCTCGCCGGTATTCTGCTCCTTGCCAATCTTGCGGTGTCCTCTTTTCTTGGCTACAGGACCGGGGCCCAGTACCAAAGGGAGATCAACGAGCGATACATGCGGTATTTCCACGCGCGGCAACCCGCCGAAGACCCTATCAAGGCGGCGGCCGCCATGCTTAACGAAGAGAAAAAACAACTGGATACGATTGACGCGCTCGTCCAGCCCGGGGACAGGGTAATCGACCTCATGACCGATATTACGGAAAAATTTCCGGGCGATCCGGATTTCCAGCTCTCCAATATGGTCGTGAACGAGGGTATAGTCCGAATCGACGGCCAGGTCTCCTCGAGCAGGATCATCGATGATTTTAAAAACAGGCTGCTCGAAACAGGCAAGTTCGGTTCGGTCGATCTAAACACCAACATCAGCAGAAAAAACGAGATCGGTTTCTCGCTCGTAATAAAGCAGTCCGGAAAAAAAACGCCGCCGAAGGAGCGGATGGAGTAAAGAATGATAAGCCTTTCCACCCGCGAAAAAAGACTGCTCAAGGCGCTCGGCGTCGTGGCCGGCGGGGCCATGGTCTGGGGACTGGTTATAAACCCCTACCTGTCCCTAAGCGAAACCTCCCGGTCGAGCATCGCCGGCAGCCGCCAGGACCTCGCCCGGCTCGATTCGCTTTACGAGGAGTATCGGGACGTGCGGCAGCGCAAGGCGCGCTATGACGCGCTGCTCTCCAACAGGGAGGAAAACATCACCACCCTTATCGAGCAGTGGTCGGCAAGCGCAGACGTGGCCCGCCATATCGCCTATACGCGCAGGACACAGTCGAACGTCCAGAACAAGTATTTGCGCATCAGCACCGATATAAAAATCGACGGCGTGCCCATGCAGAAATTCCTTCGCTTTCTCTACGAAATAGAAAGCTCCGGCCGTCTTCTAAAGGTGAGCTACCTTCGGCTCTACCAGGGACTCAAGGGCGCCGACACCTATGACGTCATCATGAAAATCGACAGCTACTCCCTTCAGTGACGAGGAAACCGCCCCATGGAAATCCGACAGATACGCGAGAGGATATCCGCGGCCTTTAAATCGGCCGGGCGCTTTCTTCGCGAGACGATCGCCCTGCCGTACGCCAAGCTTTACATCGCCGCGGCGTTCGCGCTGACAGCCTTCTTTGTCGTTTTGGGATTCCCCTTCGATGTTTTCATTCGCGCGGAGCTGCAAAAGATGGAGCAGAGGGGCCTTAGAAGCGTTGAGGTCGGGGAAATCGAATTCAATCTGATCGGCAACTCTTATATAGACAGCCTGATTCTGGGTGCCGGATCCGAATCCGAGATCGCAATCAGGGATCTCAGATTCAATATCGCGGTCAATCCGGTGACGACCCTGCTTTATAAAACCCTGAAGGGAAGCATCGGCGCCGGGGAATTTCGGTTTTCCGACGGGGATTCCTCGTTCTCATGCATCCCCACAGGTGAATTCCGCCTGGCCTCGGACCCCGGCTCGGGCGTTCCCCGCAACGGCTTTTTGAACCTGGAGCTTCAAAATGTCGCCCTGAAGGGTATCACCATAAAAGGCTTCGCCATACCGGCCGTGCGTTTCGGCTCGATCGTAATGAATTCCGAGCTGCACGAGGGAGAGCTACGCATCATCAAATTCGACGGCGCCGGTCCCGATCTCCGCGGCTCCATCCGCGGCTCCATTACCCTGGCCCCATACGTCAGGAACTCCACCCTAAACCTCGTAATCGATATCGATGCGCAATCCAAGCTGGTGCAGGATTACAGGATACTGCTCGGCAACCTTGCGAACCAGGGGGATGGGCGGCTTCGGCTCAACCTTACGGGCACCCTCTCCGCTCCTTCGGTCGCGTTTCCCGGGGCTGAAAAGGGCCACGAGCGATGAAGATCGAGCTGGCCCGGCATTCCGGATTTTGCATGGGGGTCCGGGACGCCATACTGACCATCGTAGAGGAGCTAAACACCGCCGACGAGGAGATACTGGTGTACGGCCCCCTCATCCACAATCCGCAGACCGTCTCCATTCTTGGTAGGCGAGGCCTGAAAACCATCAACGACCTCCAAGACATCGACGGAAAAACCATAGCCGTGCGCACTCACGGAATTCCAATAGAAAAACTGCGCGACGTAAAGGCTCGCTCCAAACGCTACCTCAACCTGACCTGCCCCCGCGTCTCCCGCGTCCAGGGCCTCATAAAAAACTATTCCGGCAGGGGATATTATACGATCATCATCGGCGACAGGGACCATGCCGAGGTGCTTGGATTGAAGAGCTATGCCGCGGCCGGAGTGACCGTAGTCTCCGACACGCGCGATCTCGACGCAATTCCCTCCGCCGAAAAATACATCGTCGTCTCCCAGACCACCCAGGACCTCGATCAATTTTCAACTATCGTCGCCGAACTGGAGAGGCGGTTTTCCGGCGTTACGGTGATCAACACCATATGCGATTCAACTCACAACAGGCAGAGCGATATTCGCGACGGCATAGCGCGCAACATAGACGCGCTCGTGGTGGTCGGAGGAAGGGAATCGGCCAACACCGCCAGGCTCGCCCAGATGGGGCGCGAGTGCGGAATAAAGACCTTTCACATCGAGACGGAGGCGGAGCTTGAAAGCGAAGACTTCCGGGGCATACGGCATGTCCTTGTAACCGCGGGCGCCTCCACGCCGGGCTGGATAATCAACAACGTAATGGAGCGGCTCTACGAGATACGGTACGCCAACAGCCGTTTTTTCCCGGGGCCGCTAGTCAAACTCTTCGACTTCGTGCTGAGGACAAATATTCTTTCCGCCGCGGCCGCCGGCCTCCTGAGTCTTTTCGCCCTAAGGTTCGCGGGCTTTTCCGCAGACCCGGCGCCTGCGCTGGCCTCGTTCCTGTATATCTTCGCCATGTACACACTCAACAATCATTTCGAGATGGAGTCGCTCCTCATTCGGAACCCGGTCAAATACGCCATTCAGAACCGCTTCAAGCACATCCTGCTGCCGGCCGCCGTGCTGTCGCTGGGGGCCTGCCTGTACCTTGCTGTCCGATACGAACCTCCTATAGCTTTCGGCTACCTTTTGTCCTGCGTGCTGGGAGCGGCATACTCCACGCGCCCGATGAAGCGGATTGTGGCCGGAACCGGCTCGAGGCTTCTGCAGAAGGCGTATAATCTAAAAAATATCGTCTCCGGATTCGGCTGGCTGATCGTAACCACTGTGCTCCCGCTTGCCGCGGTAAAGGCCGGGCCGGTCGTTTTCCTTGCGGCCTGCTCGTACGTTTTTGCTCTGGTGTTCTTCCGAAACATCCTGCTCGATATAATTGCTTTCCAGGGAGATCTGATATTCGGCATGCAGACTTTTTCCACGATGCTCGGGGTGCGCGCTGCCGGTAGGATAGCCATTGCCGTCTCGGCGCTGGCGGGAATCGCCTTCTCGCTGACGGCCCTGTGGGTCGGGAAGGCGGCCTTTGTCGCCTTTCTGGCGAACCTAATTTATTTCGGGGCGGTATATTACCGTATACGGTCGAAAAACTATTTTATCGCCCTGAAATACGAAATGCTGCTCGATCTTAATTTCGTGCTCTTCGCGGCGATTTATTTCACAACGTCCTGATCACTTTTCTTCGATCCCCCCGGCCTCCTCGTCCGGGGAATCGTCAAAGACGACGAATTCCATCTCGTCGACTATTTTCCCATTCTCGGCGATCAGCAACCGGTACCTGCCTCTGGCAAGCCCCTCTATTGCGCCGTAGATCACCCTCTGGGCCGGATCGATCCTTTCGGTGCGGGCGCTGACATCGACCCATACTATTTCCCGCTTCATCAGAATGACGCCGATTGAGTGAACGTCCTTCACCTCCCTGAAGGCATACACCCAGTCGACATGCCCATCCGCCGGAAACTCGGGCACGCCCGCAACCCTGCGGTATTCGTCGGCAAACGGCTGTCTTAGCGCAAACTCGCCCTTGAGGCCGCCGCAACCCGACTGAAAGAAAAGCGCGAGGGTAATTAGCGCTCCGAACATCACAGGTCGACCTGTGTCCACCGGGGCCTCCTATTCAATCTTGTACTGGTCTTTGTCCAGCTCGATCACTCTGTCTCTTCCACGAGCGCGCCTGGGGTCTTCGCGCCTTTCCTCGTAGTTACGGCGCATTCTCCTTGCCCCGAGCGCGAGCGCGCCTCGAACGAAGTTGATAACGAGATATATCCCGAAAAAAAACAGGAGTATTTTGAGAAGATTTCCAAGCATGCATCCTCCGGCGAAACCGGCGGGCCCCTTATCGGGGACGGGCGGTTGCGATGATATCGGCGATTTCCCGCACGGCCCTTGCCAGCCCCAGAAAGACGGCGCGAGAGATTATCGAATGGCCGATATTGAGCTCCTCCAGCCCCGGCGTTTCCAGTATCGGCGGCAGGTTCCGGTAGCTCAGGCCGTGACCGGCATTGATCCGAATGCCGATGGCTTTGGCATGATGCGCCGCCCGATATATTCGATCAAGCTCTTTTTGGACTTCGGCCTCTCCGCGCGCTCCACAATAGGTCCCCGTGTGGAGCTCGATAAAATCGGCGCCGGTTTCACGGCTCAACTCCACAATCCGCGGGTCCGGTTCGACGAACAGGGAGACAAGCACCCCGATGTCGTGAAACATACGCGCCACCTCGATGATGCGGGCTTTGTTAGCGGCCACGTCGAGCCCGCCCTCGGTGGTAAGCTCCTGGCGCTTCTCCGGGACCAGGGTTATCTGGTTTGGGACGACACGGCGCGCAACGGAAATGATATCGTCGGACAGCGCCATCTCGAGGTTTAATTTACCGCGCACTACGTCCCGCAGTCCGGCCACGTCCATATCCTGAATGTGGCGACGGTCCTCCCGCAGATGAACCGTTATTCCAGCGGCGCCATTATCCTCACAGACAAGGGCCGCCTCTATGGGGTCGGGTTCGATTCCTCCACGCGCCTGCCTGAGCGTGGCGACGTGGTCGATATTGACGCACAATACTGTTTTCTGCATGGCTTCCTCAGCGCGGCTCGGGGCCGGGCGTCTTTTTCTTAATTTTTATCGTTATGGAATCCGGCAGAACGTGCATGACACGAAAGTCATCCTGTCGGTTCTTTAATATGACGCTTACCGGACATAGGCGCTCGATGGCCGGATCGGCCCCGGCGTCGTGAAAATCCGCCATCGCCAGCGTCCCCGGATCGACCGACACGTCCATCACAAGCCCTTCGGTCGTTTCGCCGTCGTGGAGCGGCTTCAGATAAACCACGACGGTCTCGGCGGCGGGCCGGTATTCATAGCGCTCGTCGGGGTTTCGAACACGCGCCCTTCCTTCCGCGCGCAACAGCCCGCGCACATCCAGCAGGCGGATGAACACCGTGGATTTTTGCACATCGACGCTAAGATCGGAATTGTTTTCGACATCCAGACGCACCTCTTTTGTGATATCCCTGGACTGGCCGTCAACATTTATCTCCTTCGTATACAGCGCCTCAATCTCGCGCACCCTGGACTCGGCGCCCGATACTAACGCGTACGCCGGCAGGACCCTGCTTCCTCCAAGGATGAAACCTTCTTTTGGATCACCCGCGGTCCTCACCACGATCGGGACCCTCTTCATCAGTTTGCGCTGGACTGAAAGAAGCATCTTCTCTCGCGAGAGATCCACCCGGACCCCCTCCGGTATCCCGGCTTTTACCAGCTCGACCGGATAGCGTATCTCGTCGCTCGGGACCGCGTTTTCCAGGTCCACATAGGCCCTTATGTTCTTCGCGTTGACGAGCTTGATGTCCTCCTGCCTGCCGCTCAGTCGCACCGTAACGAACTGGTCGTGGCTGTTCTCGACGATTAGGGACGCGGGCAGATTGCGCATCTCGACCGGAGCGCGCAGCTTTATTTCGCCTGTCCTGGTGCTCCCCACGTATGCCCACAGCACGACGGCCGCCATAAGGCACAGGAGCTTCTGCTTGAAGTCCCTGCCGCTGGCTATGTTTTTCAGCTCGTCGACGAAGGTGATCATTTGATCGAGTACTTCTCCTCGTATGCGGTCTTCGGATTCATGAAATACAGTATCATGTTTTTGAGATCGGACACCTTTATACGGGAGTACATCCTCCCGTTTACCATTATCGATATGCCGCCGGTCTCCTCGGATGTTACGATAACCAGGGCGTCCGTTTCCTCCGCGATGCCCAGGGCCGCCCTGTGGCGGGCGCCGTGCTGTTTTTTAAGCTGCCTCGAGTCGCTTAGCGGCAGATAGCAGGCGGCCGCCATGATGCGCGCCTCCTGAATAATGATGGCCCCGTCGTGCAGCGCTGTATTTGGGAAAAAAATGGTCCGGATGAGCTCATCCGTCAGGGTCGAGTTTATTACGACGCCCGACTCGATATACGCCTTAAGCCCCGTGTTGCGCTCGATGACTATGAGCGAGCCGATGCGCTCCTCGGACATGGCCACGACGGCGCTCACCATCTCGTCCAGCGGAAAGGTATCGGAGGCGAACGCGTTGGATATCCAGTTACGCTGGCCAAACTGGGTGAGGAGCCGGCGAAGCTCCGGCTGGAAAAGGATGATGACCGTAATGACAATGTAGGAGGTCAGGTTGGTGATGAGCCAGTTCAGCGTGTCCAGCCGGAGTATGTGCGATATCGCCGCCACCGCGAAGATCGCGACCAGGCCCTTGAGGAGCTGCATGGCCCGGGTGTTGGAGATGAAGGTATACACCCAGTACAATAGAAAGGCCACCAGAAGCACGTCCAGCACGATCCGGAAGTACTCCCAGAAGGTCGAAGCGAGATACACGGCCCTTTCAAATACCGCTTCCATCCGGCACCCTTAAAAGCATTTTAACCGCCTCCATGGCAAGGCGGTGTTCGCGCACATCGTGCACCCGTATAATGTCCGCGCCCGAGGCCACCGCTATGGCGTTGAGCGCAATGGTCGCCGGCAGACGGTCGCTCTCTACCGGATACAACCTACCGATAAGCGATTTTCTGGACAGCCCGACAACAACCGGAAACCCCAATCGTGTGAAACGCTTAAGGCCCCTGAGAATCGCGTAATTATGCTCCTGGGACTTGCCGAATCCTATTCCCGGATCGATAACGATCCTCTCCCTCGCTATGCCCGCCCTCATCGCGCGGTCCGCGCGCTCCTCGAGAAAGGCGGCCACCTCGGCGACGACGTCGCCGTAGACCGGATTGTCCTGCATGGTCTCCGGCGTACCCCGCATGTGCATCAGCACAACGGTGGAACCCGAGCGCGCGGCCAGCGGGGCCATATCCGGGTCGAGCGCCAGAGCGCCTATATCGTTGATGATGGTGGCTCCCGAACGAATCGCCTCGGCCGCCACCTTGGCCCTGCGGGTATCGACCGACACCGGAATGCCGAGCTCCCGCGCCGCGTACTCTATGATCGGGCATACCCGGTCGATCTCCTCCCCGACCGAAATGCCCGAGGCGCCGGGGCGGCTGGACTCGCCCCCCACGTCGAGGATGTCCGCTCCGTCCTCTGCCAGCTTCCGGGCATGCTCTCGAGCGCGTTCCGCTTCGAAGTATCGCCCGCCGTCATAAAACGAGTCGGGCGTTACGTTTACGATCCCCATTATGCGGGGACTCCTTTCGCCCTCAATTCCCATGGATCAGAGCACCAGACTCAGGGATACGGTGTTGTTGTATCCGTAGTCGATTTTATCGACGCTGAACGCGTATCCTATATTCAATCCAAGCAGCTGAATCGATATGCCGGCGGCGAAATTCGCCTCATTGAGCCCCATGTGCAGGGAAAGCGCGCCGGAGACGTTGTACTGAAGGCCTCCATTGAGCTCGTACTTTTCCTGCTCTGTCTTTTTAACGCCGCTTACCGCCAGCGTTATATCGCGGTTGCGGTTGGAGAGCGCGGCCGAAACCTTTAGCGACGGATAACCGAAATCGTAGCGGCGGCGCATCTCTTCCCTGGTTTCGTCGCCCTGCATGGCCAGCCCTACGTCCTGAATGACGAAGGAGAGGCGCAGAAAGGGCAGAACGTCCACGTTCGCTCCGAAATCGGCCCCGGCCCCGTAATAGGTCGACAGGCCTATCCGTTCCTGCATCCCTTTGAGCGACACGCCCATCGAGGCGAGCCCCGTTGTGAAGCCGTATGAGACGAAACCGGTGGAGGCGACGTAATCCAGGTATCCGGTGAATTGACCCGTTGTTTCCGCCCGTCCTTCGATTCCTCGCGACTGGATGAGGTAGAGCCCTAAGCCCATCACCCCCTTGCCGAACCCGAATGCGACTCCGGCGAAGCCCGCCTCGCGCTCCACGTCGAGCATCGAAGCGGACACACCGGCCTGCACGAACGCCCTTGTGTTTCCCTCGTCCGAAAAGCGGATGAGGTCCTGCTCGGAAATACCCTTAATGTCGCCCTTTTGCACCTTCTCGCGGATCTCGTCGGGCGAGAGCGTCTGCTGGTCGCGCAGGTCCACAAGGCCGGCCGGGTTCCAGTAGATGGCGTATACGTCGTCGGCTATGGCCTCGGCAGCCTTCCCCATGGCGATGTATCGCGCGCCGACCCAGCCGCTTCGCGTGAACGCGCCACGAGAGCCGGCGTCCTGGGCCGTAAGTTGAGAGGCCGAGAGCGCTAAGAATGTTACACAGAGCGCGACGAGCGGCGGGAATTTCCAGAAAAATGCCTTCACTATCTGTAATCCACCAGGATGCGGATGAGCTTCTTGCCGTACTCGCCGTTGCTGCCTTCAGCTGACACTTTGATTATATAAAGACCTGGTTTTACCTTACGGCCACTCAGATTACGCCCATTCCACACAAATAATCCTACCGAGGAATACTCTCTATTAAATACAAGGTCACCATTGATATCAAAAATGCTAATTTTAATAATTCCGCTAATATCAGGAACTGCTGGAAGAAGTAATTTAAGACCTATACTTTTTTCCGGATTGTACGGCACCGGATACGCCCTCACCCCGCTCATGTCGAGCGCGAGGGCGCCCGAGCACACGACGCAGCACGCGCACATCATCACAATAATG
>MVZN01000034.1 GCA_002069125.1 Spirochaetes bacterium ADurb.BinA120
TCTCCGGCCTGGGCGCGCAGATCGTTTTGAATATCGATGCCAATACGGAACATCACGCCGAGCTCCCCGTCGTGGAATCGCGAGGCGAGATTCTTGAGTTCACCGGCCTCCTCAGCCGAAAATCCCAGGATCTCGCGCACCTCCACCCCGCTTTTCACCAGCCGGAGGCTCCGTATCACGTCCAGAAGCCCGGCCACATAGCGCGGGATGTCCACGCCGAGCGACACCACGCGGTGCACCTCGTCCATCAGCGCCGCGCGGTCGGGCGCGGCCACCGAGCCGAGCACGTGCAGGTAGCTTGCGAGCGGGACCACGCCAAGAAGCGCAAGCGTCTCGGCCTCGCCTACGGAACCGTCCGAGAAGGAGAGCATTTGGTCCAGGAGCGACTGCGCGTCCCGCATCGAGCCGTCGGAGGCGCGGGCTATCGAATAAAGGGCCCTCTCCTCCACATCGAAGCCCTCGACCCCGGCTATATGGGCAAGGTGTGCGACGATCGCGTCGATCGATATCTTCTTGAAAAAATATTTCTGGCAGCGCGAAAGAATGGTGTCCGGGACTCTGTGAATCTCGGTAGTGGCGAATACGAAGATCACGTGGGCCGGCGGCTCCTCGAGCGTCTTCAACAACGCGTTGAAGGCCTCGGTGGTGAGCATGTGCACCTCGTCGATGATGTATACCTTGTATGCGGACTTTAGCGGCGCAAAATTGACGTTCTCGCGCAGCTCCCGGATGTTCTCGATCCCGCGGCTCGAGGCCCCGTCGATCTCGATGACGTCGAAGGCTATGCCTTCGCGTATCTCACGGCAGTTCTCGCAAACGCCGCAGGGGGTGTCGGTGGGCCCATCCTTGCAGTTGACGGCCTTGGCGAGAATCCGCGCCATTGTGGTCTTTCCCACGCCCTGCGGGCCGGCGAAGATATAGGCGTGCGCGATCCGTCCGTTTCTTATGCTGTTGCGGATGGTTCGGGAAACATGCTCCTGGAAAACGACCGCGTCGAAATCCTGAGGGCGCCATTTTCTCGCGATTACCTGGTATGACATTGTCTCTCTTCAGGGCGTGGAAGTGAAAGATTCCCCGTCGGGCGGGCATTGTGCCTGCCCGGCGGGATATCAGCCGATGGAATTCGGAGAAGGAGGGATTCGAACCCTCGGTAGCTTGCGCTACACACGGTTTCCAACCGTGCTCCTTCGGCCACTCAGACACTTCTCCTTTTTTTTAGCTCTTCCGCGCCATCGCCTTCGATATGCGCGGAATTCGGAGAGAGAGGGATTCGAACCCTCGGAGGGGAAACCCCTCAACGGTTTTCGAGACCGCCCCATTCAACCGCTCTGGCATCTCTCCTGTAGCGGCGCGCCGTCCGTACGTAGACATCAATATAACGCAAAGCCCGGCCTCAAGCACCGAGTTTTTTCACTATCTCCTCGAAAAGGGGTTTGCTCTCCCTACCGCTAACGGTCATGAGGAGGCCCTTACGGTCATAAAACCCGATAAGCGGCGCGGTCTTCCCGGCATACGTGGCCAGCCGGGAGCGGACCACGTCCTCCTTCTCGTCGTCGCGCTGAACGAGGGGCGAACCGCAACTGTCGCACACGCCCTCCTTTTTGGGGGCCTTTCCGTCCAGATTGAAGATGGCCTGACAGGAGGGATTGGAACAGGTGCGCCGCCCCGTGAGTCGCTTGATGATTACCTCCTCCGGTACGTCGAGATTGCAGACGGCATCGAGCTTAAGCGAGAGCTTTTCGAGCAGGCCGCCCAGGGCCTCCGCCTGCGGTATGGTGCGGGGAAAGCCGTCGAGTATGAACCCGGGCGCGCAGTCCGGCTCGCCCAGGCGTTCCTCCATTATCCCCATTATCACCGAGTCGGGGACCAGGTCGCCGCGCTTCATGTACGCCTCGGCCTCCCTTCCGACCGGGGTTCCCGCCGCTACGGCCCCCCGTAGGATATCCCCGGTGGAAATCTGCACTATGGAGTATTTCTCGACAAGCATCTTTGCGATGGTCCCTTTGCCCGATCCGGGAGCGCCCAGCAATATCAGTCGCATTGTCATCTCCGATTATCGCTTTCCCGAAGGGCGAACCCTGGCCCTTCGCGGCCATTAAAATAAAAATAGACTCTCGGACGAGTCTATGAAAGCGCCACTGTGAACAGACTGATAAATGGATAAAATTTATCAAGGACTTTTTCTGTAGCGTCCCTCAGGCGCCGTTGACCCAGTCGCACTGCGAACACCTTGTCTCCCGGTATTTATAGAATTCGCCGCCCGATGTTCTCACGACCGCCGCCATTACGAGCGCCTCGCACCGCGGGCAGTGCTTGGGAATGATTTCGTACTCCTCACTCATTCTGTACCGCATGGCCCCCTCCTTAGGGATTCGCTGATTTCCCTCATCTATGGTATCGGCAGGCGTCCGGTTTCCGTTAAAGAAAAATCCGCCGGGAAAGCGACAAGCCGGGCGCGAAAAAAAGACCGCGAAATGATCGCGGTCTTCCCTATGCCCAGGATGGGATTTGAACCCATACAGGAAATTCCCACATGGCCCTCAACCATGCGTGTCTACCAGATTCCACCACCTGGGCGGCCTTTGTGCCGGCCGCCACGAAGGCCCTGCCGGTAGAGTGTTAGTAAAATCAAAGCCCACCCGTGTCAACACAAAATTTTGTTTTTATGATGGACAGGCCCCCGTACCCGGAATATTCTCATGGATCGCTTGTTTAAAAACGGGCCGGGCCGCATCCTCCCGGCAAAAAAACAAAACGAGGTGGGCGAATGGCGCGTAAATGGCATGAATATTTTGCGGTCGCGTCAGGGAAAAAGGAGGAGAACCTTCTGGCCACATGCGGGGCGTTTATCATGCTTTTATCGCTCATCCTGCCGTGGCATTACGTGGACTACCGGCTTGGGCGCGCGGGAATAACGGGCGTCCGCCTGCTCCTTGAATACATTACGGGAGAAGCGAACGCCTCGCTCGCGCCCGCCCTTGCCTCCGGAGCGACGATCCTTTCCGCCCTTTACATACTGTTTACGGAGAAGGCCGTGCGTGCCGTTATACCGGCCGCCATTACGGCGGCACTCATCGCCGCGGCGATGTTTTCGCTGTCCGTACAGCCGGAGCGTTTCGGACCCGGTCTGTACCTGGCCTCGGCCGGCCTATGCGCCGCCGCCATCGGATCGCTCGCGAAACTCTGACAGGCCGCGCACCTCCCGCTTGCGTTCGCGGTACCTTCGCGTCCCCTCGACGTATTCGGCTATCCTTCTCATCATTGCGACGCACTCGACCGGGTACTTTCCCACCGACGTCTCGCCTGACAGCATGACAACGTCGGTGCCGTCGTAGATGGCGTTGGCGATATCGCTCACGTCGGCTCGGCTCGGGCGCGCGTTCTCCATCATGGACTCCAGCATCTGCGTTGCGGTGATGACCGGCTTGCCCGCGAGGGTGCATTTTTCTATCATGATCTTCTGCATCTCCGGAAGCGCAACCGGATCCATCTCCACGCCGAGATCGCCGCGCGCCACCATGACCGCGTCGGTTTCGCTTAGAATCTCGTCGAAGTTGCGCACGCCCTCGGGGTTTTCGATTTTTGAGATGATGTCGATGCCAGTGCCCGCCAGCCTTCCCTTGAGCTCGCGCACGTCCTCGGCGTTGCGCGTAAACGAATCCGCCAGAAAATCCACTCCGTGCCTTATGGCAAACTCGAGGTCGGGCAAGTCCTGGGGCATGGTGTACGGATAGCCGACCACGGTGTCGGGATGATTGAGCCCCTTGCGCGAACGGAGCACGTCCCCGAAGAGCACGATGCACTCGATAAAGCCCTTCCCGGAGCGCTCGACGCTAAGGCCAACGTAGCCGTCGTCTATATACAGCCGGTCTCCCGGTTTTACGAACTCGTCGAGCTCCGGGTATGTGACGGGAATACCGGCGCTGAAATCGTCGACCGCCGGATAATCCGAGCCCTGCGGCTTGGGGATGTCGGTCCTTAGCACAAGCCTGTCGCCGGATTTGATGACGTACGGTTTGGGTATATCGCCCAGGCGTATCTTGGGCCCCTTGATGTCGTAGACGATATATGCCCCGGGACGGGCGGCGCGTGCGAGCTCGATGGCCTGCGCGTGGAACGACGGTTCCCCGTGGGAGCTGTTTATCCTTATGCCCGAAAGCCCTGCGTCGAAGAGCGGCCCGATCAGCCCGATCGAGGCGGGCCCCACCGTGGCGAGGATCTCGGTCTTTGGAAACGTGCCGGGCTTTTCCCTTAGGGTCATTTTTTCTCCCTGAGGTCGTTAGGCGCGACAAAGTATCTTTCCGCCTTCCAGGCGTCCACGGCGAACACATAGGGGGATTCGCTCGAAGCGCCCAGGTACCTATTATTCTCCATTTTGGAATGGAAGGCAAGCTCGATATTCTTCTCTCCGGTCTTTATGCGCAGCGTGCAGCGCGCGGGGCCGAGCGCCTTTTTTTCTATCGCGGGAAACGCGGCCACGGCGAAGGGCGCGAAGGACCCGGCGATCTGCCCGATCCTGGCATCGTCCGCGGCTCCGGCGCACTGTCGGCACACCCAGCGCTCCTCCTTCGGGGCATCCCCGCCCTTGCCGTCTTTACCGGCCTTGGCATCCGCCGGTTCTTTTTTTGGCGCGTCGATCTTCTCCAGCGTCACCAGGGAGGGGCCGAAGCGTATCTCTATAGAGCGTATGTCGCTTTTCGCCGCGGAGAAGATCTCCCGGTTTCGAAAATCGTCGAACGGCTTTCCGAATTCGTCCGTCAGCGCCCCCTCGGCGAGATATACGGCGGGGCGGTCCGACAGCCGCACGTAAGTGTGCCGGTAGGTGCCGCTTTTTTTCCCTATGAAGACGCGGCGCACCTCCCTTCCCCCTGCGCGTACGGCAACCTCGATTGCTCGGTCCTTGCCGAGGTCGTAGCGTTCGTAGTGCTCGCGCTCCGAAATGAGGTCGGAGAGCGCGAGGCCCTTCATCTTTTCCTCCAGCCCGGCCACGGCCTTTGGGTCCGCGGGGTACTTCGCGTCGCCGAGAAACCAGGCGCCGTCCTCGCGGAATAGCCGGACGGTATCCCCGGGCCGTTTAATCACGATCTCCTCGGTTTCACCGCTCCAGGGCTTAAGGCGCGGCAGGTCCGCACCCCTTTCACGCGTAAGTATGAAGAGCGCAACGGCGAGGAGCGCAATGATTCCGAGGCTTGCGAGTAGCTTCCTATTCATTGGACACCTCCGGAGCGAATTCGGCCTGTACGCGCTTTCTGCGTATCGAACGGCGCTTCCAGGCAAGAAGCCCCGCCAGCACGACGAGGAGCGGGAGCACGGCGACGTTGAATATCTTAAGCGCGAGCCTCATGCCGTCGCTCGTATCTTTAAGGGGATTGAGCTCGAGGCCCTTGCTTCGCATCTCGGGCATATCGTAATTTCCGGCGAGAAAATCTATCATGTTATGCACCAGCACGGCGTTTGGGGTTTTTCCCTCCTTGTCGATGACGGAGGGGGTGGTGATCTCCGAGGTGCCCACAACGATTACGCGGGCCGGGCTCACCGTGCGCTTGAGGAGGTCTTCTCCCGCGACCGGCCCTCTCGCCGCCGGGGCCTTTGCGGGCGGCGGGCCGCTTTCGGCGAAATAGCTTGTCAGATCACCGCCGAGCGCGGCGGCAAGGACGAAGCGCCCCATCTGCGGGGCGCCCGGAGGGGCCATGGACCACGGTGCAAAGCTGATCCTTCCTTTCATGAGCCATGCGCGGTCGGAGGAGGAAACGAGCGTCTCGGAGCGTATGCCTTCCGCTATGGAGAGGGAGGATGCCTTAAGGAAGACTATCTTTTTCAGGTATTTGGTCACCACGCTGGACTCGCCCAGGCCGTCCCTGCCGATCATGGGGGCGAAATACAGGCTCTGCTCGCCCATGCCGCGCATGCTGGCCTGGTAACACCGCTCGTCGAGCACGATGTCGCGGTTGACCGTGACGCCGTAGTGCCCCAGGAGCCTCTCGATTCCCGTATTTACCGGAAGCACCACGGGTTCGCGCATGAACATGTTCTGCCCGTCGGGCTGTATTTCGGAGAAGGAATCGACGAAGAAGAGCGCCGAACGGCCCTTCATGAGGAACTGGTCAATCTTGAAAAGCTCCTCGTCGCTGAATTCGTTTTTCGGCCCGTTTACTATGATGGTCCTGATGTCGGCCGGGATTTCCTCTTTGGTGAGGTCTATGCTCTTTAACTCGTACATGTCCGACACGAGCTCTCGCAAGGCGGCCGCCCCGTCGCGCTGGTTGTGGATATCGCGTTCCCCGTGGCCGGTGATGTAGCCAACTGCCGGATTGATGCTTATCAGGTTGTCGAGCGCGGCGTTGATGCGCGACTCCAGGTCCTCGAGCCCGCCTACAGCGTATTGCCCGAAGATGGTGCGCGCCAGTATCTGCACAGCCTCGAAGCGCCCGTCGTATTCCAGGACCACGCCGAGCATCCCCTCCCCCGGCGCGACAGCACGCCCGTCAACACCGCTGAAGGCGGGCCACTTGAGTCGTGGAAGCCCGTAGGTTTCGGCAAGATCGAGCGTCGCCCGGTCGGCTCCCGGATCTACATGCCGAAACTCCAGCCTCCCGTAATTGCGCGCGTTAGCCTTCACCACAACGGCGCGCACCTTCTCCGTTAGGTTCTGCATCCCCGAGATGGGCAGGTTGGACGAGGCGTACAGCGTGACATTCACGGGACGATCGAGCCTTAGAAGGGAGTCGATCTTGCCGTTCATCTTCTGCATGAGCGTCGTGATGCGATATTCGATCCCGTCGGGCTCGGTGATGGAGGGTATCGTTTCGATGAGGTCGCCATGCACCACGGCGAGTCCCATGTAGGCGTTTCGGGCCGAGACGCGGTCGTTCTTTATTTCGCGTATCTGCACGGGATGCACGCCGAAATCGGCCGCCGCGTCCCTGTTCTTATCGACGTCTATGAACTCGTAACGGAAGTTGCGGTTCGCCCTCTGGGAGTACTCCTCCAGGAGGTCGGAGAGATACCTGGATACCGCGTTATACGGCGCCGGGAGGTCATTGGAGAAAAAGACCTTTATGGTAAGCGGCTCCTCCAGGGAGGAAACGATCTTCCTGCTGACAGGCGAGAGCGAGTAGGCGTTGTTCGCCGTGAGGTCCAGTCGAAAATAGAGGAAGAGCCCGACCAGGTTGACCAGCACGATGATCATTAGGCTGAGCAGCCACTGGTGGCGCTCGTCGGCCGCGGCGGCGGCGGATGCGCGGACACGCGCGAAAAGGGCCCTGAAATCGATCGATGGCATTTTCATTGTCGTCTACCTCCTTTCCTCGAGCAGTCGGACCGTGCCGATGAAGGCGACAGCCGAGATGGAGAGGAAGTACAGGATGTCCCGCGAGTCGATGATGCCGCGGGAAATGTTTCTGAAATGAAAGTCGGCGCCGGTATATTCGATTGCGCTTTGAAGTGGCGCGGGCAGGAAGAAAAGAAACTTGTCGACGAGGGAGAGGGTCAGGCAGATGAGCAGCCCGACGATAAAGGCGACTATCTGGTTCCTGGTGAGCGAGGAGGCGAACACCCCTACAGCCGAAAAGGCGAGTCCCAGCAAAAGCGCCCCCAGGTATCCTCCGATCACCGGTCCCGGGTCGAGCGAACCGACGAGCGCCGCCGAAACGGCGTAGGAGAGCGTGGGCGCCAGCATGAGCGCTACGAAGGCGGCGCCGGCAAGGAGTTTCCCGAGGACGACATCGCGCGCCGATACGGGCAGCGTCATGAGGATCTCGAACGATCCGGAGTGTTTTTCCTCGGAAAACAGGCGCATGGTCACGGCGGGTACGACGAACGAGAGGATTAAGGGCAGCAGTTGAAAGAATCCCCGAAGCTCCGCCTGATTGTACAGAAAGAACGTGGAGAAGAAAAACCATCCCGCAACCACGAGAAATACCGTGATCACGATGTAGGCTATCGGCGTGGTAAAATATCCCGACAGCTCCTTTTTCATTATGGCAAGCGGCTGTTTATAGTTCATCGTCACCTCCCCTGGTCAGCCGGCGGAACACGTGTTCGAGCGTTTCGCGCTCGGTGGTCATTTCGTAAAGCGCCCAGCCGGAATCCCGCACCGCGGCGAAGACTCCGGGCCTAATATCGACGTCCTCCTCCCCGCGAACGGATGCCGCGGCAAGCCCTTCCGCATCATCGAGCCGTTCGACCGTTTTTACGCCCGGCACTCCGGCGAGCCCGGACGCGAAGGATGCGGAATCGGCGCCCCCGGCCCGGACAATGAGGCGCATTCCCCCGCCGGCGGCCGATTTGAGTTCGGCGGTGCGCGAATCGGCGACGATTACCCCATGGTCTATGATGATGACGCGATCGCAGGTCGCCTCCACCTCCGAGAGGATGTGCGTGGACAGGACAACCGTTTTCCTCTTTCCTATCTCCTTTACAAGCCTCCTTATCTCGACGATCTGGTTAGGGTCGAGCCCGCTTGTGGGCTCGTCCAGAATCAGTATCTCCGGATCGTGTATCATCGCATGGGCCAGGCCGACGCGCTGGCGGTAGCCCTTTGACAGCTCGCCGATATTTTTATGCATTACCTCTCCGATACCGCACATCTCCGCGATGTCCCGAAGCCCCCGAGTGTCGTCGTTGACGCCGCGCAGGCGGCCGATATAGGACAGGTAGTCGCGGACCATCATGTCGCCGTAGAGCGGGGCCGACTCCGGAAGATAACCTATCATGCGCTTTACCTCCAGAGGCTCCCTGTCGACCAGGCGCCCCCCCACGCTGATGCGCCCGCCGTCGGGCGGGAGATAGCAGGTGAGCATGCGAAGCGTTGTCGTCTTGCCGGCCCCGTTGGGGCCGAGCAGGCCCGTAATCTCGCCCCTGCGGATTACGAACGATATGTCGTTAACCGCGCGGAAATCCCCGAAGTATTTGCTTACGTTATTCACGCTGATCATGTGCTTTAACGACCCTCCTTGCGAGAATATGGCGCATGCCGTTGGCGTGGTGGCTCCGGGAGCGCGTCCCGGCGGACCGGACATCGATATGTTATCCGGGAGGCCTCGAATGTTACATCGGGGCCCATAATCATTTGCTGAACCGTTTCAGTCGGAAAGGCAAGTATTTTTTACCGCAAGCTTCCCGGCTCATCCGTTAAGGGCGGCGAAGCGGCGCATATAAGCGGCGAGCGCCTCGGCGCCCTCCACGGGCATGGCGTTATACAACGAGGCCCGGAATCCGCCGACGCTCTTGTGTCCCTTCAGCCCGTACATTTTCTCCCTCTCGGCCCCCTCGAGAAACTCACGATCGAGTCGCGCGTCGGCGAGGGTCCAGACTATATTCATGGTCGAGCGGCTCGATCGTTCGACCGGTGTACGAAAGAAGCCGCCGCTCCCGTCGATCGCGCCATATACCGCGGCGGCCCTGGCGTCCCTCCGCCGCTCGATCTCGGGAAGCCCGCCGATCGACTTGACCCACCTTAAGGTGAGCATCATCACCCATACGATAAAGGTGGGGGGGGTGTTGAAAAGCGAGTCATTGTCGGCATGTATGTCGTACCTCAGATATGCCGGAAGGTCGCGCCGGGCGCGGGCCAATAAGTCGTCTCTAATTATGACAAGGGTCATTCCGGCTGGGGCCAGGTTCTTCTGGGTGCCGGCGTACAGCATGCTGATCCGCTCCCATGGCAGGGGACGCGACAGCACGTCCGAGGACATGTCTATCACCAGGTGCGGCCCGCCCGTGTCCGGGAAATCCCTCCACTGGATTCCGCCGATCGTCTCGTTCGAGCACATGTGGACGTACGCGGCCTCTTTCCGAAACGGTATCTCTTCCACCGACGGGATGCGGGAATAGCCTTCGCCGGAGCCGTCCCAAACGGCCCGCGCGTCGCCCACCACCGAGGCGTCGGCATGGGCGCGCCTGGCCCAGTGGCCGGTAATGATATAATCGGCCGTTCTCCCCCCGCCCAGGAAGGCCAGAGGGACCATGGCGAACTGCATGGTGGCGCCGCCCTGCAGAAAAAGTACATGGAACTCCGGCGGAACCATAAGCAGCTCCCGCACCAGCGAAACCGCCTCCCGGTGGACCGCGTCGTAATGAGCGCCCCGGTGGCTCATTTCAATGAGCGACATGCCGGTTCCCCGGTAATCGACAAGCTCGGAGGCCGCCTCCTCGAGCACCGTCATCGACAGGGTCGAGGGCCCCGCCGCGAAATTGAACACCCTTAGCATAGCGATCCACACTCCAACATGTTGCCGCGCACGATGACGCGTAATGTACCTGCATAGTCGCGGGGATTTTTAAATTCAATAACTTTTAGCGCCTCAGGCGCGGTTTGGCCGATGTCCGCCTGAAATATTACACCTCGCATGAAATATTCGGCATAATTTGCCACTTTAATTTATATATAAAATGGCCGGTTGAATGCGGACATTCCCAAATTAATGTAAAACTGCTTTACAAATGCACACGCTCGACTATTTGTGGATTGGCCTTGATTCCACGCGCGGGAAAAGGCCGCCGGGCGGGCGTACGGCTCCCCCCGCCGCGCGCATTACACCGTCATCATACAACAGAAGGGCCGGCGATTCAACAACTGCAAGGAGAGGTGGTCTATGAACATTCTTATCTTCGGGCCCAACGGCAGCGGAAAGGGCACACAGGGGGCCCTGGTGCAGAAAAAATACAACATTACGCACATCGAGTCGGGCGTCATATTCAGGGAGAACATCAAAAAAAGGACCCACCTGGGACAGCAGGCCAAGGAATACATCGACCGGGGCAATCTCGTGCCTGACGGAATCACGATCCCGATGATCCTCCACCGCCTCAAGGAAGACGATTGCAAGGCGGGCTGGCTCCTCGACGGTTTCCCCCGGAACTTCGATCAGGCCAAGGCGCTCAATTTCTCCATGAACGAGTTCAACGTCAAGCTCGATTACGTCATCGAAATCGTGCTGGAAAGGGATATCGCCAAAAAGCGCATCATGGGGCGGCGTATATGCGAAAACGACGGCAATCACCCCAACAACATATACATCGACGCCATCAAACCGGCCGAAAAGGACGGCGGATACGTATGCAGGGTGTGCGGCGGCGCCCTTACCGCGCGCTCCGACGACCAGGACGAGGACGCCATCAACGCCCGGCACGGCATCTATTACGATACGAAAACCGGCACCCTTGCCGCGGTCGAATTCTTCAAGCAGCTTTCGCGCGATAACGGCGGCGTCCCGGCAATAATAGAGCTCGACGGCCGGCCCGGCGTGAAAGAGGTCAGCGAAGAGCTCGCTATCAAGCTGAAATAGGCCGAAACATCCACGTCCGACAGCGCCGGCGCTCTGGACGCGCCGGCGCATTCCGCAGATAGCCGGCACGGTTTCGCCGACAGAGCCCGCCGCCGTGACCGTAAAATATTTGTTGACCAAATTCCTTCAAATCCGGTAGATTAAAGCCCGAAGCGGAAGCGAAATACACCACGGCTGGTTGCGGAAATCGACATGAAGAATCTCAAGATTGCCTTCCTTTTCATTTCCCTTTTTGCCGTAATAAATCTTTCAATCAGCGGCGCCTGTTATCTTTTCATCGGCATGACGGAATTTAAGGGCTATGTCGTAGGCACGGCCCTTAGCTACCTGCTCTCGCTCCTGTGGGTGCTCGGCGCGAGAAAGGGAATGAAATCCAACACCATGGTGCTTCTGGGAATCACCCTGGGGGGCTTCCCCGTACGGCTCGCCCTTCTCGGCCTTTTTGCCTTCGGCGGGCTTTACATCATCAAGATGAGCACCATGCACTTCGCGATCGCCTTCCTTGTCGGCACCATTTTAAGCCTCGTGGTCGAGATCTGGTTCTTCAATACGATGACGATGCCGGGCAGAAAGAAACTCCAATGATATGAGATGTCACCCCATGGATACCAAAACACTGCAGACGCTGTCGAAAGACGAACTGATACGCATAATCGAGAACCTTCAGCTAAAGGACGCGCTATTGACCAAGGGCGTCTGCTTTCCCAAGGTCGATTACCAGTATCTCGTCGAAAGCGCCTCCGACGCCATCTTCGTGCTGGACGACCAGGGCCACATTGTCTTCCTGAACTCCGCCTGGGAGAACATATTCCCCGTCAACAAGGAGGAGGTCCTGGGGACGCACTTCTCCGCAGCCGTCCCTGCTATTGAGATAGAGCGCGCCACCGCGGTATTCAAATCGGTCATCGGCGGGGACGAGATCCTCAACGAAAAATTCAAGACCTTCGACAGGAACGGCAACGCGATGTACGTCATCGCGAACCTCTCACCCATCCGCTCGGACGAAGAAAGGATCGTCGGACTCCTCGGCATATTAAGGAACATCACGGACATCCATTTGATGGAGCGCAAGCTCAAGGTCAACTCGAAGCGCCTGGAAGAGAAGATCAAGGAGCAGATAGAGCAGGCGGAGGAGCTGCGGCGGCTCACCGCGCTCAACGAGGACATCATCAACAACGCGCCGATCGGGATAATCACCATGGATCCCACCGGCATAATCCTAAGCGAAAACCCGGCCATCAAACAGACCATGGGCCTGGATCCCGGGGAGTCCATAGCGGGGATGAATTTCAACGATCTCGGCGGCATCGCACGGACGGGTTTCCAGCGCGTGCTGGACGAGGTGTTCATCCAGAGAAAGCCGCATGCCATAAAAAACGCGGTATATCGAAGCTCGCCCGCCCCGGGCGACGAACGAACGCTGAACCTGAAGATAAACCCCATCTTAGACGCAGACCGGCGGGTAAAGACGGTAATGATGATGGTGGAGGACGTCACCGAACAGGCGCGCATCGGCAAACGCATGCAGCGCGCGGAGCAGCTCTCGGCCATGGGGCTCCTTGCCGCCGGAGTTGCCTACGAGCTCAAGGTGCCCATAAACCTTCTCGCCATCGACCTCAACTTTATCGAGAACAACATCCCCGAAAACAGCCCGATGCGCGATTACGTGAAGTCGATGAAGGAGGAGCTGACGAGGATAAAGCAGATCAGCGAACAGCTCCTCAATCTCTCGAAGCCGGAAGAGACGGACAAGGAGGTCTTCGAGGCCCACAAGCTGATAACCAGCCACCCCATACAGATCATGCTGAACCGCCTCCAGAAAACCGGGTTCTCGGTGGTCACGGAATATTCGGACTCGGGCGTAAAGGTCCGCGGAATCCGAAACCAGCTCGTGCAGGTCCTCCTCCACCTCATCGCCAACGCGGAGGAGGCGATGCCGGAAAAAGGAGAGCTCAAGATTTCCGTGGATTCGATGATGAACAACGGGGCCCTCTACGCGACCATCACCGTAAGCGATACAGGGCTCGGCATCCCCAGGGAGCATCTTAAAAAACTCTTCCAGCCCTTCTTCACCACTAAGGGGGAGAAGTCTACCGGCCTGGGGCTTATGGTTTCCTACTCCATCGCGGAAAACCATGGGGGAACGATCGCCGTCAAGAGCAAACCCGGCGAGGGGACATCGTTCATGATCGTCCTGCCGGGCGTCGTTGAATAAGAGCGTTGAAGGGGTTGCCATGAACAACCAGACCAGGGAACAGACGGTGCAGAAGACCAGCCTCGCCAGCGTCGAGTCGAAGCTCGAGAAGGACGGCTACTACATCTTCACCGCGGAAGAATCGCTTGCCCCCGGAGAGGAGGCCCCGGGCAGGACTCCGGAACAGAGGGCCACCTCCAGGTACGTCATCTCCGAACAGGCCGAGAAAAAGCCCGGCACCGAACCCGGGATGGCCCCCTACGCCGCCACCGTACAGAAGGAGACCTTCGACGTCCCCACCACCATCGAGTATCTGCGCTGGCACATGGAGCGGATCGCCAAGAACGTCATAGACCGCGAGGAGATCATCCGCCAGGCCATGTTCGCCATCCTCACGCGCGAGCACATGCTTCTGCTTAGCCGCACGGGAATGGCCAAGTCCTATCTGGCCAATTACATCTTCAACACCTTCGACCAGGTCCGCGTGTTCATGACCCAGGCAAGCAAGGAACAGACCCCCGACAATTATTTCGGCCCGTACAACATCGAGGAATTTAAAAAGGGCCGGATTCGACACAACATACACGGCTCGATCATCGAGGCCAACCTCGTCTTTCTGGATGAATTTTTCGACGCGAGCGACGTCGTGCTCCGCTCGCTTCTCTCGGTGCTGAACGAACGAAAATTCATAAACGGCCCCGAGATCATCGACACGGCAATCCACACATCGATAGCCACCGCAAACTACATGCGCATGAACGAGGTCACCGAGGCGATTCTGGACCGCTTTACCTACAAGTCCATCATTCCCGAGGAGAACAACACCTATACGCAGCTCCTTATAGACCACACCTACGCCTTCAGCAGGGGAAAGGCGATCGAGCCGGAACGCAAGCTCCCATTCAACCAGATCGTTTACCTGTCCGACATCATCCGAAACAAGAACAAGGAGATTCGGATAGAGATCCCCGATTTCATCTACTTTATGAAGAACGTCATCACCAACAAGTTCCTGAGCGACATGCGAAAGAGCGAATACAATTTCTTTATAAGCCCGCGCAAGCAGGCCAAGCTCGCCGACTTCCTGAGGGCGACCGCACTTCTGGACGGGCGCCATGAGGTAAACATGGACGACGTAAAGAACATGTACCTCGCCCTGTGCACGCTAAACAGCTTCGTTTCCGTAAAGGCGAAGGACAAGTCCGAAAAGGACGTATTCCTCGACGCATACCAGCAAACCCTGGTTCACTTCAACGCCACAGGCGCCACCCAGCAGATAGAGTTCCTGCTTAACATACGAAAGATATTCCAGGAGATCCGCGAGAACCCCGACAGGCGCGAGCGCCTGGGCGAGGCCAGGGGGCTTATCGAAAGCCTGAAGGGCCTTTTAAAGAAAATATTCCCGTCGCGCTTCAAGGCCGAGGACGAGATTACAGTGGAGACCCTTAAGGCCAACGTAGCAGAGATCAATCCGGCGGTCGAGGAGGCCCGGGAGCTCAAGGAAGGCATCCTCAGGGACTTCAAAGACCTCATGTAACGGGGCGACGGAGACGCTACCGTGACCGGCACGACGACAGCCATACGCGGGCCAGAACGCCCGAGCCTCGATTTCCTCGAGTACTGGGAGTCGCTCGGCTTCTTCGACAATCTGCAGGTAATCCTTCCAGCCAGATTCTTCATGATATTCGAGATCGCCCGGGTGGTCTTCACGCCCGACTTCATCTCCGAGGCGCTTTCGGCGATAGAGGACATATCCAAGGAGGAAAAGATAGAGGCCCCCGACCGAGACGAGACGATTCTGGTAAACCGCATGGAAAAGGTCTCGCCGCTCTCGGACAACATGGTAATTGACACCTATCGCACGATCTACGATCTCAAACGAACGCTGCCGAGGGAGCTCGCCATGGACAGCGATATCTTCGACATCAAGCTCTTCAAGCGCACGCTCCTGGTACAGCGATTCTTCGAGACCAGGGCCGACTCCTTCAAGCCCGTATCGACCCTCCGCGACGAGTCCGGCAGACAGGCCAACCGCTTCGACCAGAAATTCTATCTGCTGCTGGACCGTTCGCGCTCCATGGACTTCAAGATGCGCTCATTCTTCTCGAAATGCCTGGTGGCCGAGTTCCTCAGGAGGAAGCTTAACGGCAACGCCAAGATATTCTACCGCCCCTTCGACACCAAGACCGGAGATCTGGTGAAGATCGAGAAGAAGGAGGATTTTCCGGTGCTTATAGAAAAAGTGCTCCTGACCACCACGGGCGGCACAAGCACCAACCTCCAGGAGGCGGTGTATCAGGCCGTGGACGATATACGCTTCGACAAGGAGCTTATAAACGCCGAGATACTGGTGGTGACCGACGGCATAAGCAAGATCGACAAGTACGGCATGAAGAACAAGCTTGGGGACATCAAGCTCAACGTGCTCAAGATCGGCGACGACCTCGCCGAACCGAACTTTTTCGAGATGAAGAAGACGCTGGAATTCTCGAAGATAGATTTTGATCCCTCCTCGGTCAACATAAAGGAGATTAAAAAGAAAATGGCCGACGCCGGCGGGGAGGGCGACGAGAGCGTGCTCTCGCCCAAGGAGCGAAGGGCCTACCGCTATCTGCTCGATTTCTCGGAACGCATGTTCAACGACCTTCGCGAGGTCTCCGAGCGTTTCGTCGAGATTAAAGACCTGGAGCCGTACGAGCTTTTCAAGCTTACGGACGAAATGCTCGACCAGATCGAAACGGCCGTTGACGAGCTTTCCCGCATCGATCTTCAGACAAGGACCCAGGAGGAGCGCGAGCGCCTTTACAAGCAGGCCTACTTCCTCGGCCAGTACCTGGAGCTCCTCATGGAATACGGGGGCAACAACAAGAACCCGACCCTTCAGCGCGCCGACGCGAAGATCAGGGAGATCAAGCAGCGCATGCTCGAGGATCCGGGGCTGCTGAAGCTCGTACAGGCCATCAAGGGCTACGACGAGGACAAGGAAACCATGAAGCTCGCCCGCAAGGAGGTAAAGAAGAAGCTTAAGGAGATGCAGCTCCAGAGTAAAACCCTGAGCACCGGAGAGATGAAAAAGGCCCAGATGCTTCTCACGATGGATGTGGGCGAGGGAAGCATGGGACAGTTTTTAAAGCTCATACTGGTCAAGCTGTGGATGTTTCTTACCGCCCTCGCCGGAAGGCTGTTTCGCCGAGAGGCCGGACAGGGAGAAAAGCCCGCCTGATCCCCCGCATCGGAACCGTTTGAGATCTGCCGCCTACAGCTTTTCCCTTCGGTACCAGTCTATGGTTTCCACCAGAATTTCTACGTTGTCCCTGGTCGGAGCCCATTCAAGGTCTTTTTTCGCCTTCGCGCAATCGAGCACAAAGTTCGACAGGATGAACACCAGGTGCTCCTTTCTGAGGTAATTGATATTCAGCGGCTTGAGTATGAAGGACAGAAACCTGGCGAAGGACGGCCTGATGTGCTTGACCTCGCACTTGAGGCCCGCCTTCTCCCTGACGCGCATTACCTCCTCGCTGCGGGCGGGGACGTTGTCGGAGCCCAGGTTATAAACGGCCCCCCTGGCCACCGGAGCCTTCGCGCCCGTCAAGAGCGCCTCCACGACGTCCTCGGTATGGACAAGCTGGTAGCGCGAATCGCCATCACCGGCTATGTACATGCGGTTGGAATCCTCCATGCCGAGCGCCATATAGAGAATAACGAGGATCATCGGGTCGTCGAGGCCAGGCCCAGTTATCGTCGCCGGGCGGAAGATGGTGATGTTCATCTCGTCCTTGTCGATGAACTTTTTACAGAGCTTCTCGGCCTTCAGCTTGTCGCGTCCGTAGCGGGTGTTGGGCTTGGGGGTATCGTCCTCCGTTATCGGCATTTTTTCGGGCGCGCCGTACGCCTTCGAGGAGGAGAGATACACCATCTTCTCCACGCCCAGTTCGCGTGCGGCGCGGAGCAGGTTCTCGGTGCCCCTGACGTTGACGCGCTTCATGAACCTTCTGCCGTAGTGGGAGGGATATTCGATATCGAGCAGGTGGTAGATCGTATCCACCCCCTCGCAGATCTCGAGCACGCGCTCGTAGTCCAGGATGCTGCCGTCGAGGAATTCGGTTGTCTCCGGGGTCTCCTTGAGTTTCCAGAAATCGAACCCCCGGACGGGTGTGCCAGCCCGCATTAGACGGCCGGCGAGCGCTCTTCCGAGAAGGCTGTTGCACCCCGTGATCAAGACCATAGCGTTCCTCCATGAAGATCCGTGATACGCGCCATGCGTAGAATCGACGGCTTCGCTATTTTAGTCAAGAATATTTACCCTGTTCATATCCACGGCCTTCCCGTGTTTATCCACGAAGACACCCATCATCGATCTCCCGGGCGATCCTCCCCATATAAGGCCCTCCACCCGCCCTGTGATGGACTCGATGGCAATGCCGTGAAACCACTCGCGCCCCAGCCGGTTGTCGTCGGCGACGAAAATCCGCCCGGGGCCGGCCTCATTGGAAGGGCCTCTGTACCTAACGATTCTTCCCGAGCCGGAATCGCCCTTAACAGGGTATTTTCTCCCCCCGTTCACCTCGTAAAAAAGCTCCGTGGAATTTGTAAGCCCGAGCGAGCGGACCTCCGAATCGTTATAGATCCCCAGGGGTAAAAACTCCCCCCTGACGGCGAGCATCGAACCGCTCGCCGCGACCCTGTCAGCGGATTGCGCCGCGACCCGCGAGATCATCTCCCTTTCTCCTTCGCGGTAGACGAGCACGCTCCCGGGCGCCGGAGGGCCGGCAATGAAGCGGCTTACAAGCAGAACATCCCCCCGGCGCAGTAGCGGTCCCATGGCGTCGTCGCGCTGGACATAAAGCCCGTACGTGGCGCGTGCAGGCATAAGCGCCCCCGCCGTACAGATGAGCGAAAGGAGGGCAAACAGAAGATAGGCCCAGGGCCTTGCGGCAAGCCCGGGAACTATCGAGCGATTCCTCGCCAGAAAAAACGCGTCGATGGAAGCCCCAAGCCATATCGCAAGGCTCGCAACGAGCATCACGGCGAATGCGCACAACACGCGACCGCCCTGGGCATAGAAGGGAATAAAAGGAAGACAGAGAATGGGAAGCAGCCTAAGCAAAAGAAGAACGACGGCCCTCGCGGCTTCACCGCAGTACCACTGGCCGAGCCCTGTGAAGAAAAACGAGAGGAGCGCGGCAAGCACGGGCCTCCTCCCCCTCTCCTTCACCGTGCCGATGATCCGTTCCATAACCGATCCGGCCGCCCTTCGCTATAAAAAGGACTCTATGAAGCGCCTGACCTTGTCCCTCCCGGAAAAGACGCCGAAATGCCCCTCGCAGAGGATGTCCGCCTCCAAAGACAGCAGGAATTCGAGAGAGCGGACGTAGTCGGCACGGCTGGAGCGAAGCGAGTCGTTCAGCGGGCCGTGGACGTCCTGGCCGAAAAGGACAAGCGCCCCGCCCGAGCGCATGGTGAGCACCGAAGAGCCGGGCGAGTGGCCCGGCGTATGATACATGGTGATCTCCGTGCCGCCTGCGTCGAAACGCGCCTCCGCGGTTTCGACCTTTACATCGACCTTTACGGGCTCCATGCGGGCGCGGTACCATGAGGCGGCCGTTACCTCCGGGTCGGCCGTTTCGATGAATTCGGCGTCGAGCTCGTGCGCCACCGTGCGCGCACCGGTAGCGCTTCTAAGCAGGTGCGCTCCGCCGGTATGGTCGTAGTGGCAGTGTGTAAGGAAGATATACGTGATGTCGGCGGGGCGGACGCCGGCCTCCTGAATGTTTTTCATTACGCGATCGTGCCCGTCGCCGGTCCCGGCGTCGACGAGGGCCGAGCCGCTTTTGCCCTTTACAAGGTAGATGGCGGCATCGGACCCGTCGGAGAGGGAGGGGCCGCCCACCAGATATACGTCCCCGGTAATATTCATGCCCTCTTTCTTGCGGAAAGCTCCCTCGCCAGCGTCTCGTTCACCCTGTCGATATCGGGCGGAAGCTCTATCGGTTTGTTGGCGTAGGTGCTCCGTATGCCGCCGATGCTTCCCTGATGGTATCCGATCTTGAACTCCGAAAATTTTAGGCCGTGGGCGGTGGAGATTACAATGGTCCGGGCATCGCGCGGGATTTCACCCCGCTCCACAAGCTTGATAAGCGCCGCAAGGGCCACACCGGTGTGCGGGCAGGCGTAAAGCCCTGTGCGGTCGGCAAGGGCCGCCGCGTCGGCAAGCTCCTCCTCGCTCGCCTGCTCCACTATGCCGTCGTACTCCTTAAGCGCCGCAATCGCCTTGCGCACCGAAACCGGGTCTCCTATCTGAATCGCCGAGGCGAGCGTTTTACCCGGCACTATGGGTTCGAAATCGCTGAAGCCCTTTAAAAAGGAACGGTAAAGCGGGTTCGCCCTCTCTGCCTGTGCAAGCACTATCCGCGGCCGCCTGTCCATCATGCCGAGCTCATGCATCATGGTAAATCCCCTGGCGAGCGCCGAGACGTTTCCAAGGTTCCCGCCGGGGATCACTACCACGTCCGGGACCTCCCAGTCGAATTGCTGCAGAATTTCGATCGAGATGGATTTCTGCCCCTCTATGCGCAGGCTGTTCATGGAGTTGGCGAGATATATGGTGTTGTTTTTGGTGACCTCCTGGACCACGCGCATGCATCCGTCGAAGTCCGTGTCGAGGGAGAGCACGATAGCGTTGTTCGCCATCGGCTGCACGAGCTGGGCGACGGAAATCTTGTTGGACGGGAGGAACACTATGGAGGGAATCCCCGCGTACGCGCAGTAGGCGGCGAGCGCGGCCGAGGTGTCGCCGGTGGAGGCGCACGCCACCGCGTCGAGGCGCACTCCGCGCCGGATCATCTCGTTCACCATGGATACGAGCACGGTCATGCCGAGGTCCTTAAAGGAGCCCGTATGGCTGTTGCCGCACATCTTTACCCACAGGTCCTTCATGCCCAGCATTTGGCCGAAGCGCTTTGCCCAGAACAGGTTGGTGTTCCCCTCGTACATGGAGACTATGGCCTCGTCGTCTATCCCCGGGCAAACGAACTCCTTCTTGCCCCACACCCCGCTTCCATATGGCCATTGAGTGGCGCCCACTCGCGAGTCAAAAAGCCCTTTCCACTCGGAGGCGCTTCGCGAGCGGAGCGCCTCCATGTCGTGGCTCACCTCGAGGAGCTCACCGCATTTTTTACACCTGTATACCACCTCGTCGAGCGGATAGGTCTCGTCGCAGCCTGCGGAGCAACGAAAGTGCGCCCGGAATTCCCTACTCATCGTCCGCTCCATCGCTCTGGTAGTCCTCCACCCTTAGTACCGTGGCGTCGCCCTCGACGAAATCGAAGGCGTTTATCCTCTCAACGGCCGCGAAGAGCCCCTCCTCGTGCGCTTCGTGCGTCATGATGACGAGAGGCACGTGTGGCAACTCGCTCTCCTTCTGAATGACCGAGGCGATCGAAATGCGATGGTCGGCGAGCACTCCCGCGATATTCGCAAGGATGCCGGGGCTGTCCTCGGTGTGAACCCGCATATAGTAGCGCGAGACGCGCTCGCCAGGCCGGATATAGGACGCGTCGCCGTCGAAACGGATGGCCCCCTCCGGAGAGGCTGGCCTTAGGGCTATTCTTACGATATCGCTCACCACGGCCGAGGCTGTGGGATGGCTTCCCGCGCCCTTGCCCGTCAGCGTGACGGGGCCGGTCATATCGCCGGTTATCATCACGGCGTTGAACTCGTTCTCCACCGAGGCCAGAGGGTGGCGCAGTGGAAGCATGGTGGGATGCACGCGGATGTCCACCCGCTCGCCGTCGCGCTTTCCTATGCCGAGGAGTTTTATCCTGTAGCCCATCTCTCGCGCATATTCAATGTCGAAGGCGCCGATCTTCGTGATACCCTCTATGGAGATGGAGGAGTAATCTATTCTTTTGTTGAAGGCGATCATGGAAAGGATCGCAATCTTGTGTCCCGCGTCATATCCCTCAATATCGAAGGTGGGGTCGGCCTCGGCAAAACCCTTCGCCTGCGCGTCGGCGAGCGCATCCTCGAACGAGAGCGATTCCTCCTGCATGCGGCTCAGGATGTAGTTGGTCGTCCCATTGAGTATGCCCATGACGCTGCGGATCCGGTTTCCGACCAGTCCGCTTTTAAGCGCGGCGATGCAGGGGATTCCTCCGCCCACCGCCGCCTCGAAGCCGAGCGAGGCGCTTCCGCCGTTAGCGAGCGCGAATATTCGCTCGCCCTTTTCCGCCAGGAGCTTTTTGTTGGCCGTAACGACGTTCTTGCCGGCCGACAGCGATTCGACGATGATGGACTCGGCCGGATCCATTCCGCCGATGAGCTCGACAACCGTATCGATCTCCGGGTCGGCGACGACCCTTTTCCAGTCCCTCACCGGATCCACTCCCGGGGCCCTCTCTTTTACGCGGGCGGTGTCGAGATCGCAGACGGTCTTTATACGAATATCGAGATCGGTGCGCTGTCCGAGGACGGCGCCGTTGCGCGCGATGAGATGATGCACACCGCTACCCACGGTTCCGAAACCGATAAGCCCGACGTTGATTGGTTTACGCACAAGCACACCCCGCTGGCCGGATCATTAAAACCGGCTATATCTTCCCGTCCGTACAATATTTGTCAATTACTGTTTATCGAGGGCGCATCAGGTGACCAGGCGGCTTGTAAAGCCCGGGGACGACGGAATCTCGAATTCGTATTCGGGGACCACCGCCGCCACAGCCTTCCGTATGGCAAGTGAATCGAGCGTATAGATGGAAGGGATGACGCGATCGAGGAAGTTATCCACCGCATGCCGGTTATAGCCTTCGGCAGGGGCGTTTAGCCGGAAGATCCTCGGATTGTCCGTTTTAGCCAAGAGTGCCGGGTCATAGAACAGCTCCTCGTACAGCTTTTCGCCGGGCCTAAGGCCCGTGTATTCAATCCGAATGTCCCTATCGGGCGCATACCCGAACAGGCGTATGAGGCTTCGCGCAACGTCCGCGACACGGTGCTGTTTCCCCATGTCGAGCGCGAAAACCTCGCCTCCCGAGGCATAGGCCGCGGCGTTAAGCACCAGGATCGAGGCCTCGGGTATAGACATGAAGTAGCGGGTCACCTCCGGGTGGGTTACGGTGACCGGTCCGCCTTTAAGTATCTGCTCCCTGAAAAGCGGGATGACCGAGCCGCGGCTTCCAATCACGTTTCCGAAGCGAACGATCGAGGTGCGAAGGCCTTTTTCGAGGAAGTAGCTCATCGCCACCAGTTCGGCGATGCGTTTGCTTGCGCCCATTACGCTGGTCGGGCGGACCGCCTTGTCGGTCGAAATCATAACGCATTCGGCGGCGCCGTGGCGAAGGGCCGCGTCGAAAACGTTTCTGCTGCCGAGCACGTTGTTGCGAAGCGCCTCGGCCTCGTTGAACTCCATTAGCGGTACATGCTTGTGCGCCGCCGCGTGGATGACGATTTCGGGACGGTCGGCGGCAAAGATACGGTCAAGCATCCGGGCGTCCCCCACATCGGCGATTCGATATACGATTTCCGTGCCGCCTTCGAGATAATACATCTCCTCGGCAAGCGATTTGGCGAGCGAGTAGATGGAGAATTCCCCCCTTCCCACGGCGATCAGGCGCGCTATTTTGAATTTTAAGAGCTGCCGGCAGAGCTCCGAGCCTATGCTCCCCCCGGCCCCTGTTACGAGTACGGTCGTGCCGGCAAAACGCTCCTGCATGGCCTCCGCGTCCACCGAAAACTCCTCCCGGCCCAAAAGGTCGGCGATCCCGACCTGGCGAAGGTCGGGGCTTAGGGATTTCTCGAATATTCTGGTGAAAACAGGAAGGGTCTTTATGACCACGTCGGGCTTTTCCCGCCGGAGAATGGATACCGCCCTGTCTATAGCGCCCGCGCCGGCCGAGGGCATCGCCACGATCGCCTCCGAAATGCCGTATCTGTGCATAACGCGCCCCATTCCGTCGAGCGTGCAGAGTATCCTTTTTCCGCCGATGATGTGCCCTATCTTCGCGGGATCATCGTCGGCGAAGCCGGCTATGTCCCCCTCCCAGCCGCGCCGCGCGTACTCCGAGAGGATCATTCGACCGGCCTCGCCCGCTCCAACGACGAGTATCCGCCGGCGGGCACTCCGCGCACCGTCATCCCCATCACCCTCGGATGGAAGGCCCCGTCCGCCGATTCTGTCCCGCACCAGGGCCCGGTATAGGAGACTGAAGCCCGCCGCGAACAGCAGGACGAAGACAAACCATGCGGCGGGAGGCCGTACGCCGAACGCGCCAAGCCCCACGAGCGCCCCCGCGGCCCCCGCGAGGTTCGCGCCCAGAAGCCTGTACATGTCGCTCATTCCGGAATAATGCCATATAACACGATAGACCTGGAAGGCGTAAAACGAGGCAAGGTAGGCCGCGCCTACCAGCGCCGCGCGCGCGGCGAATCCGGCGATGCCGCCGGATAGAACGGCATCCGGAAGCAGGGCGTCGGAGAGAGCGACCGCTCCGGCGATGCCGAGCGCGTCTAGAATAACATAGGCGAAACGCCTGCCCTTGATTGCATAGAGAATCGGCATCTAAAACCTATCTTTTAAAAGTCTTCGCCAGGTCGAGAACGGCCTCTATCACCCGCTCGATTTCGTCGGTCTCCATCCCCGGATATATGGGAAGCGAAAGCTCGCGCTCGAACACCCATTCACACGAGGGATAATCGGCCGCTGCGAAACCCATCTTCGCATATTGCGTAAATCTATACAGGGGGATGAAATGTACGCTTGCGCCTACACCGCGCTCCTTGAGCCCGGCGATAAAGCGCGCACGGTCGATCGACAGGGCATCCAGATTGAGCCGAAGGGGGTACAGATGCCGGGCCGAGCTGCGCTCCGCGCGGACACCGTATGGGATGAAGGCGTCGTGCCCGGAAAAGGCCCTGTCGTAAGAGGTCGCTATTTCGGCCCGGCGTTCGTTCATCCAGTCGAGCTTTTTAAGCTGTTCCATCCCTATCGCCGCGGCGATGTCGGTCATATTATACTTATAACCCGTCTCAAGCACATCATAGGCCCAGCTCCCCTCGGAGGAATAGCGCTTCCAGGCGTCCCTCCCTATGCCATGCAGACGTAGCGAGCGCAGGCGGTCGGCCCATTCCGAGTTTTCGGTGGTTATCATTCCCCCCTCGCCCGCGGCCAGGGTCTTGGTGGCATAGAAGCTGAAGCAGGTCAGGTCACCGATAACGCCGACCTCCTTCTCTTTGTACCTGGCCGGAAGCGAATGCGCCGCGTCTTCTATTATTACGAGGCCATGACGCCTGGCCAGATCCATGACAGGGTCCATGTCACAGGGCATTCCTCCGTAATGGACAGGCATGATGGCCCGTGTGCGCGGGCCTATCCTCCCCTCGAGGAGGCCGGCGTCGAGAAGGTGCGTATCGCGCTCTATGTCCGCCATGACCACCCTTGCGCCCCTGTACAGCACCACCTCGGCGGATGCCGCAAATGTCATGGCCGGGACGATTACCTCATCCCCCTCCCCCACCTCCGCCGCAATAAGCGCCAGATGAAGCGCCGCCGTGGCCGAGCTCACCGCGACAGCCTGCGATGCCCCCACTCGGGCGCGGAAGGACTCCTCGAATTCCACGGTTTTCGGTCCCATCGTAAGCCATCCGGAACGAATAACCCCGGCAACGGCATCGACTTCCGCCTCTGTTATATAGGGTTTATGGAAAGGGATTGTCATGCTCGTTAAGGGCTCTCCGCGGTTTTATGCCGCCTTTTTAACTATCGGTTCAATCGGACGGCGGGATAACGCAAAATGCGAGCCGAATGCCCATTCGTTCTCACTGCCGACCCGAGGACCACAGGCAGGATTTCCCCGGCGGTCCGGTGGTCATTCTCCGGTAAAAAAAAGGTGCACTTTTCGGATTATTCATTGTATTATGTAATGGTGCAGCCGATTTATTAACGGGCAATCAACCCATCGGAAAAAAGCCTTCCCTGGCCGTTCCGGCGGACTGGTCAGGATATTGTAGGACTCTTAATGGCAAACGGTGAGGGGCGGTGGAGTGCCTGAAATAGATAAAACAAGGGGGCAGCCATGAAACGGGCCACATTCATTCTACTCTGCATATTGTTTGTATCCTTTACCTTATCCTGCTCCAAAAAATCTGAAGAATCGACCACGCTTGGCGTGAACACGGTAATAGGCGAAGTGAAGATCTCCTCGCTGAATGGAGAACGGCCCGCCGCTCCCGGCGATGTTATTGCCGAAAGCGACACCGTCGTAACCGGTCACGCATCCATGGTTGATATCGTATACGGCACCAGCGGAATCATTCGAATCAACGAAAATTCCATGGTCCGGATGACAAGCCTCTTCGCAGGCGAAGGGGCCGGCAAGTCGCGCATGGATATATCGAAGGGAAAGATGTTTGTAACGGTATCGAAACTTGGAAAGGGCGCGAGCTTCGAGGTGGCATCGCCGACCACCATCGCAGCCGTCCGGGGGACCAGTTTCCGCGTAACCGCCGATAAAAACTCGTCGAGGATCGACGTGCTCGCCGGCAGGATCAAGGTGAACCCGGTCCGGGAGGGCCGGATAATCGAGGAGATCGAAACGGTCGTTGAGACGAACGGGACCGTCGCGCTCGACACGAAGGCCGTGGAAAAAATCGTGGAGGACAAGAAACCCATCGAGGTCGCCGTGCTTAAAGATGAGGAGATAACGGCCATTCGCGAAGAGATAAAGGACATCAAACCGATCGAAAAACTCGACAAGTCCGTCAGGCAGGAGATACAACAGGTTATTATCGCGCCTCCCGTTGACACCGAGGTCGAAAATCAGAAAGCGGAGGAGCTTAAAAAGCAGGCCCTTGATGAGAGCGCGAAGGCCGATCGGGAAAAAAGGGGCAGACTTGCGGCCGCACGGGCGGAAAAAGAGCGCCTGGCGCGCGAACAGGCGGAAAAAGAGCGCCTCGAGCGCGAACGCATCGCAAAAGAAAAACAGGATACAAAGGAAAAGCGGGTAAAAAACATCCCCAACCTGTAGGCCCAACGGGCGGGAAGCCAAGAAATCCCCATCCGAGCGGATGGGGATTTCCTATGGCGCCCCGGCCGGTAAAGTACGCCGCATTCTCCCTCAGCCGATGCTTCTTACGAGCAGCTCCTTCATGGGGCGCCTCTCGCTTCCAGGCCTCTCGTCCGGATGCCCGAGCGCAAGAACAGCCAGAAGCTCGTACGAATCGTCGAGGCCGAGAAGGGCGTTTACATCGGACTTTTTATTCAGGATCTCCCCCAGCCATGCCGCGCCAAGAGACAGTGAATGCGCCGCCAGCATCATATTCTGTATACAGGCGCCTATTCCGAGGATGTCCTTATCGCGATTGTACCCGGAGGCAGTGTGGTAGAACACGGCGATGCAGAGAGCGGCCGAAAGGACCACGTCCTCGTAACGAGTCAGACGGGACAGCGCCTCGAGGGCGGCCCGGTCCTTAATAAGGGCGAACCTCCAGGGCTGATTGTTGAGCCCCGAGGGCGCCCATCTTCCGGCCTCCAGAACGGCCGAAACGTCCTCCTTCGACACCGGATCGTCGGTAAATTTTCTAATCGAACGCCGCGAGAGTATTGCCTCTAAAACCTGGTTCATTTTTTTCTTCTCCATGCCTCATTCGATTGTCCACGAAGTCACACGAAGTACGTCTTTAAAATTCCTCACGCCATTCGTGCATCATTAAACAAACAAACTAACCCACCCTTGACCAAAATAACAACCAGAAACATCGAGATTCAAACATGCATTTCTTCGTGGCCCTTCGTGGATCTCCTTAAAAGGCTTTAAAAAGCATAGGGCCAAACGGACTTGTCCACGACGCACCTTCCATCACCCATGCAAGACGCCCCTGGTTATATTGCAAATAAGCACGAAGGCCCGATACACGAGCGACGAACAGGAGTATTCCATCGGAGGGATATCGGGGAAATATAGAATCATGCGCACCGCCCATACCGCGATAAAACAGGCGGCGCAGGCCGCCCAGAAGGAAGCGCTATGGTAAAGGGCCTGAAAGGGAACAGTGTTTCTGAATAGGGCGACCAGCCCCAGAAAGGGAACGAGCGGCGCAAGAGGGTGCAACCGAAGCGCGGAAGCGATCTCTCCCCCGGCAAGCGCGAGGAGCGCCCTGGTCAGACCGCATCCCGGGCAGGGCAGGCCGTAAACGGATTTAAAAAAGCACACGGACCCACAGAATTCGGCGATAACGATCACCGCGGCCACGGCCCCGGCCAGTGCAATGAGGTTTCGCTTACGCAACCCGCTTCCCCTGGAGCCTGTTGGCGGTCGCCTGCATGATCGCCATGGAGATGATAAACAGGCCGAACACCGCGAGCACCAGATAGAGTACGGCGTTACCGTCGGGCTTTTGTCCCGTCTTCTCCAGCGCCTCGTCGAGCACCATGCCGTATTTATATGACCAATAGACGACATACGGAAAACACAGGATGCAAAGAAGAAGATCGAGCCCCGGATTGATGTCGTCCCTGTCCGTAAAATCCTTTAGCTCGCTTGCAAACCTGTAAATCCAATACAGCGCGTAAATCCCGCAGCTTATCACGCTGAAAACGATCACAGCCGCCGGAGACCTTACTGTAATTCGCTCATCCATCCTTCCACCCCTTTGTTTCGTCAATCACGGCCACATCGGTTTACACCCGTCACACAGTGCGGTCAACCCAAATTCCCCGTCCGCGCTCGTCCCAGGGCCGACCATCATCCTCCGGCATGACGGAAAAAAATTTACATTTCCGTAACAATTCGCCCGTCTTTTCGGGCCTATAATTATTGACTTTCTCCCGGATTATAACGATTAGATTTGATGCGAATTAATTTCGGCCAGGCAATTGTCGCGGGACGCAATTTAGGTTAATGCAAGGAGAACGGTGATGTCACTCATGAACGAAATCCTCGAGAGGGTGAGAAGAAAGGACCCGGAACAGATGGAGTTCCATCAGGCCGTCAAGGAGGTGTTGGACACCCTCGAGCCCACAATTGCAAGACATCCCGAATTTGTAAAGGCGGGCATCTTCGAGAGAATAGTCGAACCGGACAGGGTCGTAATGTTCCGAGTTCCGTGGGTGGATGACAGGGGCGAGGTGCAAGTGAACCGCGGTATCCGCGTTCAGTTCAACAACGCCATAGGGCCCTACAAGGGGGGGCTTCGTTTTCATCCCTCGGTAAACCTGGGTATCATCAAGTTCCTCGGATTCGAGCAGATATTCAAGAACAGCCTCACGACTCTTCCCATGGGGGGCGCCAAGGGAGGCAGCGACTTCGACCCAAAGGGCAGGAGTGAAATGGAGGTCATGCGTTTCTGCCAGGCCTTCATGCGCGAGCTCTACCGGCACATCGGCGCCGACACGGACGTGCCGGCCGGCGACATAGGGGTCGGCGGGCGCGAGATCGGTTACATGTACGGTTATTACAAGAAGATCCGAAACGAACACACCGGCGTCCTCACCGGCAAGGCGCTCGATTACGGCGGAAGCCTCGTTCGTCCCGAGGCCACCGGATACGGCGTGACCTATTTCGCCGCCGAGATGTTAGCCACGCGCGGCCAGGAAATGAAAGACAAGGTGGCCCTCGTCAGCGGATCGGGCAACGTGGCCCAGTATACGGTCGAGAAGATAAACGCCCTCGGCGGCAGGGTGATAAGCCTTAGCGACTCCAACGGGACCATCATAGACGAGAAAGGCATCGACGCCGGCAAGCTCGCCTTCGTGATGGACCTCAAAAACAACCGCCGCGGGCGAATCAAGGAATACGCGGATAAATACGGGGCGAAATTCTTCGAAGGCCAGGATGTGTGGGATGTCGCGCGCGAGCAGGGCCTTAAGGTCGACATGGCCTTTCCGTCGGCCACCCAGAACGAGATAAACGGCAAGAACGCCGAGGCGCTGGTAAAGAACGGGTGCGGGTGCGTGTCCGAGGGGGCGAACATGCCATCCACCCCGGAGGCTGTCGATGTCTTTCAGGAGTACAAGATACTCTACGGCCCCGGGAAGGCCGCAAATGCGGGCGGCGTCGCGACCTCCGGGCTCGAGATGTCCCAGAACAGCATGCGTTTCTCATGGTCCAGGGAGGAGGTGGATTCCAGACTCCAAGGTATAATGAAGAGCATACACCGGGCCTGCCTCGACGCCTCCGAGACCTACGGCAGAAAGGGCGACTATGTGACCGGAGCCAACATCGCCGGGTTCATCAAGGTGGCAAGGTCCATGCTTGCCTACGGCATAGTGTAAATTCGTTGCGTTAAATGCGCGTCGATATGATATTATGGGGCGGGGATGAAAATCTCCGCCCTTGTTTTAATATCGGCGTTAATAGCCAGGTGAGCGGAAGAGCCACACCCTATTGAACACCGAGCCGGCCGGCCCATTCAATAGGCTCACGGGCGGGCTTCCATCTGGAGGGTTGCAATGAAGAATGACCGAATCGCGCTGAAAACCGCCGAAGAATACGAAGAGAGCCTTAGAAAACTCAATCTGGTGGTATACATGTTCGGCGAGAGGGTGAAGAACGTGGTCGACGACTCCATCATCCGTCCGTCTATGAACGCCGTGGCAATGACCTACAAACTGGCGCACATGCCGGAATATGAAGACCTCATGACCGCGACATCGCACATCACCGGGAAAAGGATAAACCGCTTCTGCCATATACATCAGAGCGTCGATGACCTCGTAAAAAAGAGCAAGATGGGCCGTCTGCTCGGCTCGCTCACCGGATGCTGCTTCCAGCGATGCGTGGGGATGGACGCGTTAAACGCCCTTTCGATGGTCACCTACGATATCGATAAAAAATACGGTACGCAATACAACAAGCGCTTTCTCAAGTATCTCGAATATGTCCAGAACAACGACCTGGTGTGCGACGGGGCCATGACCGATCCCAAGGGAAACAGGGGGCTGGCCCCGCACCAGCAGGCCGATCCCGACCTCTTTCTGCATGTGGTCGAGGAAAAAAAGGACGGCATAGTAGTCCGCGGCGCGAAGGCTCACCAGACCGGCGCGGTTAACTCGCACGAGATCATCGTAATGCCGACCATCTCCATGAGAGAGGAGGACAAAGACTTCGCGGTATCCTTCGCCCTGCCCTCGGACACGGAGGGAATCACCTATATCATGGGCCGCCAGTCGTGCGACACCCGCAAGCTCGAAGAGGGCGCCATTGACAGAGGCAACCAGTTATTCGGCGGACACGAGGCCCTGGTGGTCTTCGATAACGTGTTCGTCCCCTGGGACAGGGTCTTCATGTACAAAGAATACGATTTCTCCGGACAGCTCGTCGAGCAGTTCGCCTCGTACCATCGACAGAGCTACGCCTGCAAGGTCGGCGTGGGCGACGTGCTAATAGGGGCCGCCCAGACGGCCGCCGAATACAACGGCGCCGAGAAGGCCTCCCATGTGAAGGATAAAATCATCGAGATGAACCACCTTAACGAAACCCTTTATTGCGGCTGTATCGCCTGCGCTGCGGAGGGGCATAGGGAGCCGTCGGGGACGTATTACGTTAACACCCTGCTCGCCAACGTCCACAAGCAGAACATCACGCGCTTCCCCTACGAGATCGCGCGCCTGGCGCAGGACATCGCCGGGGGCCTTTTGGTGACCCTCCCCTCGGAGAAAGACTTCAAATCACCCCTCGTCGGGAACTGGCTCAACAAATATTACCGGGGCAGGGCCGATGTCCCGACTGAAAACCGCTGCCGCATCCTCCGCCTCATCGAAAACATCACGATGGGCACGGCGGCGGTCGGATACCTGACCGAATCAATGCACGGCGCGGGCTCCCCGCAGGCCCAGCGCATCATGATCGCCAGGCAGGTCAACCTCAAACAGAAGCAGAAGGTCGCCAAGCGGCTCTGCGGCATAGAGGAGTGACCGGAGTGCCATGAGGATCGGATTGAAGTACTGCGGGGGATGTTCGCCTCGCTACGACCGTGTCGCGGCGGTCGAACACATCCGCCGAAACCTGCCCAACGGCTTCAGGCTGGTACGCTTGGACGAAAAGGCGGATATCGCGCTTATCGTGTCCGGGTGCGGAACCGCCTGTGCGGACAGGGCGGGGGTCGCCGACCTGTCCGTCCTTGAGATCACCGACGAATCGGAGATCGAACGGTTATTACTTGATCTCTTCCAGCTTTACGTTCTTCTTGATCAGCCCGGCGAGCAGATCGATATTAGCCGAGTTGTCCCTTGTAAG